>CAZGJH010000090.1:0-2334 GCA_964525735.1 uncultured Sangeribacter sp.
GAGGTATAAATTGTGCTTGTTGTGAGGGAGGGGTGAGGAGGTTTTTGTAGATTCGGGGAAATTGATTAAATTTGCGAGTGATAGGCGCCTGAAGACGCCTCTCGGGTCCAGGACTCGGTGAGAAGGTGCTTTTGTGGGCTCCGCTACATGCCAAAGGCATGTCCCTACGTTGACCTGGGAAATCATATGATGACTTGGGATGGTGATTAGGGGAAACAATTATTTAGGTTTTGATTATGGAGTGGCAAGGATTGATTAGCGATAAGAGGCTGGGGATGGAGGAGTTTCATGACCCGCGGACGCATATTCGGAGCGACTTCCAGCGCGATTACGACAGGCTGATTTTCTCGTCGCCGTTCAGGCGGCTTCAGAATAAGACGCAGGTGTTTCCGCTGCCAGGGAGTATCTTCGTGCACAACCGACTGACGCACAGTTTGGAGGTGTCGTCGGTGGGACGCTCGATGGCTCGGGAGGTGTGGCTGCGCCTGGCTCCGAAGTATGCCGGGAAGCCGGAGTGGGACGCTCTGATGAACATTCCGGATATCGTGGCTACGGCTTGTCTGTCGCACGACTTGGGTAACCCGCCGTTCGGACATTCGGGCGAGAAGACGATCTCGACGTGGTTTACGGAGGGTAAGGGGCAGAGCTTGCAACCGCAGTTGACGGCTCAGCAGTGGGGCGATGTGTCGCTCTTCGAGGGTAACGCCAATTCGTTTCGCCTGCTCACTCATCAATTCAGCGGACGCCGCAAGGGTGGCTTCGCGATGACTTACTCGTCGCTGGCGGCCATCGTGAAATATCCGTGGACGTCGCTCCAGGCCGGGGAGAAGGGGAAGTTCGGTTTCTTTTCGTCGGAGGAGGAGGCTTACCGGAGGGTGGCCAAGGAGTTGGGCATTCCGGAGACGTCTCCCGGGGTGTTTGCGCGCCATCCGCTTGTGTATCTGATGGAGGCGGCCGACGATATCTGTTACCAAGTGATGGATATCGAGGATTCTCACCGCTTGGGGATTATCCCGACGGAGGAGGTGCGCCGCTTGTTTTTAGCGTTTTTCCCGACGGAGGGTCAGCAGAGGATGCAGCGTGCGATGGATCATCTCGACGACCCGAACGAGCAGGTGGGCTATCTGCGCTCAAACGTAATCGGGGCGATGGTAGGGAGTTGTGCACAGGTGTTCGCTGAGAATGAGGAGGCGTTGTTGGCGGGGGAGATGCTCCGTCCGCTCGTGCAGCTGATCGAGCCGAGACTTCGTGAGGCCTACAGCAGTTGCTCGGCTACGGCTTGGGGTAAGATTTACACCGCGCCGGACGTGGTGGATGTGGAGATTGCCGGCAACCGGATCCTCACTTATCTGATGGATGAGCTGATGGAGGCTGTGTTGCATCCGGAGCGGAATTCGTCGAAGTTGCTGCTGATGAAGATGCCGAGGCAGTATGAGGTGAGGGCCGAGGGGCTTTACGAGAGGGTTCAGAGCGTGTTGGATCATGTGTCGGGTATGACGGATGTGTATGCGCTCGATCTTTTCCGGAAGCTGAATGGGCATTCGTTGCCAGCGGTTTAGGAATTCATAATTCATAATTTGGGGGGCGCCTGAAGACGCCTCACGGGACTAAGAGTTTGATTGAAAATGAATAGAATTGGGTTTTTGATAGGGATAATGGTGATGGCCATGATGGCCTTTGCAAGGGATTATGCTCCGGGCGATGTGACGAATCCGAACATCGCCGACCGGCGTGTGTATGTGGCCGACCCTGGCAATCTGCTCGACCCGTCGGTGAAAGCGCGTGTAAATGAGCGGCTTTACCAGCTGAGGCAGCAGACGTCGGCTGAGGTGGCTGTGGCGGTGGTGCCGTCGATTGGCGACGTGCCGATCGAGGAGTTTACCGAGCAGCTGTTTACGAGCTGGGGCCTGGGTAAGAGCGACAAGGATAACGGCGTGCTCATCCTGATCGCGCCCGAGCAGCGGCGTGCCCGTATCCAGACGGGCTACGGCGTGGAGGGTGCGTTGCCCGATATTTCGGCGAAGAAGATTATCGACCGCTCGATCGTGGCCAACATGAAGGAGGGAGATCTGAACGCGGCCGTTGAGGCTTCGGCCAACGATGTGGCCGACGTGCTCTCTGACCCTCAATTGGCTGAGGAACTGAAGAGTAGCCAGAAGGATGCGTGGGAAAACGATGAGGCGCCCATCGACGGCTCCGACATAAAGGAGGTGTTCTTGGGGCTTATCGCGATCGTGTTTGCCGTCTCCCTGGGGCTTTTCATCTATGATCTCTTCAGGGCGCGGGGGAAGGACCGCTACCAGCGCGCGCTGATATGGCAGAACAGTCAGTTGA
>CAZGJH010000090.1:2434-5297 GCA_964525735.1 uncultured Sangeribacter sp.
GCGCGGGGGAAGGACCGCTACCAGCGCGCGCTGATATGGCAGAACAGTCAGTTGACGTTCTGGCTTTTGGCTGCGTTCTCGTTGGGACTCGGCCTGATTACGGCCCTCTTGGCGGAGTGGATGCGTTGGCGCGCCCGCAACAAGCCGATAAAGTGTGAGGTGTGTGGCACTAAGATGCGCAAGCTCAATGAGCAGGAAGACAACGCGATGCTGTCGCCTTCGCAGGATTTGGAGGAGCGGCTCAAGACCGTAGACTATGACGTGTGGGTGTGCCCGAAATGTGACGCTGTGGAGCGTTATCCGTTCAAGGCTAAGCAGTTGAAGTATACGGAGTGTCCGAATTGCCACACGATAGCGATGACGGAGGTGAAGGACCACACGGTGGTGCCTGCCACGATTCGCCAGGAGGGTGAAGGGGAGAAGATTTATGAGTGTCTTTACTGCCACCACCAGAACCGGAAGCGCTACCGAATACCGAAAAAGCCTGATCCGGCGGAAGTTGCGGCTGCGGCAGCTGCTGCGGCGATTGCGAGCCGTAGGAGAGGACGCCGCGGCGGTTTCGGCGGAGGCTTTGGTGGCGGCTTCGGCGGCGGAGGTGGCTTCGGCGGCGGTTTTGGCGGCGGAAGCACCGGAGGCGGTGGCGCGTCGGGAGGCTGGTAAGCTGCCGGACGTAATGCGTTGGTTTGCTTAGAGTTTGCGGAGGCGGATTACGGATGATTGGTAGGGGAATTGGATTGTGAGGATGCCTTCGTCGGTGAGTTGCGCCGTGATGGAGTGGGAGAGGGGTTTACCTTCGGCGTCAAACCATTCAAGGTCGAAGAGTCCGGGGAAGGCGGTGGGTGTAAGCCAGCCTTTTACGGTGCCTGGGACCCACTGGGCGGCGTTTACTTTTGCTCCGGCGAGATATATCATAGCGTAGCGGTCGTGATCGGTTTTCACGACCGCTATTTTGTAATCTCCTCCGAGGCGGAGGAGTGATTCTTCGAGGGTGCGGTCGAAGATTTGCCAGTAACCTGTGAGGGGGTCCTGGTCGTTTATCGGGAGGGCGGAGGGGTCGTAGACGGGGGCGAGGGTCGGAGTGGGGAGGAGGGCGATGTCGGAGAGGAGGATTTCGCCGCCTGGGGCGGCTGAAAAGCCTATCGCCTTGAGATCTTTGAGGGGAGACGAGGTGGTGAGGAGGCGGGTGGGCTCGTGGGCGCCGGCTATTATTGAGAGCTGCCCTTCGGTGAGAGAGAGGGACCAGAGGGTTTCGCCGTGGAAGGGGAGCTGGCTTGAGGGCACTTGGCAAGCTGAAGCTTGCTCACCGGACCAGGACTCGGACGGGCCGGCGGAGGGGTGCGAGAGGGAGGAGAGCTGGTTGGTGATGGCGAGGTGGGTGAGGGGCTCGGAGGAGAGGGGGCCGGCAGATTCTTGGGTGGAGATGGTGAGGAGGAGGCGTTGGCCCGAGGTGTCGCGGAGGAAGAGGGACCAGGTGGGGTTTTTGGCGGTTTTTTCGGTGCCGTCTGGGAGGCGGTAGGTGTAATTGCGGGATGGGTGTGCGTGGCGGTTGTTGATTCGGAATGAGAGGGTTGCTGCCTGTGTCGGCTCTGGCAATATGATTGAATCTGAGAGAGTTTCTGAGGTGGAATTGGATAAGAGAACGCCTTCTGCGGTGGCTTTTGAAAATGGATCATAGCCTCGGCCAGCGTTGAAATACAACGCCTTTTTGCTTGAATCAGCGGCGCGGCAAGGTAGGGGTAAAAGACTGATTAGTAGTAATAAAACAATGCCGAAAATACTCCTAATTGATAAGGAGGTGGAAAGATTTGGGAGGGATGGGGAGGTGGAAAGCTTTGAAGGGATTGGCATGGGGGAGGGATTAGAGGAGGGGGGTGAGGCCGGTGACGATGCCGACGATGGCGAAGATGAGGATGACGACGCCGATGACGCGGTTGATCCAGATCATGGTGCGCGCGCTGAAGTGGGCGCGGAGCTTGTCGATGAGGAACGTTACAAGCCACCACCACCCGAGGGCGCCGGCTACAATACCCACGTAACCAACGATATAGTGATACCAGCGCATATCTGGCACAAGGAAGCTGAAGCGGGCGAAGAGTCCGATTATCAGGAAGAGTATCAAGGGATTAGAGAATGTGAAGAGGAATCCGGCGAGGATGTTTTTCTTGGGTGAGGATTCCTGGATTTCGGGTGTGCGCCAGGTTTTCGAGGGTCGTTTTCGGAAGATGTAGATGCCGAAGCCGATGAGCACGATGCTACCGAAGATTTGTAGCGTGTTTTGGTTTTGTTCTACGAAATCTTCGATGAAAGAGAGACCGAATCCGGTGAGGAGGCAGTAGAGAAGATCGGATATAGCAGCCCCCACGCCGGTGTAGAAACCGGTGTGTCGTCCTTTGTCGAGGGTTCGCTGTATGCAGAGAATACCGACCGGGCCCATTGGGGCTGAGATCAGGATTCCGATGGCGATGCCACGCCACAGCATGTAGAAAAGACTTTCGATCAAGTCCATGGAGGGTTGTAGTCTCTTATTTTCTCGGTTAATAACTGTCTGAGAGTCAGTTGATAATCAGATAGCCACCGTTGCCGGTGGGAATGCACTGATAACGGCGGAGGCCGTATCGGTGGGTTGCGGCAGGGCCGGATAGTGGTGCGCCGCCTGCCATTGTGACGTCGTAGTGAGAGCCGCAGACGGGGCACACGGCCTCGTAGAGCTCCCCTTCGATGCGCACACGGATGTCGGCTTTCATTTCGACGGGGCACGCGAGGTCGTAGGCCAGCGGACAGTTGGTCTCGGTGATGAAGGGGTCCATTCCGCCGATGAGGAGGATGCCGCCGAAGCCGGTGGCGCTCTGCTGATTGTAGGCGA
>CAZGJH010000090.1:5397-7405 GCA_964525735.1 uncultured Sangeribacter sp.
CCGCCGATGAGGAGGATGCCGCCGAAGCCGGTGGCGCTCTGCTGATTGTAGGCGAAATCGGCGGGGACGCGGAGGTCGGAGGTGAGGATGAAGTTGCGGTGGTAGCCGTAGCCGGGGACGCCGTAGGTGTTCCAGAGGGCCGGGTTGCCGAGGTTGATGTTGACGGCGAAGTTGGGGATGCGTTCGTCGTCGACGTCATGACACGCCGAAAGCCCCGCAGCCGCGAGCGACGCGACCGTGAGGATAAGTATCTTTATTGTAGATAGATATGCTCTCAAGAGAAGGGAATTGATTTAAGAATCTGACCGAATTGGTCGGCCATTTTCTGAATTTGGCCGCCGATCATGGGTTTGAGCATAGCGGGGAGAGCGATGTCGATGTCGACCTTCGCTGCGCACTCTTCCGGGCCCTTGGGGGTGATGTCGAGGGCGAGGGTGAGCGGCATGGGTGAATTTTCGGCCGAGAGCTTCACGAGAGTTGGCTCCACTTTCTCCACGACGCGGAATGTGAGCGAGCCGACGGGGCCGGCAGGCACGGAGATGGAGTCGGGAGTGATGGTGATGCTCTCGAGCATTTCGCGCTTGTCGGCGGGGATGGCGTCGGCGGGAGCGTTGTCGAGCATCGCCTTGAGGTTCTCCAGGTTGGAAAGGCGGGAGAAGAGGTTCTCGGCTGATGTATTGAGAGTTACGGAGTCGCTTTTATATGTTGACATTTTAATCTGGTTTTTTAATTAGATGATATTTTCGGGGGCCCAGATGGCGGGGTCTTTGCGCCATTCGCGGAGCGCTTCGGCCTCGGAGGGTGAGATGTAGTTGATCTCCTCGGCGGCTTCGAGCATCGTGGAGTAGGTGCAGAGCGATACGAGGTTGACGTCGGCCTCGCGGAAGCGTTTCACGGCCATCGGGAACTGATAGTTGAAGAGGCAAACCATTCCGACTACCTCGCAGCCGTAGTTGCGGAGCTCTTCGACGGCTTTGAGCGAGCTGCCGCCGGTAGAGATAAGGTCTTCGATGACAACGACTTTCGTGCCGGGTTTGAGGTTGCCTTCGATAAGGTTTTCGAGGCCATGGTCTTTAGGAGTGGAGCGGACGTAGACGTAGGGGAGGCCGAGGACGTCGGCCACGAGGGCGCCCATGGCGATGGCGCCGGTAGCCACGCCTGCGATGGCCTGGCTGTCGGGGTATGCTTCGAGGATATTGCGCGCGAACTCGATTTTGACGAGGCTGCGGATATCCGGGTAAGAGAGGATGCGACGGTTGTCGTTATAAATAGGTGAGTTCCATCCGGACGCCCATACGAATGGGTTCTGAGGTTGGAGCTTTATCGCACTGATTTGCAGAAGTTTCTCAGCAAGGATTCTGTCCGGTTTTTTCATAATACTTTATTGTTTTTTCATTTCTACGGAGAGAGCTAATGCTTTCTACGGAGAGAGGTTACACATTGGGAGGAGAGAGAATATAATGCAAAGTTACATCTATCTCCAAAAATATCCAAATATTAAACAAAAAACCCACTGAAAAAAGATTATGCAGCGAGTGAAATAGTGTTAAAAGGTGACGCCGATGGTGAGGATGCTGAGGGCTGCGGGGCGAGCTTGCCACACGGCTTCAGCGGCCGAGATGATGGTGGAGCCGGTGGTGCAGATGTCGTCGACGAGGAGCACGTGCTTCTGCTCAACCGCCTGAGGGTCTTTTACTTGGAAGAGGCCGGAGGTGTTCTTGAGGCGTTCCTCGCGGCTGAGGGCCGTCTGGGTGCGATGGCCTCTGACGGCGCGGAGGGTGTGGGAGACGGCGATGCCTGTGGCCGAAGAGATGCCCTCGGCGATGTGGTCGGTCTGGTTGTAGCCGCGTCGGAGGCGCTTGAGGAAGTGCATCGGGATGGGGAGTATGATGTCGATGCCGTCGAAGAATCCGGTAGAGAAGAGTTCCGATCCGGCCGTGGCTCCGAGGAGGTTGCCGATGTCGGGGAAGCGGCGGTATTTCATATCCTGGATGAGGGAGGAGAGGGG
>CAZGJH010000090.1:7505-10177 GCA_964525735.1 uncultured Sangeribacter sp.
TTTATTCGGGTTTGGATACGAATTCTTTGATGGCGTCGGAGGCGAGGTTTGACTCGAAGCCGCGCGAGAGGAGATGGCGGAAGAGCTTGAGGCGCTCAGCGCGCGCGTCGGGGCCGTTGAGATCGAGCGAGCGACCTTTGGCGGCTGTGGCGCGACGGATGGCGTCGAGGTAATCGGCTTCGTCGATGGCTTCGAGGGCCTGCTCGATGTCGGGGGCGGAGATGCGCCGCATCTTGAGTTCGAGGCGGATACGGTTGCGTCCCCAGCAGGAGAAGCGGCATTTGTCGCGGGCGAAACTTCGGGCGAAGCGGGCATTGTCGATGAAGCGGCCGGCCGTGAGCTCCTCGATGAGGCGTTGCACTTCGGCCGAGGAGAGGCCGAGGCGGTAGAGCTTCTGGCGGATGTCGGCCTCGCATTGTTCGGAGCGGGCACAGAGGGCGGCCATTCGTTGGCGTGCGGCATCGTATGTGATTGGTTTCATGCTACAGAGGCTTTTTAGCGGTGATGAAGCGGTCGCGGCCGAAGGAGTCGCGGATTATTTCTACGTCGGAGAAGCCTGCGGCGCGGATGTCGGCGGCCAACTGGGCGGCGTGGCGGGGGTTGATCTCGTAGTAGAGGGCGCCGCCCGGGGTGAGGGCCGAGGCCGCGAGGGGTGTGATGCGCGAGTAGAAGCGGAGGGGGTCGGCGTCGGGTACGAAGAGGGCCGAGGCCGGTTCGTAGTCGACGACGTTAGGCTCCATTTCGGCGCGTTCCGACTCATCTATATATGGGGGGTTGCTGACGATGATGTCGAAAGAATCGGCTGCGGGCGTCCAGGAGAAGATGTCGGCCTCGATGAAGCGGATGCGGGTTTTGAGACGCTCGGCGTTGCTCCGGGCCACCGTCAGGGCCTCCCGTGAGATGTCGAGGGCCGTGACCTGCGCGAATGGGAGCGTGCGGGCGAGGGCGATGGCGATGCAACCCGAGCCCGTGGCGATGTCGAGCACCCGGAGGTCGTCGCGTCCTTGCGCGCGGTCGGCGATAATGTCCACGAGCTCAGCGGTTTCGGGGCGCGGTATGAGCACGGCGGGTGAGACTTCGAGCTCCATGCCGTGGAAGTATGCCAGCCCCGTGATGTATTGGATTGGCTCGCGGCGGAGGAGGCGGGCGAGTATGGCGTCGATTTCCGATTTCACGAAGGGTGAGAGCGGGTCGGGCTCGTGGATGAGCATATCAACCGTGTGCCACCCCTTGACGTGGAGGAAGATCAGGCGGATGATGGCCTCCGTCTCGCGGTCGCCGTATATTGGGCGCAGGGCCGAGCGCAGTTTTTTGAGCGTCTCTCGCATTGTATGTAACTGATTGAAAGTTTGAGAATTGTGGAGGTTATTGACAGGTTGTTGACAATTCGGCGGAATCTGTCAATAAGTGAGGTGGCGCGTTTCTCCCGGGCTGAGAGTCAACGGGATAGAGGAGCCATTGACGATGAGGGTGGTCTGGCCACCTTTGGGGGCGTGGATGGTGACGTCGGTGACGCGGCCACCGCTCCACTGGGCGTCGACTTCGAAGTTGCCGCGCGCCTTGAGTCCCTTGAAGTGGCCGTCGCGCCAGGCCTCGGGGAGGGCCGGGAGGAGCGTGATCGAGCCGGGGGTAGACTGCATGAGCATCTCCGCCACGCCCGACGTGCCGCCGAAATTGCCGTCGATCTGGAAGGGGGTGTGGGCGTCGAGGAGGTTGGGGTATGTGCCGCCGCCGCGACGACGGTCGGGACCCTTGTAGCCGTCGGGGGAGACGTACTTCAGGAGGCGGCGATACATCGAGTAGGCCTTTGCGCTGTCGCGGAGGCGCGCGAGGAGGTTGACCCGCCAGCCCGTGCTCCAGCCGGTGGTGTTTTCACCTTTGATTTCCAATACTTTGGCTGCGGCTTCGGCGAGTTCGGGCGTTTGGTCGGGCGAGATATGGTCGCCCGGGAATAGGCCGTAGAGATGGCTCTGGTGGCGATGCTGCGGATCCTCTTCCGGCCATTCCACGGCCCATTCGAGGAGCTGACCCTTCGAGCCGATCTTGTATGGGGCGAGGCGCGGGAGGGTCTGGTCGACCTCCTTGACGAATTCGGGGTCGAGGCCGAGAGTCTTGGCGGCGTCGCGCGCGTCAGAGAGGCATTGGCGAATCATGGCGAGGTCGGCCGTGGCTCCGGCGGAGGTAGCGGCCGGTTTACCGTCGGGGGCGATGAAGCGGTTTTCGGGTGAAGTAGAGGGAGTTGTGATGAGGTGGCCGTCGGCATCTTCCGTGAGCCAGTCGAGGCAGAACTCGGCAGCGCCCTTGAGCGTGGGGTAGTAATCTCGCAGGAAATCAAGGTCTTGGGTGAAGAGGAAGTGCTGCCAGATGTGAGAAGCGACCCATGCGCCGCCCATGTTCCAGTTGGCCCACATCGGTTCGTCGGCGCCGAACCCTACGGGGCAAGTCATGCCCCAGATGTCGGTGTTGTGGGCGAGACACCAGCCGCGATCTACGTCGTAATACTCTTTGGCAGTGAGCTTTCCGCCCGTCGCGGGGAGCTGCTTCACGAAGCCGAGCATCGGCATGTGGAGCTCGCTGAGGTTGGTGGTTTCGGCCGGCCAGTAGTTTTCTTCGAGGTTGATGTTTGCGGTGTAGTTGGCTCGCCAGGGAGCGTAGAGGTGCTCGTTCCAGAG
>CAZGJH010000091.1:0-9968 GCA_964525735.1 uncultured Sangeribacter sp.
ATGGCTGGGATCGGTTTCTCTTATCGCAAATATATCGCCGTTATGGCGCTCCAGATCGTGCTCGTCATGACTGTCCTCGACGTTACCCTCGTCAACGTCGCCCTCCCTGTGCTGTCTGACGAATTCCACATCAGCAGCTCAACAGTAGTATGGCTCGTCACTGTTTATCAGCTCGTTATCACCATGCTCCTCCTCCCCGTAAGCTCCATCGGCGACCTCTTCAGCTATAAGCGCACCTTCCTCACAGGCGTCGTGATCTTCACCCTCTCCTCTGCCCTCTGCGCCGCCTCGGGCAATTTCACCATGCTCGTCATAGCCCGCGGCATCCAAGGCATCGGCGCGGCATGCGTCATGGGCGTCAACATCGCCCTCGTGCGCCTAATCTACCCGCGCGAGATACTCGGTCGCGGCATGGCCCTCAACGCCATGTGCATCGCCATCGCCACAGCGGCCGGTCCTACGATAGCCGGCGCTATCCTCTCCTTCACCACCTGGCACTGGCTCTTCCTCATCAACGTGCCCCTCGGCCTGCTCGCCTTCTTCATCGGGTGGCGACTGCTGCCGCAAAACCCTCAACGTGACCACAAACCGCGCTTCGACGTAATCAGCGCCCTCGAAAATATGATCGTCTTCGGT
The DNA here is from genome assembly GCA_964525735.1 of uncultured Sangeribacter sp. Lineage (GTDB taxonomy): Bacteria > Bacteroidota > Bacteroidia > Bacteroidales > Muribaculaceae > Lepagella. The sequence continues at coordinate 637 of CAZGJH010000091.1, forward strand.
CTGATATTCTACGCCTTGGGCAGCTTCTCGCGCAAGGGCGACGTGGCCACCAGCTGCATACTCCTGGCACTCGGTATCTTCGTGGGCATCTTCTACTTCCGCCGGCAGTTCCATCACGAGCAACCGCTCCTGCCGGTCGACCTCTTCAAAAATTCCATGTACGCCATGAGCATCGCCACCTCCGTCTGCTCCTTCATCGCGCAAAACGTCACCATGATCTCTCTCCCCTTCCTCTACCTCAACACCTACCATTTCTCGGAGATCACAACCGGCCTGCTCATGACCCCCTGGCCTCTGGCCACGATGATCGTCTCGCCCATCGCCGCGCGCTACGTGGAGCATCACAACCCGGGAGCCACGGCCGCCGCGGGCATGGCCGTATTCATCACCGGCGTGCTCCTGCTGATGTTTACAGGCGAAGCCCCGGCCGAATGGAACATCGCCTGGCGCATGGCCATCTGCGGCGTAGGCTTCGGTATGTTCCAGACTCCCAACAACATCGTCATGGTGATGGCCACGCCCGTGCATCGCACCGGGGGCGCGGGCGGCATGCAAAGCACAGCCCGTCTCGTGGGCCAGACACTCGGCGCCACAGCCGTCAGTTTCGTGTTCGCGCTCGTGGCCGCCAACTTCTCAGCCGTGCGCATTTGCCTCACGATCAGTGTCTCGTTTGCCCTCTGCGCCGGCATCTTCAGCTACGTGCGAACCCTCGGCCACAAGCGCGAGCTACACATGTAGCAGCCCCCAAGCGCCCTCGAAGCACCCCTGTAACGACGCTTATATCTCCTTTTGTTTGGAGATTTGCGCGAAATTTGTTACTTTTGCACGTTCCATAAAAAGGAACTAACCCTTTCTGAAAAAATCAGCTCAAATGAATATATCTTACAAGTGGCTAAAACGCTACATCGATTTCTCTCTCGCTCCCAAAGAGCTCGCCGCTGCCCTCACCTCCCTCGGCCTTGAATGCGACCAGGTGGAGGAGGTCGAGACCATCCGCGGCGGCCTGCGCGGAATCGTAGTCGGTAAAGTGCTCACATGCGTGGAGCATCCGAATTCCGACCATCTGCACATCACTACCGTCGACCTGGGCGACGGCAACATCCAGCAAATCGTCTGCGGCGCCCCCAATGTGGCTGCGGGACAGACAGTTGTAGTAGCCACCGTCGGCACCACCCTCTACGACGGCGACAAGGAATTCCAGATCAAGAAATCGAAAATCCGTGGCGTGGAAAGCAACGGTATGATATGCGCCGAAGATGAAATCGGCGTGGGCGAAAGCCACGACGGCATAATGGTGCTCCCCGACGATATCAAGCCCGGAACACCGGCCGCCGAATACTTCAACGTGGAGAGCGACTACTGCCTCGAAGTGGAGCTCACCCCCAACCGTGTCGACGCCGCAAGCCACCTCGGAGTGGCACGCGACCTCAAAGCCCTCTTCACACGCGAAAACGTTGAAGACGGCGCACACCACGACACCACCCTCCGCCTCCCCGACATCTCTGCCTTCGCCACCGACCGCCCCGACGGAGCCGTCAGCATCGTGGTAGAAGACAATCAGGGCGCGCCCCGTTATTGCGGCGTCACAATCCGCAACGTCGAGGTGAAGGAATCGCCCGAATGGTTGCGCAATCTGCTGCTCGCCATCGGTCAGCGCCCCATCAACAACATCGTGGATATCACCAACTTCATACTCAACGGAATCGGTCAGCCGCTCCATTGCTTCGACCTCGCGAAAGTGAAAGGGGAGAAGATTGTGGTGCGCACGTGTGCCGACGCCACCCCCTTCGTCACTCTCGACGGCGTGGAGCGCAAGCTCAACGAGGCCGACCTCATGATCTGCAACGCCGAGGAGCCGATGTGCATAGCCGGTGTCTTCGGCGGCCTGGAATCGGGCGTGACTACCGACACCAAAGACGTCTTCATCGAGAGCGCCTACTTCAACCCCACGCGCGTGCGCCGCACGGCCCGCCGCCACGGCCTGAGCACCGACGCCTCCTTCCGCTACGAACGCGGCGCCGACCCCAACATCACCGTCTACGCCGCCAAACTCGCCGCTTGCCTCATCAAGGAGCTCGCCGGCGGTGAAATCTGCGGCGACGTGATCGATATCAACAACGCGGCCGTGGAGCCTTTCAAGATCGACCTCTCCCTGCGCTACGCCGCTTCGCTCATCGGCAAGGAGATTCCCGAAGAACTCATCGTGGCTATTCTCCGCGCCCTCGAAATCAAGGTGGAGAAGGATGCTGAAAACCCCGACGTTCTCCATCTCGAAGTGCCCGCCTACCGTGTCGACGTCACCCGCCCCTGCGACGTGGTGGAGGAGATTCTTCGCGTATACGGATATAATAATGTGGAATTCGGCTCCGAGATGCACGCCAACCTCTCCCAGCGCGCCGACACCGACCTCAGCTACGAGCTCCAGCAGCGCGTAAGCGACCGCCTCACGGGCGAGGGCTTCATGGAGATCATGAACAATTCGCTCACAGCCGTAAGCTATTACGAGAAGTCGGAGCAGTTGCCTCTCGCGAAATGCGTCAAGGTGATGAACCCTCTGAGCAACGACCTCGGCGTGATGCGCCAGACCCTTCTCTTCGGTGGCCTCGAAAGCATCGCCCACAACATCAACCGCAAGGCCGACAACCTCCGCTTCTATGAGTTCGGCAACGTCTACTCCTACAACCCCGAGAAGGAGATCACGGCCGAGAAGCCGCTCGCTCCCTTCTCCGAGCATATGGAGCTGGCCCTCTGGCTCACAGGCGATTTCATCGCCCCGTCATGGAACCGTCAGGCCGTAGAAGCCTCGGCATTCGATATGAAGGGTATCGTTGAAAACGTATTCCGCATCCTCGGCGTGCCCGAAGGTATGCTCGTGCGCACGCAGGATTCCGACGAGTTCTTCGCCGCACGCCTCAACATCGCCACGCGCCAGGGCAAACGCCTCGGCGAGCTCGGCATTCTCCGCCACGAGCTCCTCAAGCGCTTCGGCATCGACCAGGAGGTGATCTACGCTTCGCTCGACTGGAACGCCATCTTCCGTCTCGTGGCCGACCAGCAGGTTACGTTCCGTCCGCTCCCCAAGACGCAGCCCGTGCGCCGCGACCTCGCCCTGCTCATCGACAAAGACGTCACTTTCGCCCAGATCGCCGAAATCGTGCGCAAGGCCGACCGCAAGCTGCTCAAAGACGTGACTCTCTTCGACGTATACGAAGGGAAAAACCTCCCCGCCGGAAAGAAGAGCTACGGCATAGCCATCACTCTCCAAGACGACGAGAAAACTCTCAACGACCGCCAGATCGACGCCGTGATGCAGAAAGCAATCAAGGCTCTCGAGCAGGCTGGCGCGCAACTCAGATAATTTCTTAATCCAAAACTAATCAAACTTATATAACTGTGGGAAGAGCATTTGAATACCGCAAAGCAAGAAAACTGAAACGCTGGGGCAATATGAGCCGCACGTTCACACGTATCGGCAAGGAAATCACCATCGCCGTGAAGAACGGCGGTCCTGACCCCGACATGAACCCTCGTCTCCGCGTGCTCATGCAGAACGCAAAGGCTGCAAACATGCCTAAAGACACCGTGGAGCGTGCCATTAAAAAAGCCACCGACAAGGATGCCGGCGACTACAAGGAAATCGTTTACGAAGGATACGGCCCTCACGGTATCGCTATCGTGGTGGAGACCGCTACCGACAACAACCAGCGCACCGTGGCCAACGTGCGCTCTTACTTCAACAAACACGGCGGCTCGCTCGGCACTCAGGGTTCGCTCTCTTTCCTCTTCGATCATAAGAGCGTGTTCCACGTGAAGCCTAACGAAGACACCGCTCTCGAAGATTTCGAGCTCAACCTCATGGACTATGACGCTGAAATCGAGGCCGACGATGAAGAATGGCTCATCTACGGCGCGTTCGACCAGTTTGCCAACATCCAGAAATTCCTTGAGGAGAGCGGCGTAGAGATCCTCTCGGCCGAGTTCGAGCGTATCCCTACTGATTACAAGGAGGTAACTCCCGAACAGCGCGAGGCTATCGAGAAGCTCCTCGAAAAATTCGAAGACGACGAAGACGTGCAAAACGTCTTCCATAATATGAAGGAGGAGGATTGATCTGAGGCGCTCCTACCCCGTCAGGCAGATCAGATATCCACCTGCGAGGTAAGCGTCAGTTTACGTGTGGGCTCCACCGCACGCAGAAGCCCGAGCACGGGCAGAAGGTCGGTGTAGGTGTGCACGAGCACCACAAAGTTGAGCTCCGTCCGATTCTCGGCATAGTTGTATTCTATGAAGAAGGTGGAGAGATGCACTTTGTTGGCTTTCAACACCTCACGGTAAGGAGCCATGTCGCTCACGATGCCGTCTACCGTAAGACTGATCACCTTCGACTCCTGTCCGAGTTTACGACGCTTCTCATACTGCTCGAACGTAACCAGCGTCAGCAGGATGAGGAGCGTCGCTCCTATCGAGCAGACATACATGCCGATGCCCACGGCCATGCCGATGATGGCCGTCATCCAGATGCCTGCCGCCGTCGTCAGGCCGCGCACGGCGCCCTTCATATGAATCATCGCGCCGCCGCCCAAGAAGCCGATGCCCGTGATCACCTGCGCCGCGATTCGTCCCGGGTCGCCATTCTTCAAACCTAAATAGACCTGCGGCACATAGATCGAAAGCAGCATCGCAAGGCACGCTCCCATCGATATGAGCGCAAACGTGCGTATGCCGGCTATCTGACCCTTGCGCTTGCGCTCGGCCCCTACCACCATGCCGAGCACCATGCTCAGCACCAGTCGGAAAAAACTGTTGGCCATGTTCACCTCAAGTGAATTGACCGCATCAATAAACGAAATGATATAGTTCATGTCGGATTTGTAAGGTATGATACATATCAATTAAACCACATTTTCCCAATTTTATTATTTTGAAAATCTCGACCCTCATCATATTCCTCCTCCTCGCCCTGCAAGCTTCGGCTGCCTCCGCGCTTCAGGGCACATGGCTGCGCCACCCCGGCTTCCATCGCCAGGTGGAGCGAATTATCGACACCCCGGAGCGCACCTACCTGCATCTTCACCAGCAGCGTCACTTGGCCAATCACGATGTGCTCGGCACAAACCGCTCCACAATTTTCTACATCGACCATAATTCAGGCGAGGCCGCTCCCGAAATCAACGCCCTCGCCGCCCTATATCCCGAGATGCCCGTGGCCACCCGCTACGCATCTTACAACCCGGCTGGCAAATATCTCGCCGTGGCCTGTGAGAACAATGAGCTCTGGATTGTCCCCGACCAGGGGGCCCCTTACGCCATCCACGGCCTCGACGCCTACAATTACCCCGGCCTCAATCATGTGACATCGCTCGAATTCAGCCGCGAAGACCCACGCATCTGGATCGGCACAACCTACGGCTATGCCGTGGCCGACCCCGAGAAACGCATCATCTCGGAGATCCGACGCCTCGACCGCCGTATCGACTGGATCGTGCCCGTCGGCGAAACCGTCGTAGCCATCTCCGACAGCATCGCCTACACCGTCGACGCCAAGCCATTTCACGAGCAGGCCGACCTTAAACCGCTGAAAGTGACCGTGCCAGCCGGAGCCGACCTCTCCCACGCCGTCGAGGGCGACGCGCTCATCATCCCCGAGGCCATCATGCCGCTCACGTCGCGCTCGTTCGCCTTCTTCACCCCGCGCAGCGGCGGTCGCTCAGGGCGTGCCCTCTGTGCCGCAACACGCCAGGCCGACGGCTCGTGGAGCGTGATACAGTTGGCCGACGATGAATTCCGCGCCACCACCGTCACCGAGGCCCTCAACGCACCCGTATACGCCTGCGCTATCCCTAACCGCGACGGCTACTACTTGGCCGCCAACAACTACGGCCATCAGCTCCTCACGGGCATCGATCCCGACCCGGCACAAGACGACCCCGTGGCTACCTTCAACTCGCGCCTCATGCGCCGGCAGAACAAGATTCCCGACAACTGGCGTCCCTCCGGCTCGTGGGACCTCTCCCGATTCATCTTCTTCCAGACCTTCTACGGCTGGTATACCCGCACGGCCGTCGACTCCCAATGGGGCGACCGCTCGCCGTATCTGCACTTCAACGGCCCCTCCACGGCTCTCTCACAGCATATGCTCTATCATTCCGACTACGGCTTGCTCGCCGTAAACCCCTCTGTGTCACGCATTCTCGACGCCACCGACTTCCGCACCCCCCTGCTCGTGTCGGCGCTGCGCGACAATCGCTGGGGCGACCATTCACCTATCCTCCACACGAAAGATGAGAAGGTGATTGCCAATTTCAGCGGCAACCCGAGTCAGTTCTACCCCGTCACCGATCCCGACGGAATAGCCATCGACCCGGCCGATCCCTCCATGGCCTTCTCCGGCTCCTTCCTCTCCGGTTGGGCACGCTACAACCTTGCCGACCCCTCCGAGATTCCACTCCACGTAGGCTCCACGCGCGACTATTGCCGCGACTATCAGCAGTTTTACGCCATCTATCCCATCCCCTCCGAATGGTCGGCTCAATGCGCCTTCTCCAACCCTGGCTTCGACGCCGAGGGGCGCCTGTGGATGCTCTACATCAATTCCGACCTCTCCGCTTCCGACGGCTATCCCGTAGAGCTTCACTACTATACGCCCGACGACCTTCAGGCCATACGCCACGCCAACACCGACGAGCAGGCTTTCCGCCCCACTCGCAAATTGGCCGTGACGCTCCCCAAGGTGGCCAAGAAGGAGCGAAAATTCCTCACGCTGCGTCATCCTGCCAACCGCAACCTCCTCGTGGTGGCCACCGGCGAATTCCGCCATCCGATAGCGATCGTCGACCATAACGGCACCCCCGAAAATCCCGACGACGACCGTGTGGCTCTCTTCACCACACCCACCGACCAGGAAGCGCGCCGCATCGTAATAAACTATGTGATATCCCTTTGGGAAAACCCCGACACGGGCGAGCTCTTCATATGCACCAGCAACGGCGTGTATGGCGCACGCCCCTCGGAAGCTTTCGACACCCCCGAACGCCTGCGCTCTATCGCCACCGACCTGCAATCGCTTCAGGTGAACGCCATCTGCGCCGACCCCCTCGGCAGGCTCTGGATTGGCACTGAATCGGGCGGTCTCTTCGTCACCGACGCCACGCAGACCCGGCTCGACCATCACTTCACCTCCACACTCTCTCCGCTTCCCGACGACCGCGTGATAGGACTCTGCTACAATCCCGAGCGACGCTCGGTGATGATCTCCACCGATTTAGGTATGGCCGAGTTCTTCCCCGACGATCTCCTCCCCGGAGCTCCGGCGGCTGGCGTGCGCGCCACTCCGGCCACAGTGGCCCCCTCCTACCCTGGAGCCGTCACCTTCGCCGGGCTCACCCCTGGAGCCAAGCTCACGCTCACCGCCCCCGACGGCCAGACTGCCGCCACAGCCACCGTGCGCCCCGACGGCACATGGCAATGGGAGGGACGCCAGGCCGACGGCCGCCGCTCCCCCCGTGGCCTCTACCGCCTCTCGCAAGAGGGCAAGGAGGTGGCCAGCGTAAGAGTGATCTGAGATAAAAAAACTCGCGCCCCTCAAAAAAAGGGGGTGAAAAAGTTGGCTTTATCGGCAAATTATCATAATTTTGCACAATAATCGGCGAGGTGTGCCCCTGAGGGTAGCCACGCCGGTTGCCCGCATAAGCGATCCACGGCGAAAACAAACTGAACAACTAACAATAAAAAACTAACTAAATCAAAAACTGCTATGTGGTTATCATCCTCATCTGTAGGACGTAAGTTCGTCATGGCCCTTACAGGAGCCGTGCTCGTCCTCTTCGTCACATTTCACTGTCTGATGAACGCCATAGCTATCTGCTGGCCCGCCGCCTACAATTCCATCTGCGAATTCTTAGGCGCCAACTGGTATGCGCTCATCGCATCGGCCGGTTTAGCTGTGCTCGTGATTCTTCACATCATCTATGCGGTATGGCTCACGCTTCAAAACCGTAAGGCTCGCGGCAACGACCGCTACTCTATCTCCAAGCGTCCCGCCGGCGTAGAGTGGTCGAGCCAGAACATGCTCGTGCTCGGTATCGTGATCCTCGCGTTCCTCGTTGTCCACCTCATCCAGTTCTGGGCCAAGATGCAGCTCCAGGAGATCCGTGGCGTTGAAGGTATCCTTCCTCCCGCTGCCGGCACAATCTTCCTCCAGGAGGCCTTCTCTCAGGTCTACACCCCGATCGTCTACATCATCGGCTTCATCGCTCTCTGGTTCCACATGAACCATGGCTTCTGGTCGATGTTCCAGTCTTGCGGCTGGACCAACATGGTCTGGATCGAGCGTCTTAAGAAGATCGGCTGCTGCTGGGTATCCATCGTCGTGGCTCTCTTCATCGCTCAGGCTATCGTCTTCACAGTTCGCGCTCACGAAGACTACTACAAGACCAACACCGACCTTCGCGCTCAGTATGTGGAGATGGTAGGTGAAATGTGCCTCAAGGATTTCGGTCCTGATGCCACTCAGCTCATCGGCCAGATCAACTCCATGCCCTATGAGATGATCGCTTCTCAGATTCCTATGGCCGTTCAGCAGATGAACGCTCAGAAAGAGATGCCCAGCTTTGCTGGCCAGATGTCTGAAGAACAGATGAAACAGTTCGAAAATCAGCTCAAGATCTTCGAGAGCTACGTTGTGCTCTTCGAATATCTCGACACTGCCAAGAAGGACCAGGCTCCCGAGGCAGTTGAACTCATTCCCCAACCTGCAAACTAATTTAGCGATATGGAAACATTAGATAAAGTGAAAGTTATGAATCCGGCCGACTCCAAGATCCCGGAGGGTCCTATCGCTGAGAAATGGACCAACTACAAGGCCCACCAGAAGCTCGTCAACCCTGCCAACAAGCGTAAGCTCGACGTCATCGTCGTAGGCACCGGTCTCGCCGGCGCTTCAGCAGCCTCCACTCTGGCTGAGCTCGGTTTCAACGTTCTCAACTTCTGCATCCAGGATAGCCCCCGCCGCGCACACTCTATCGCGGCTCAGGGCGGTATCAACGCAGCCAAGAATTATCAGAACGACGGCGACTCTGTATATCGTCTTTTCTACGACACCGTAAAAGGTGGCGACTACCGCGCTCGCGAGGCTAACGTATATCGTCTCGCCGAGGTGGCAAATAATATCATCGACCAGTGCGTCGCTCAGGGCGTTCCCTTCGCTCGTGAATACGGCGGCCTTCTCGCCAACCGTTCTTTCGGCGGCGCTCAGGTGAGCCGTACTTTCTACGCCAAAGGTCAGACAGGCCAGCAGCTTCTGCTCGGCGCCTACTCTTCGCTCAACCGTCAGA
>CAZGJH010000092.1:0-9936 GCA_964525735.1 uncultured Sangeribacter sp.
ACGTTGGCTGTGCCGCCGCGCTGTTCCGGGCCGTAAGAAGGCATCCATGTCACCTCCTTGTCGTCCATGAGTCCGGAGTAGGCGAGAATCTTACCCATCGACAGGACGCCCTGTCCTCCGAAGCCTGCTATGATTATTTCCTGAGTCATGTTGTGATCGGGTTATAGGGTTAGAGATTCTTGAGATCGCCGAGAGGATACTTCTCAAACATATGCTCGGCCATCCAGTTGTTGGCCTCCTCGGGTGTCATCTTCCAGCCGGAGTTGCAGGTAGACACTACCTCCACCACCGATGTGCCGCGCTTCGCGATGGCGTTTTCGAAAGCCTTGCGGAGAGCGGCTTTCGTCTTGCGCACGGCAGCCGGGGTGTGTACGGCCTGACGCGTCACGAGCACCGTGCCGTCGAGAATGGCGAGCAGGTTGGTGATCTCCAGAGGGTGGCCGTTGAGGTCGATTCGGCGTCCGTAGGGAGTGGTGGCGGTCTTCTGTCCCACGAGAGTCGTAGGGGCCATCTGTCCGCCGGTCATGCCGTAGATGGCGTTGTTGACGAAGATCATCACGATGTTCTCGCCGCGGTTGGCGGCGTGGATTGTCTCGGCTGTGCCGATGGCCGACATATCGCCGTCGCCCTGGTAAGTGAACACCACATCTTCGGGCCATAGACGGTTGACGGCCGTAGCCACGGCAGGAGCGCGGCCATGTGCGGCCTCTACCCAGTCGACGTCGACATAATTGTAGGCGAATACGGCGCAACCTACGGGCGAGACGCCCACAGTGCGGTCGGTGATGCCGAGTTCGCTGATCACTTCGGCAAGAAGCTTATGCACCACACCGTGGCTGCAACCGGGGCAGTAGTGCATATGCACGCTATCGAGAAGTTCAGGCTTGCAGTATACCTTGTTCTCCTCTATCATAATATCCTTGAGTTCCATTGCAGAGGGTGGTTTTTAGGCGTTAATCAATTCTTTTTCGAGAGCCACCACGATTTCTGTGGGGTTGGGTATGATGCCGCCGAGGCGACCGTAGTGGCGCACGGGGATAGCGTCGTGTACGGCGAGACGCACATCCTCTATCATCTGTCCGGCGTTGAGCTCAACGCAGAGAATTCCCTTCTTTCCCTTGGCCGCTTTTTCGATAGCCTCGTATGGGAAGGGCCAGAGAGTGATGGGGCGCACGATGCCCACCTTTATGCCCTTCTCGGCGGCTATCTGGCGAGCCTTGGCACAGATGCGGGCTATAGAGCCGAAAGCCACCATGAGATAGTCGGCATCTTCTACGCCGATCTCCTCCCAGCGGGTCTCGTTGCGCTCTATCTCGCGGTAGGTGGCCTGGAGGCGATGGTTGATAATCTCCATCTTGGCCGAGTCCATTTCGAGCGAAGTTATCACGTTGCGCTTGCGGCCATCCTTACGGCCATTGGCAGCCCAGGGACACTGCTGGCGAATCTCCTCGTCGGTGCGGCGCGGGCGCTGCGGGGGAAGCACCACCTTCTCCATCATCTGGCCTACTACGCCGTCGGCGAGAATCATCGAGACTGTGCGGTATTTGAAAGCCAGGTCGAAACCGAGGGCCACGAAATCTACCATCTCCTGCACAGTGGCCGGAGAGAGCACGATGAGGTGATAATCGCCGTGGCCGCCACCCTTTGTGGCCTGGAAATAGTCGGCCTGCGAGGGCTGGATAGTGCCGAGGCCGGGGCCTCCGCGCATTACGTTAAGGATAAGGGCCGGGAGTTCGGAGCCGGCCAGATATGATATGCCCTCCTGCTTGAGGCTTATGCCGGGCGACGATGACGAGGTCATCACCGCTTTTCCGGTGGCAGCGCCGCCATACACCATATTAATAGCGGCCACTTCCGATTCAGCCTGGAGCACGACCATGCCGGTAGTGTCCCAAGGCATGAGTGCCTCAAGGGTTTCGAGCACTTCAGACTGGGGGGTAATGGGATAGCCGAAATAGCCGTCGCAACCGTAGCGGATAGCTGCGTGAGCTATGGCTTCGTTTCCCTTCATTAGTCTTACCTCTTCTTCCATAATCAAAAAAAATTAATCGGTTTTCACTCTGTATACTTCGATACAGGCATCCGGACACACCAGAGCGCATGCGCAGCATCCGATGCAATTGTCGGGATTGGACATGAAGGCGAAATGATAGCCGCGGTCGTTCACTTCGAGCGGCTGCAGGGATAGAGTCGATGTTGGGCACGCCACAACGCAGAGGTTGCAACCTTTGCACTTCTCGACGTCTACGCTTACGGCACCTTTAACTTTTGCCATGTCAGAAAATATTTAGAGTTGTTATTGTTTGGTGGCTTCAAGAATCTCCACGAGCTTTTTCATTCCTTTGGAAGCTGTGTCGCGGATAATGGTCACCCCTGCCATCCGTGAGGCCGACTCGGCCGGATTGGGGTCGATGTAATAGATGGGCACGCCACGGCGCACGTAATGCAGCAGCCCGGCAGCGGGATACACGGCGAGCGATGTGCCGATCACGACGAAGATGTCGGCCTGCTCCACGAGCTCGATGGCGGGCTCGATGTTGGGCACCGCTTCCTGGAAGAAAACGATGTGGGGGCGCATCAGGTCGCCTCTGCGGCCGCGCGTCTCGGGTGTAGTCTCGAGATGGTCGATGTCGAGGGGCTCGATGTAGGAGGGGTCGGCCACGGAACGCATCTTCATGAGCTCACCGTGGAGGTGAAGCACGTTGGTAGAACCGGCGCGCTCGTGCAGGTCGTCGACGTTTTGGGTTATCACATATACGTCGTAATCCTTCTCGAGCTCCGCGAGGATACGGTGGGCCTCGTTGGGCTGCTTCGTGATGAGATCCTTCCGGCGTGCGTTGTAGAAATCGTGCACGAGTTTGGGATTTCGGCGGAAGCCATCGGCCGAGGCCACGTCCATTACGGGATAATTCTCCCACAGACCGCCGGCATATCTGAATGTGGAGATGCCGCTTTCGGCGCTAATTCCCGCGCCCGAGGAAATCACTAATTTCTTTTTTGCCATAATCGCCGTTTAGGTTAAGAGCCGCCTGCGAGGGGCAAGCTCGTATTTCATCAGCGAATTTAACTCATAAAATCGGTTTTTCCAAAATAATTGCACTCAAAGCGTGAAGAGTGTGCAGTTATATTTAGATATTGCGATTAAAATTAGTAATTTTGCAGTATGCAACAGGAAGATTTTGATATCCGGGAGCGCCAGAAGAGCGATCCGGACAAAGATATAGAGAAAGCGCTCAGGCCGCTGGCCTTCGACGATTTCAGCGGACAGGAGAAAATCATCTCCAATCTGAGGGTGTTCGTGCAGGCGGCCCGCCTGCGCGGCGAGGCTCTCGACCATACGCTTCTTCATGGCCCTCCGGGTCTGGGGAAGACCACCCTCTCCAACATCATGGCCAACGAGCTGGGTGTGGGTTTCAAGGTGACGTCGGGGCCTGTGCTCGACAAGCCGGGCGATCTGGCCGGCATCCTCATGAGCCTTGAGGAGCACGACGTGCTCTTCATCGACGAGATACACCGCCTGCACCCGATCGTGGAGGAGTATCTCTACTCGGCGATGGAGGATTACCGTATTGACATTTTGCTCGACAAAGGTCCGGGCGCGAAGAGTGTGCAGCTCACGCTGGCTCCTTTCACGCTGATCGGGGCCACGACACGTAGCGGCTTGCTCACGGCCCCGCTGCGCGCACGCTTCGGCATCAACTGCCATCTGGAATACTACGACCATGAGGTGCTGAAGAAGATCGTGAAGCGATCGGCCGCGCTGCTGAGGGTGGGCATCTCCGACGACGCTGCCCTGGAGATAGCTTTGCGCAGCCGAGGCACGCCGCGTATCGCCAACGCCCTTCTGCGACGTGTGCGCGACTTCGCCATGGTGATGGGCAACGGCTTCATCGACCTCGGCATCGCTAAACATTCGCTGGAGGCCCTCAATATCGACCGCTACGGCCTCGACGAGATCGACAACAAGATTCTGCTTACGATTATCGACAAGTTCAAGGGGGGCCCTGTGGGATTGAGCACGATCGCCACGGCTCTTGGCGAGGATGCGGGCACGATTGAGGAGGTGTATGAGCCTTACCTTATTAAAGAGGGCTTCATAAAGCGTACGCCGCGCGGACGTGAGGTGACCGATCTGGCCTACCGCCATCTGAAGCGCATACGTCCTAACGAACCAGGAAGTCTTTTCGAAGAATAATGAAGTCTTTTCGAAGAATAATATGGCCGGAATAAAATCACTTGTGAAGGATACTGCCGTCTACGGTTTGAGCAGTATCGTGGGACGCTTTCTCAACTGGTGTCTCGTGCCGCTTTACGCCTACCTTTTCCCGGCGGCGCAATATGGCGTTGTGAGTTATCTCTACGGCTTCACGGCCGTGGCCCTCGTGATTCTGAACTACGGCATGGAGACCGGGTTTTTCCGCTATGCCAACAAGGATAAGGATCCGGAGTCGGTGTATACCACGTCGCTCTATAGCGTGGGTTTCACCTCGCTCCTTTTCATAGTGCTCCTGACGTTGTTTCTGCATCCTGTGGCGAAGGCGATCCTTCTGCCCAACGACGGGCTCTTCATCTGGCTGCTCGGCGTGACTGTGGCCATCGACGCCTTCTCCAACCTCCCTTTTGCTTATCTGCGATATAAGAAGAAGGCGTGGCGGTTTGCGGGAATCAAGTTGCTCAACGTAGGGCTCAACATAGGGCTCAATCTGTTCTTCCTGCTCGTGTGTCCACACATTGTGCGTTCGCATCCGGGTGCAATCAGTTGGTTTTACCAGCCCTTGGGAGGCGAGGCATTCGGCATTGGATGGATTTTCGTGGCCAACATCATCTCTACGGTGGTAGTGATGCTTTGTCTGATACCGGAGTTGACCGGGCGGCGGTGGGTGTTCCGTGGCGATTTGCTTCGCACGATGCTGCGCTACAGTTGGCCACTGCTTATCTTGGGTGTGGCCGGAGTGCTTAGCCAGAATATGGGGCAGATGCTCATTCCTTACCTCTTCACGGGCCATGAGCAGGAGGCGCGCACGATGGTAGGTATCTACGGAGCCAACATGAAGATAGCCATAGTGATGGTGATGTTTACGCAGGCTTTCCGATATGCCTACGAGCCTTTTATCTTCGCCCAAGCTAAAGGTGAGGGGGAGGATAAGCGACAGGCTTATAGCGACGCGATGAAATATTTCATCATTTTCGGACTTTTCATCTTCCTGTTGGTGATGTTTTATCTGCCTATTCTGAAGCATTTTATCGCTCCGGGTTATTGGAGCGGCTTGCGGGTGGTGCCGATAATGATGGCGGCCGAGCTCTGTTTCGGCGTGTTCTACAACCTCTCCTTATGGTATAAGCTTACCGACCGCACTCAGTGGGGCATGTATCTCTCGCTGCTCTGTTTCGTGCTGATGTTGGGCTTCAACCTATGGCTTGTGCCGGCTATCGGCATACCCGACGGTTATCTCGGTTCGGCATGGGCCGCGCTGATCAGCTACTTCATCGTGATGGTGGTGAGTTGGATTGCAGGGCGACGCTACTACCCTATCTCCTATCCGCTGAAGCGAATAGGTTGCTACTGTGTGCTGGCCCTGTTGCTTTGGGGAGCGGGCGATTGGTTTGGCGAAGTGATGCCGCTCTGGAGCGCGTATATCTTGCGTGCCTGTCTGTTGGGGCTCTACGTGATGATACTCGGCACGGTAGAGAATGTGCCTGTGCTGACGCCGTTGATGCGGAAGTTGCTGCCCGGCGTTCGTAGGAAGGCTTCGTGAACCGCTGTAAAAGGAAAAGTGTTTAATAGGAGAAGGCTGAGAAACGGCTTTCTCCTAATTTTTATACATACAAAATTATGAAAAAAGCATATGTAGTAAACTACGGTAAGGCTGGCAAATACAGCGTGCCGTTCGACGGAAGTCGTGAAGAATTTGAGAAATCGTCAGAGTTCAAGCATATTCAAGACGCAGTGTATGAATACGTAAAGGAGAAATTCCCTAACGTGAAATACGATGAACTGACTCCTGAGGTAGAAGACCTCACGCAGCGTGATGAGGTATATCCTGTGCTTGATGCCGACAATCTCGGCAAGCTGAAACACGCCGTAGCGCGTGAGCTCGAGACGAAGTAATAACCGCGCGTCTTGACAGCGCATCTGCACTGACGCGCTCCCATCAAAGATCCAAAAGGGCTGCCGATGACATCTGCTCATCGCCAGCCTTTTTTGTCATTCTTATTGAGGTAAGTAATTAGAGGATAATTATACTCGTGCTAAGTCTACCATTCTGATACGTAATTATCGTTGTTGTTGGATGTGTTGTTGGATTTGGTTTTAGCGGCGCGTTTACGACGCTTACGATTTAGGGAGTAAACGAATTCGTAATATTCGTTTGGACTCATCTTCTCGTCTTCTACAAGCGGTTGGAGGATATCCAGTTTACCCAATGTGCGAACAACTCTGATGAAGGAGTCGAAGGTACCAATTTCTCCTTTCTCCAGCTTCTTGATGGTGGTGAGCGATACCTGGGCTTCGGTAGCCAAACGAGCCTGTGAGATATTCTGTCGAAGTCTGGCTGACTTCAACCGCTCACCGATCTTTTTCTCGATTGAATAATCCGATAATGCATAGATATTGATAACAGACATATTTTAACCTTTTAGACTGCAAATATAGTCATAATAGTTGGATTTTCAACCCTTATATCCAAGTTTTTTCTCCAATTCTTTCTCTATAGGAGTCTTGCTTGTATGAAGATTTGGAGAATTGGATGAAATAGTGTAAATTTGCGATAAATTTAAGTTTAAGTAGGTTTAATATTAAGGGCTATATTTAGGCTTAATAATAAATGTAGTTATGTTTATAAATGATAAGGAGGGACTGTCGCCGGCAGAGATAATCAGGACGCTTGGAGAGCGTTTTCGCGATTACCGTATGCGGATGAACAAGACTCAGAAAGAGATATCCGAATTTACCGCTATCAGCATACCTACCATCTACAAATTCGAGCGAGGGAGGCTCACCGATATGTCGATGGCGAATATGCTTAAATTGCTGCGTTCAGTTGGTCTGGAGACCAGCTGGGACAACCTTATCCCTGATCTGCCGGAATCCCCTTACCTCTACAAAGCCAACAAGAAACGTCAACGCATACGCCATCCCCACAAATGAATTACATTACTGTTCGCCTCTGGGGCGAGGAATTAGGCCGCCTCGTATGGAACCCTTCCCGCCGACTTTCATACTTTCTCTTTAATCCTGATGTGAAGACACGTCCGGACGTAGCCCCTCTCATGTATCCTGTTGACAAGTGGGATAATGCATTGCCTGCTTATGGCGACTCCGGTCGACTGTACCAAGGTCTGCCACCTTTCATAGCCGACTCTCTTCCGGATTCGTGGGGTAATAAGGTGTTCGACCAATGGGTAAGGAAGAACCGAATTGCTCACAACCGAATTAATCCGTTGGATAAGCTTCTTTTCATAGGCCAACGTGGTATGGGAGCTCTCGAATTTGAACCAGCGGCCAAAGAACTTGAACATCCCTATGAAGTGGGGATAGACAGTCTGTATCGTCTATCACTCGATATATTGGAAGAGCGGGTGGAAGTGCATTTATCGGATAACGAAGAGATTACTCTCAACGCTCTAATGGCTGTAGGTTCGTCAGCCGGAGGCAGACAGATGAAAGCTATCCTTGCAATAAATCCCTCTACAGGTGAGATACGTTCTGGGCAGATTGGAGGATTGAAAGATTTCGAATATACTCTGGTAAAGTTTGAGGATTCTGTAGTGCCAACCTCTGAAATTGAGATGGCCTTTTATGAAATGGCTTCGGCAGCCGGCATAAAGATGGAAGAATGCAGATTAATCAGCGTAGAAGACAGCCACCATTTTATGACGCGTCGATTCGATCGAAAGAATGGCGAAAAACTGCATGTTCAGACTTTGGCTGCCATAAATCCGGAGGCCAATTCATACGAAGAACTTTTCGCTACCTGTCGACGTCTAAAACTGAAAGAGCAGGAGTTGACGGAGCTTTACCGCCGAATGGTATTCAATATCATGGCCAACAATACGGATGATCATAATAAGAATTTCTCTTTCATACTTGAGAAAGGAGGGGAATGGCGATTAGCACCAGCATATGATATGACTTTCATTTTCAACAACTATGGCACTGGAGCGCAAAAGGAAAGATGCCTGGCATTATTTGGCAAAATTGCCGATATAACAAAAGAGGATCTTCTCGAATTTGCGAGCCATCACAACATAAAGGATGCGGAGAATATAATCGCACAAATTGCTCAGGCATTGTCCAATTACTCTACTTTGGCAAAGAAGTATGCCATCCCTGAACGTTGGTCGCATATCATTGAGAAGACTCTTCAAAACAACCTTGTCTCCTTCGGTTATAAGCAAACACATCCCACCATCACCGAGGTAACAGACTCATCCGGAAATCATTATAGAAACATTTCCGTCAAAATTAATTCGCGAGGATTATTCGAAGTAAGAGTTGATATTAATGGACAAAACAAGAAAGTATTCGTAAAAGAGACTTCGAGCTATTACTCCACTCTCCAACAATACGAATTAGGCAATCTGAAAGCTCACGAAATCGCTACCTTATTAGATAACCTCTTCACTGATTCATAACAGGTGTATTTTCGACTGTTGTAGCATAAAAATCGCTAT
Organism: uncultured Sangeribacter sp.; assembly: GCA_964525735.1. Classification (GTDB taxonomy): domain Bacteria; phylum Bacteroidota; class Bacteroidia; order Bacteroidales; family Muribaculaceae; genus Lepagella. Next base: position 8,674 of record CAZGJH010000092.1, read on the forward strand.
AACGGGTGGAAAGTTAGCTGTTATTTGTAAAAGATGTAAGGGATGATGAGCAAGTTATAAAGACCTGATTAGTCAAAATCCATTATGTAATAATCTAATTTTTGATAAAGAATGTTTCTTATATGAGAAACATTCTTTATATTTGCAAAAAAATATATGATGAAAGATAAAATAGAAAAAATAGGGATGCTTTTCGGCCAGAGAAGAGCCGAACTGGGAATGACACAAGCTGATGTGGGAGAAAGAATCGGCGTTGGTCGAGCAACAATTTCGAAAATCGAGAGCGGAAAGGGTTTGACATTCGATACAATCAATCGAATGGCTAACGCACTTGAAGCTGAGGTAACGGTTACCTTGACACCCAAAGTCAGTCATGGCAAGGAAGTTATCGAATATATGGTTACAGCAATAAGTGAATTTGCCAGAAGAAACTTCCTCACGGCAAAAGAAGCTTCCAATTATCTTTTGCGTTTCAAGGGAATAGATTTTCTTGAACAGTCTTATGCTGCTGAACATACTTTATCGGTAAACGAATGGGTGGATGATATTACAGCAATTTGTAAAAGAAATGGAGGAGCAATAGGATGAAACTCTATCACGGATCTAATGTCAAGATTGAACAGATTAACTTTTCCAAAAGCCATCCATTCAAGGATTTCGGCTGTGGTTTCTACCTGACGGATAATCTTAAGCATGCGAAAAATATGGCATTTAGGCGCTGTCTGCGCAATGGGGGAGAAGAATGTGTAACCAAGTATGAGTTTGATTTCGCTGGAGCCTCAAAAAATTTGAAAGTTAAGATTTTTGATAAACCATCTGAGGAATGGGCTGAATTTGTGATGCTGAATCGAAATGAGTATATAGAACACCCTGCCCATGAATATGATATTGTAATCGGACCAATCGCCGACGATTCTGTCGCTATGTCATTCCGTCTTTTTCAGGATGGATTCATTAATTTAGAAGAATTGGCGAAAAGGTTGGAATACAAAGAACTTAGTACTCAATATTTCTTCCATAATTCCAAAGCTATAAGTTATTTAACTCTTCTATCATGACAAAAGAAAAAATTTTTAAATTTCTCCTGGAGGCCATATCTACTGATATTATAGGATGGTTAATTCGCGATAACGAAATGTCGTTGAAGGAGGCCATATCTACATGGTATAATTCAGAGACTTTTGAAAAGGTCTCTAATCCTGAAACTGGTATGTACATAGAGAGCCCGGCATACAATTATGATTATTTGAAACGCGAATTAGT
>CAZGJH010000093.1:0-9809 GCA_964525735.1 uncultured Sangeribacter sp.
CTCTACGGGCGAGGCGCGTCCGCAGCGTGGCGTAGGTCGCCGCGAAATTGGACACGGCAACCTGGCCCACCGTGCGCTGAAGCGCATGTTCCCCGACGGCTTCCCCTACACCTGCCGTATCGTTTCGGATATCCTCGAGAGCAACGGCTCATCGTCGATGGCTACCGTATGCGGCGGCACACTCGCGCTGCTCGATGCCGGCGTGAAGATGAAGCGCCCTGTGGCCGGCGTGGCTATGGGTCTGATTTCTGACGCAGGCGCCGTGAAATATGCCGTGCTCTCCGATATCCTCGGCGACGAGGATCACCTCGGCGACATGGACTTCAAGGTGACAGGCACAGAGAAGGGCATCACGGCCACACAGATGGATATCAAGTGCGACGGCCTGAGCTACGAGATTCTCGAGAAGGCTCTTGAGCAGGCTCGCCAGGGACGTATGCACATTCTCGGCGTGATCGCCGACACCATCCCCGAGGCCCGCGAAGACTACAAGCCTCACGTGCCGCGTCTGGTGACTCTGGAGATTCCGAAGGAGATGATCGGCGCAGTTATCGGTCCGCAGGGTAAGGTGATACAGGGCATCCAGGAGGAGACCGGCACCACCATCTCAATCGACGAGGATGAGAAGCTTGGCATCGGCCGCGTGGAGATTGCTTCGAAAGACAAGGCAAGCATCGACGCAGCTCTGGCCAAGATCAAGGCCATCGTGGCTCAGCCCGAGGAGGGAGAGGTATACGACGGCACAGTTCGTTCGATACTTGACTTCGGCGCGTTCGTAGAGTTCATGCCCGGTCGCGACGGACTGCTTCACATCAGCGAGATCTCCTGGAACCGTCTCGACTCCATGGAGCAGAGCGGCCTGAAGGAGGGCGACAAGGTGAAGGTGAAACTCATCGAGATCGACAAGAAGACCGGAAAATATCGTCTTTCGATGCGTGTGCTCACAGAGAAGCCCGAGGGCTACGTAGAGCGCGAAGCACGTCCACGCCGAGAGGGTGGCGACCGCGGTCCGCGTCGTGATGGCGGCGACCGTGGCGATCGTGGCGATCGTGGCGAGAATCGTCCGCACCGCGATGGCAATGGTCCGCGTCGTGAGGGCGGATTCAACGGACAGCGTCGCGAAGGCGGCTTCAACGGCCCGCGCCGCGATGGTGGCGATCGAGGCCCGCGCCGCAACTGATACAGCCAGGGCCGACATTCGTCAGCCCGGCCTGCTTCCCCAGCCGGATAGTAAATACATATATTAGAAAGGAGCCTCCTGCGCTTTGCCGGGGGCTCCTTTTTTTGCATCCACACCTGCGCTTTGTTAAAAAATATTAAATCGAGGAATTTTTTGAGTAGAATATTGCTTACGGACGAAATATGTATTAATTTTGCGCATCGAAAGTCAAGAAAGCTACAGATTATTTCACAAACCAACTTGCTTTGACTTCTTAATAGATAATAGATACTTCAATTTAATTATCAATAACACATGGCTCTATCTCGAACCATAATTACTCTGAAACTTCACAGCCAGATTTCACGAAAGCCTGACTGCTTTGCCGTGAGGGAGGATTCAAAATTCCCCCCCCCGTCAGCTATTTAACTGATAATCAATTAGTTACGTATTCTAACCAGCCGTTAGCCGACTTCCCCCAGGGTTGCCGGTCGAATCGTCGTAGGCCTATATCAACAGAAATATCATGAAAATACTTTACACCCTGATAGCTCTGTTGGGCCTCATGACCTCTACCGCTCATATCAATGCTCAACAGACGGCTATAAAAACCAATCTCATATACGACGCTACAACAAACGCCAACCTCGCTATCGAGACGCGTGTGGCTCATCTTTGGACAGCAGAGCTCTCCGGAAACCTCAATCTCTGGAAGTTTTCCGACCAGAAGCAATGGCGCAACTGGGTTGTGATGCCTGAAATACGTCGCTGGTTCTGTAACGAGTTCTCCGGCCATTTCCTCGGCCTGCACGTATTCGGCGGCCAGTACAACATCGCCAAAGTCAATCTCCCCTTCACGTTTCTTGGCACCGATTTCTCCGTGCTCAAAGACTCGCGTGCCCAGGGCTGGTTTGCCGGAGCAGGCGTTGCATATGGCTACGACTGGATTCTCAGCAAACATTGGACTATCGAAGCAGAGATCGGAGTAGGGTGGGCCTATACCCGCTACGACCGTTACCCATGCGCTGTCTGCGGCACCAAACTCGACGACAACCGTCCTCACAACTACGTGGGCCCCACGAAGCTCGCCCTCAACATCGTATACAATTTTTAATCACTCAGCAACATTCCGACAATTATGATGAAACCTGTATATATGGCAATCGCTGCTTTCGCGGCGTTGCTTGGAACAGCCGATGCTGCCTCGAAAGAAGCTAAGCAGAAGCCTACCCCCGACATACCTTTCGAGAATGTGGCCGTAGAACGTCTTGACAACGATGTTGAGGTGTCGATGAATATCGGCCTTAGCAAACTGCGCCCGGGAAGAGACCGCGAGTATACGCTCACACCTACTCTCTATAGCCCCGACGGCCTGGATTCAGTGGCTTTCGAGCCAATCATCGTGTCGGGGCATAATCTCTATTACCTCCACAAGCGTCAGGGAGACATGGCTTTCGAGACGATCTACAAGTCGGGCAAGGTGAAAGACATCCTTTACTCGCAGAGAGTGGAAGCGCCGCAGTGGGTCGACTCTGCACGTCTCGCCGTAGATGTGAAACTGCGCAACTGTTGCTCTTCCTATCCTCTCGCTCCAATTGATCTCGGTCAGCTCGAACAGCCTCTTTTCGAGCCGCTTATCCAGTTCACTCAGCCGAAGAACGCGGTGGGCTTCTTAGGTCCGAAAATCCGTGAGATCGACGGGCGTGCCTACATCAACTTCCCCGTCAACGAGATCAAGCTCTATCCGAAGTATATGAACAACCCGGAAGAGCTGAAGAAGATTATCGGCACTATCGACTCGATCAAGAACGATAAGGATATCACCGTCGACTCGATCTTCATCAAGGGTTACGCTTCGCCCGAGGGTTCGTATCAGAACAACGTGCGTCTCGCAAAGGGCCGTACTGCTACCTTGAAGGATTATGTGGAGAGAATGTATACCTTCCCCAAAGGCTTTATCCAGACTTCTTACGAACCGGAAGACTGGGAAGGGCTGAAGGAGTATGTGGAGAATTCTCATATGCTTCATCGCGACGAGATTCTTGCCATCATCAACAGCGATCTCGCTCCCGATCCCAAGAACACCGCGATTCAGCGCCGTTTCCCGAAGGAATATGACATGCTCCTGACTACGGAATATCCTAAACTCCGTCATTCCGACTATTCGATCTTCTACACGATACGCACATTCACTGATCCTAAGGAGATTATACATCTGATGAAGACAGCCCCGCAGAAACTCAGCGAGGAGGAGGTGGGCTACGCTCTCTCTACCGTAGAGGCCGGCACTCCAGAGAGCAACGACCTCTATGAGACGGCTGCCCGCATGTTCCCCAAGAATATCGACTTCTGTATGGGCGCGGCCAACGCAGCTATAGAACGTGGCGACTACAAGGGAGCCGAAGCCTTCCTCGATAAGGTTGGCAACACTGCCCCTGCAATGTATGCACGTGGTGTTGTTGCAGCCAGCCAGGGCGACCTGATCCTTGCCAAGAAGTATTATCAGGAGGCTGCCAACAAGGGCTCTGTAAAGGCTGAGGAGGCGCTTACTCAACTGGAAGTGGTCGGTGACGGCAAACTACGCTTTGTGCCGGTACAGAAATAAAAAGCTGTGACTTGCGCTTGGCAACTTACACACACTACCTACCTACCAACAAACCTACATACATATAATATACTGAAAATCAATTATACATCAATAACTAATTCTCCAAAAGATGAAAAAGAAAAGTTATCTTTGGACCCTCGTGGCACTTCCGCTCTTTGCGGCGTGCTCCAGTGAGGATGTCCCCCAGCCGGGCTCAAACGACGATGTGACGGCGGGGAGTGACGGCGTGTACATGACCGTCACCCTTAATCCAGCAGGAAAGGGCGGCACTCGCTCTCAGACCAATGGCGAGAACTCCAGCTCTGATGGTGTTGAAGTCGGCACTGACGAAGAGAATGCAGTAAAGACAGCCCTTATCGTGCTCACTGACAACAACAATCAGTACATCGTTTCTTCAGTTGTCCCCGGCACTGACAACAAAGGCTCGATCACTCAAGTCGCTGTGGCCGGCGATCCTCTTTATCAGACCGTAGCCAAGTTTGACAAGACAACTTTGGGTGAGTACTACACGACGAATGCAAACAATCCTAACATCGGCAATGTCAATGTCTATGTATTCTGTAACCCTACGAGCGACCTCATCACTAAGGTGGCTCAGGTGGCAGAAGGTGTTTACTCTGGTAATTGGTATGATATGGTTTATCCTTATTCTACCAGCGATGGTATCTGGAATGCCGATAGAGGCTTTACAATGTCGAATGTCAGCATGGCAGAGCGCCAGATCCCGACTACTCTCAATGAATGGAATAAATACTCAAGTGCTGCCTCAGCATTCAAGCTGTCTGGCCAGAACTCACCGGGCACTGAAGGTGCTATCGACAACCTTACCAATCGCGGTGCTGTGAACGTGCATCGTATGGCAGCCCGTTTCGACTTCCGCGACGGCTCTCAGATCGAAGGTTTGGGTAATGGCGTGGAAGGTGAGGCATTCACCTATGCTGTAGTCAATAATGTTGATGGCGACAATATCGTAAAATGTAAATTGTACGCTATGGGTCTCACCAACATGAGTAAGACTCAGTATTATGTTGGCCGCGTAGCACCCAACAGCGATCCTGCAACAATTCCAACTCTATTAGGAGCTGAAACACTCGATAATTATGTGGTTTCTACCAACTGGCAGGCGAAGTATGATATTATCGAAAGCAATTTCAGCAATTACTTCGAGTTTCCTTTCTTCAGCCCATCAGGTCTTGTTTCTGATAAAGGCTATGGTTGGGACTGGACTTACTGTACGGAAGTTGTGAAAGGTCCGAGCGACAATTACGGCGACAAGTCTTTCCATGTTTGGCGCTATGTGACTGAGAATACTATCCCTGGCGTAAGCAGACAGGTTAACTCTCAGTCTACCGGTGTCATCTTCAAGGCACGTATGCTCCCGACAGATATTCTGAAGAATAGCTCTGATGAGTTCGAAAAGGAGCTTTATAGTGCTCTTGAGTATGCTAATAATGGCGAAGGCTCTTCAATTCTTAACCAGAATGCAGATACTGACCCCATTCTCTATTCACTCTCTGGCAATACCCTTTATGTAACTTGGGAGAATGTGCAGCGTGCTGCCCTCGATGCCGCTGGTTTTGATGAAACCAAGAGTGCTGCTGATCAGGATCTTGACCGTAAGGCTCCTCTCTATACCACATGTTTCGGAACTGGTGGCTACGGCACAATCACAATCGATGGCAAAACCTTTACTGATGATGTAGCTGAAGATCAGACCTCTGCCAATTATCTCCACCAGCTTTGGGAAACCGCACGTGGCATTGATCCGGACAGCGCTGGAGCTCAGACTGCAAAATCTAACTTTAAGAAGAAAGCTACTGGCCTTGGCTTTATCCTCTATCAGTCAAGCCAGGATCCTGTAACCGGTGATTGGGGCTACTATTGCTACTATTATTACTGGAACCGTCACAACGACAACCTTGAGAATGGTGTGATGGGTCGCATGGAGTTTGCTGTAGTTCGTAACAATGTCTACAAGCTGACTGTGACCAAGCTCAACACTCTCGGTCACCCCCGTATCCCGGAGAATGATCCCGACGATCCGAAGCCTGACACTCCCGACGAGAGCTCTGAGGTATACATCAGCGTCAGCGTTGACGTTGTGCCTTGGGTTGTTCGTCTCAACAACATTGAATTCTAATTTGTCAATGTGACTTTCGCGTCATTATCTTAACCAATGGCCTACGGTTCCTGTGGCCGGGCCATGATCCTGAAATGGACCAGTCCGGAAGGGGTGAAACCCTTCCGGATTACTAAAAAAATAAACAAAATGAAACTCCGATCTATTTCAGATTGCATACAGAAGGCTTTTACGGCTTCTATGGTAGCCGGATTAGCGTTTTCGCTTGCGTCGTGCAATGCATTTAACGAGGATCTCGATCCCTGTCCTCAGGGGCTGAGGCTACGCTTTGTATACGACTACAACATGGAATACGCCAATGCGTTTCCTTCTCAGGTAGACTGTCTCACTCTTCTCGTTTACGACAGGGAGGGACACTATATCCGTACCCTCACCGCTGGCAAAACAGACACCAGCAATGAGGATTGGCGAATGACGATAGATCTGCCTGCCGGCGATTACAGTCTGCTCGCTTACGGCGGCATGGACTGTGCCGACGCGTCGTTTAAGTTTAACGAGTCTCCCTCTCTGCAGCCGATGCAGAATCTCGAAGTGTATCTGCCTGCAGATTTGATTACGGAGCCTAAAGGGACCGACCTTCATCCGCTCTTCTACGGCGCGCTCGACATAAGTGTGCCGGAGCAGGATTTCGACTATACTGATGGCACGGTCTACATGATGAAAGACACCAACGATATCCGTGTGATTCTCGCCAATGAGAGCGGGCTGCCTACGGATGCCGATGATTTCATATTCACCATCACCGACAATAATACGCGGTTTAATTATCTGAACGATATCATTTCGACTGAGAACGTCAATTATCGTCCGTGGGCCAAGGATAACGCGGAGGCCGGTTTGTTGCCCGATGGCAGCACGTCGATTGTGTCGTGGGCGGAGTTGAGCGTTCCCCGCTTGATGGAGAATTCAGACGCTACACTGATGGTGACTCGTGCCGACGACGGCAAGAAGGTGCTCAGCATACCTTTGGTGAATGTGCTTCTCCTGCTTAAGAGCGAGCATTACAAGAATATGAAACCTCAGGAATTCCTCGACCGTCAGAGTCGCTGGAACCTCACGTTCTTCCTCACCAACGACGGACGTTGGGGTGAAGTAGAGATCATTATCAACGATTGGATTGTACGCATCAACAATATTTCTGACCTATGACAATGAGAATACGAAATAATACGTCGGTTCTCCTGTTGTTGATGGCTATGATCTGTCTGTCGGCATGCTCGCATAGCGGCGAACCCGACAATACGGAGAATCCATGGGACGGGAGTCTGACGCTCGTCCTCGATGTGGGTGTGGTAGAGCCTGGCTCCTTCCCGACGCGCGCCCTCTCCTCGACGCGTGATATCGATGGCACGAATTCCTACTACGAAAATCCTACGCTGGCCGAAGAGAAAATGCAATCTCTGCGCGTGATAATCGTGGATCCTAAGAAGGATGAGATAATTCACAATGAGTTGGAATCTTTCGTCAATTCACCGGGTCTAAGAATCTCTGGTCTTCGTTTTCAAATTGACTTTGAAACCGATTACAAAGTATTTTTGATTGCCAATGAGGTTGGGCTTCCGGATGCTGTGGTGAATTTGCTTGAAGATCCTAAAGCAGAGGGGGATAAAACGCTGGTGGATGTTCTCTCGGCGATTCAGCTTTCCGGAATGGCAGGCGGTCCGGTCTTGATTGATAATTATGAGAACGATCCTCATAAGCCGATACCGATGAGTGAGATCTACGATGTGTCGGCCGTGGCGTTTCCTAACACAAATCTTGAGACGGTAAAGGTAGAGTTGAAGAAGAGTTTCTTCGTTACCCGTGCCGCTTCCAAATTCTCCTTCCGTTTCTTGAAGAAGGAAGGCTATGTGGAAGAAGATAACAATCTTGAGATAAAGAGCATCAAGGTGTTTGGCCTGGGAGACAAGGAGTTTCTTTTCCCGACTTCAACTGTTTATAATCCCGCAAAGGATACGGAGTCAGCTGCATCTGGAAGGGAGATAACGAAGTTTGGAGTGCCCTCTGATGCCGCTGCTGAAGAGTTTATTTTCGACCTTGGTGAGTTCCCTATCAAGATAAAGGACGTGACGGCTACAATCCATCCGCTTTATTCTCCGCTGTATTATTTCGGGGAGAGTTTAGGAGATGCTAACCGCAAACTGTTTTGCTCCATATCTTACGATGGCGTAAACTATCTGCCAGCTCAGGAGCTCCCGAATCTGCCCTATGCCCTCCCGCGCAACACACACGTAATTGTTCAAGTTACTTTGGGTAATGACGGCGCGCTGTTGTACGAAGTTGAGGTGTTGCCTTGGGTGCCACAATATCATGAGATCGATTTCACCGATAATATCGCAATGGCTGATGATGGCACTCTGACGTTTGCTGAAGGAACCTATGCTTCGCTTGATAAAGCAACCGGCCGACTCGTACTGAATGATTATCCTCAAGCAGTAACTGGAACTTTCGGTATCTCAGAGCCCATAAATTGCCGTTGGTATGCCTATCTGGTGACGACCTCTGGAGAGCAGAACGCAATTCAGTTTCAGGTGACAGGCGCTGATGGGAAAACTACCACGTCAAGCTACATCTCGGGAATTATCGATGGTCAGCTTCATGATTTCAAAGTGGTAGCCACTCAAAGTGCAGGTCAAGAAACACGCTCCGCAGTGCTCCAGGTTATGGTTACTATGGCAGATGGCCTAACAGTGCCTATCAACATACTTAAGAGCACGGAGTATGGCACTAACGTTGAACATATTACTTTCATACAAAACCGACAATAAAACTGATAGGACAATGAGCCTTTCTAAACGAAATATAATTAAAGGATTATTCATCTGGAGCCTGTCGATAATGGGTATCGGCGGTATGCTCACGTCGTGTTCCGATGAGATGGATATTCCCGCTGCGGTTACACCTGGAATTACAGGTGAGCCCGGATATATTACTTTGGAACTCAAAACCGGCACGAATATAACTCGTGCAGACGAGGACGCAACTGAACCGGGTATAGATGAATTTAATGAAAATAAGATTAACAGCGTGACTCTTTGTCTCTCTCCCGCTGCTGGCGATCGCGCCGATGATGATGCACCTGTTTATATGGAAACATTTACCGACCTGAATGCGAACGGTAGCGCTAAGTTGAGGATTCCATTGACTATGGAGCTTATCACTCGCCTTTTCGGAGAGGGTAATACCAACGAAAACAATTCGCCGGAATGTCGAGTATTTGCCGCCGTTAATATTGATCCCGGAAACGCTACAACTGTAACTGAACTTCGAGAGATGGTGGTGACGTCTACATTCAAGACAAAGCAAAAGCAGGATGGTTTTACTATGGATAGTGACGGAACTATTACCTATGATCGTAGGCAGAACTACGCAATTGGCAAAATCATAGTGAAGCGTTCTGCTGCCAAGATTACCCTTGCTCTTAATGTTGATAGCGAAATCAAAGAGGTGGTCGGAGAGGAAACTCTGACATGGAAACCCGATTACGAAGGTATGAGAGTGAGGTTAGTGCAGGGTGTGGCTATGTCGAATCTGGATCCAAAGGCTGCACCTAATAAGCCATATACTATCCCTGCATGGCAAACAGGTCAAACAGACATCCCTACCAATGTAACCTCTGCGTATTTCAATACGGCGGATGATTTGACATACCTGTATGATTTCAAGGATGATCAGAATGAGCCAAAATATAATTGGATACAATCTGTGCCATTTTATACCTATCCCAATAAATGGACCAATGCTATCGACGAGCCTCATGGCACGTTTATGATGCTTAGTGTGCCATGGTCGTCCGACGGTGGCCAGTCTTGGCGTACATGTTATTACCATGTACCTATCATTCCGTTCAATCAATTTGAACTCGTTCGCAACAACTCTTATCATGTAAGATTACATGTGGG
>CAZGJH010000094.1:0-9750 GCA_964525735.1 uncultured Sangeribacter sp.
GGAGCAAGCCTTCGATTGGGATACCTACGTAGCCGATATGAAAGACGCACGCGTGAAGATTCTCTTCAACTATACGGCTGGCACCCTCAAGATGGATTGCCGCCAGACCACAGCCGACGGCCGCGAGATGCCTCGCTACAAATTCTCGGCTAAAGAGCTCACCGCTCCTATCGGTCTTTTCTTCACCTGCGAGCTCGCTTATCTCGAATTCCTGAAGGTAGGCTACTACCCCTGGATGACTGTTGAGTAAACATTCCTTAAATTCTAACCACATACATCGTAATGAACAGCAAACACATTAAAGCCGAAGGACGGCTTCAGGCCGAAGGACGGCGGAGCAATTGGCTCCGCCTCCTCCTCCCGGTTCTCCTTATGGTCATGGCAGTGGCTCCCGCCGCAGCGCAGATTGTACAGGGTGAGGTATACGACCCGTCTGGAGAACCCCTCATTGGCGCTACTATTATAGAAAAAGGCACTACCAACGGCACAGCTACCGACATCGACGGCTTCTTCAAGCTCAATCTCAAAGACGCCAAGAAGGCAGTGCTCGTTATCTCTTACGTGGGCTTCACCACTCAGGAAGTCGACGTGAAAGGCCAGACTAATCTCAAGATCACTCTGCAGGAGGAATCTTCTGTCCTCAACGAGGTGATCGTCGTTGGCTACGGCCAGCAGAAAAAGGAGTCGGTGGTGGGAGCTATCTCGCAGGTGAATTCCGGCGACCTGTTGGAAACTCCCTCCGCCAACCTCTCCCAGGCCATCACCGGTAAGATTCCCGGTGTGATCACCTCGCAGACTTCTGGCGCCCCCGGTGCCGACGACGCTTCGATCTACATCCGTGGCCGCGCCACCTTCGCAGGCGACGCCCAGCCGCTCATCCTCGTCGACGGTGTAGAGCGTTCTTTCTCTCAGATCGCCCCCGACGATATCGAGACCATCTCCGTGCTTAAGGATGCTTCCGCTACAGCCGTCTATGGTGTGCGCGGTGCAAACGGCGTTATGCTTATCACCACCAAGCGCGGTAAGGAGCAGAAACCTATCGTGAGTCTCACGGCCTCCTGGCAGTTCCAGACCCCGACGCGCAAAGACAGCTACCTCAACTCCTACCAGTCGGTATCGCTCCTTGAGGAGGCTCTCGCCAACGACGGGCTCCCCTCGCAGTATTCCGCTTCCGATATCGCCATGTATGAGAAGTCTGTCAATGGTCAGCTCTCAGGCGTAGAGGCTCTGCTCTACCCCAATGTTGACTGGTATGACGAGATTCTCCGCTCTTCCGCTCCTTCGCAGCGTTACAACGCCAGCGTCCGCGGCGGCACAAAGCGTATGCGCTACTATGCTTCGCTCGAATACTATGATCAGGAGTCGCTCTTCAAGAACCTCTCAAACGACCCCTACGGCAACTCCACTTCGCTCAACTATAAGCGCTATGGCTTCCGCGCCAACGCCGACTTCTTCCTTACGAAAGACCTTCAGCTCTCCGTAAACTTCGGCACACGCTTCGAGGAGCGCAAAGGCCCCAACTCTGATGAGCGCGACAACTTCAGCAACGTTTTCTATCAGCTCAACCACACTCCGGGCTGGCTCTTCCCCGTGGCTTACCAGGTGCAGAACGGCGACGAGATGAAGACGCTCTACGGCGGCAGCTCGCAGTATCAGAGCAACGTCTACGCCACTCTCGCTGAGTCGGGCTATTATAAAGGTGTAAACACTGTGAACGAAACCAACTTCATTCTCGACTACAAGATGGATTGGCTCACACCCGGCCTCTCGGCTCGCGGTATGGTCAGCTTCGACTACGAGAACTATCACAAGACCACCTACAGCAAGAGCTTCGCCACTTACGAGCTCAACGACCGCAACAACTATGAGAGCGCCGACGCCTACAACCGCTTCAACACCGACGGCACCCTCTCCAACCGCCGCGAGAGCTTCACGCTCTACAAGCTCTACATGGAGGCTCAGCTCAACTACGCCCGCCAGTTCAACACCGTGCACGACGTTACGGCCATGGTGCTCTATATGCAGAACGACTACCGCTACCAGTCTGATCTCGCCAAGCGTTATCAGGGTGTCGTTGGCCGTGTCACTTATGCTTACGACAACCGCTACCTCTTCGAGTTCAACGCCGGCTACAACGGTTCTGAGAACTTCCAGAAGGGCCACCGCTTCGGTTTCTTCCCCGCATTCTCCGCAGGCTGGCGCATCACTCAGGAGAGATTCATGGAGCGCACAGCCGATTGGCTGAGCAACCTGAAACTCCGCGCAAGCTACGGCCAGGTAGGTAACGATATCTATCAGGTGGCTGGCGTGGTGCAGCGATTCCTCTACGAGCAGAAGTGGAGCCAGATCGGCAACGACTATTATTTCGGCACTTCAGGCCAGACCGGTATCTACGAGCAGCAGTATCCCAACTACGGTGTAACCTGGGAGCGCGCCCACAAATACAACGTCGGCCTTGAGTTCGGCTTCTTCAACAACGCTCTCAGCGGCAACGTCGACTTCTTCTATGAGAAGCGCAACAACATCCTCACCGAATATCTCACCCGCCCCTGGTGGTTTGGTGTGACTTCGGCTGCCGGAAACCTCGGCAAGACCACCAACAAGGGCTTCGAGATCGAGCTCCACTACGGCAACCGCATCGGCCCCGACTTCAAGTATAACATCGGCGCCACCTATTCTCACGCCAAGAACAAAATCACCGAGATGGATGAGCCCGCCAACAAGACCGACTATCGCAAGCGCACTGGCCACGTGATCAATCAATACTTCGGCCTCCTCTGCGACGGCTTCGTGACTCAGGCCGACATCGACGGCGGCAACCTCCCCGTGTCTACCTTCGGCACCGTCAAGGCTGGCGACCTCAAATATCGCGATATGAACGGCGACGGCTTCATCGACGACCGCGACGAGACCTTCATCGGCTACTCCGATATCCCGGAAAACACCTACGCCATCACCCTCGGGGCTGAATGGAAAGGCATCGGCTTCAGCATCATGTTCCAGGGTGTCGACCACGTGAGCCGCTACTACGACGCGGAGGCTATGTATGCCTTCGTAAACGGTGGCAAAGTGAAAGAGCATCACCTCGACCGTTGGAATCCTGCCCTCTCAGAGGCCCAGAACCTCGCCAACGCCAAGTATCCCTTGCTCCACTATGACAGCTACGGCGACCACAACCAGCGCACCAACTCTTTCTTCCTCAAGAACGGTTCGTTCTTCCGCTTGAAGAATATCGAGCTCTCCTATTCTCTCCCCGAGAAATGGATCAAGCACGTCTACATGAGCCAGTGTCGCTTCTTCGTCAACGCCAACAACCTTATCACTTGGGATCATCTCGACGGACTCGTCGACCCCGAGAGCAACGGCTCCAACAAGTATCCCATCTGCAAGACTGTAAACTTCGGCGTCAACATCCAATTCTAATCTCGACATCACGATGAAAAAAACATATAAATATATAGCGTTGGCGATTCTCCTCGGTGGCTCCGCGGCAATGACTTCTTGCGGCGACTACCTTGAGAAGCAGCCCTCGAACGAGCTTACCGAAGACAAGACTCTCGGAAGCTGGAGTATGTTTGAGTATTTCCATACCGACACCTACAACTTCCTTCGTCATGGCGCCAACCGTCTGAGCGGATCCTGGCTCGACGCAGCTACCGACCTCTCTGAGACCTCTTTCGCCACCGGCGGCGCGCGCACCACTTTCAACATCGGCAACTACTATGGCGGCGGCGGATATTCCGAGCTCGCCGACACCTGGGAGAGCCGCTATCGCGCTATCCGCAAGTGCAACCGTGTGATCAATCAGATGCACCTCGTGCCCAACGACATCACCAAGACTGCCGAAGAGGAGGCCAAAGACCGCGCCACTATGAAGGCCGAGGCCCGCACTTTCCGCGCTTATTTCTATTGGGAGATGTTCCTCCGTTTCGGCCCGCTCCCGATCATCACTGATGTGCTCGATCCGTCCGAAGATATGATCACCCCCTACAATTCGAAGCGTCCCTCTGTGAAGGAGTATGTGGTAGACTTCGTGCTCAAGGAGCTCGCCGAGGCTGAGCCCGACCTCCTCTCTTACGACGAGGCTTGGAGCGCCAACCGTATCGGCCGCCTCTCGCAGCCTATGAACCGTGCCCTCCAGAGCCGCATCAAGCTCTATATGGCCTCTCCCCGCTATGCTGCCGAGAGCGGTATCACCTGGCAGGAGGCTGCCGACGCCGCCAAGAGCTTCATGGCCGACTATGGCGACAAGTTCTACCTCTTCTCTGAAGAGAATATCGACGCTGCCGAAAACTATGGCAACGCCGTGCTCCGCACTCAATACACCGGCAACAACCATGAGGTGATCTTCTTCCGCAACGACGTCACTATCGGCTGGGGAGGCATCTCTCAGGATACTCCCGTAGGCGAAGGCGGCTCGGGTGGCAACTGCCCCTCGCAAAACCTCGTGGATATGTACGATATGGCCGACGGCTCGTCGCCCTTCGCACAGTATGACGCCACAGGAGCTCCCGTTTATCCCGCCGGCTCGCTCACCCCGGCCATCAACGCCGCCAGCGGCTACAACGATGCCGACATGTGGGCCAACCGCGACCCCCGTCTGGCTGCCACAGTGCTTTATCAGGGCACGCCCTGGGGCACGATGCGCGACAACAGCACGATCGACGTGCGCCCCGGCATGGCCGACAATCCTATCGGCAACGCCAACGCCACTCCCACCGGCTATTACATGCGTAAATACATCCCCGCCACTATCCTCAGCTCCAACCACGGCGGCTCCGCTTATCGCCTCTGGACCATCATCCGCTACGCAGAGATTCTCATGAACTATGCCGAGGCCATCAACGAAGTAAACGGTCCCTGCCAGGAGGTATACGATATGCTTGATGCCGTTCGCCATCGCGCCGGCATCACAGGCAATGTGGCCGACCGCGCCGACCTCAAGAGCAAGGAAGCCATGCGCAACTTCATCCACAAGGAGCGCACAGTGGAGTTTGCTTTCGAGGAACACCGCTCATGGGATGTGCGCCGCTGGAATGTGGCCAAGGAGGCTCTCGCACGCCCCATCTACGGCATCAACGTGGCTATGGATGGCACCGTGAGCCGCAAGAAAGCCCAAGACCGTGTGTTCGAAGATCGCATGTATCTCTATCCAATTCCCGAGGCTGAAGTCTGGAAGACTGGTCTTGAAAACAACCCCGGCTGGTAATACTTAAAATCCCAAAGAAAAATTCGAACTTCTATGAACGACATCATAAAACATATCAGGAACAAAGGTAAGCTGGCACTCACGGCCGCAGTGCTCGCCGGCTGTTCCGCCTCGGCCCTGGCAGCTGCCACCGGCAACACCCTGAAGGGACGTGTGGTAGATCCCGACGGCAATCCCGTGCCCGGCGCGGCCGTCAATCTCGCCGAGCAGAGCAAGGTGGTCTTCACCAATGAGAATGGCGAATTCACTATCAAAGACGCCAACTATGATGATGAGGTAAACGCAACTTGCGTGGGATATCTCACCACCATCATGCCCGTCGAAGATTTCAGCACTCCTTTCATCATCGTGCTCAATCCCGACACCGATCCCTACGCGCACGCTGTGCCCGTGGCTTTCGGCCGCCAGGAGAAGAAGCTGCTCACCGACTCCCGCTCTACCGTCACTGGCGAGGAGCTGCAGCGTTACCCCGTCACCGTGCTTCAGAATGCCTTCAACTCCACCCTCACAGGCGTTGAGACTTACGAGGTGTCTTCAGAGCCCGGTTGGTCGCAGACAAAGATGTATGTGCGCGGTGTGCGCTCGCTCAACGCTGCCGCACGCAACCCGATCGTGATCGTCGACGACGTGGAGCGCGACATCTCCTTCCTCGACGCTTTCCCTATCGAGACTGTCACCGTGCTTAAGGATGCCGCCGCTACGGCTCTCTACGGTATGCGTGGCGCCAACGGCGTGATCCTTGTCAACACCAAGCGTGGCGAGGCCGGAAAGACCCACATCAACTTCACTCAGGAGGTGGGCTTCCAGACCCTCACCGGCAAGGTGGAAAACCAGGACTCCTACAACCTCGCCCTCACCAAGAATCAGGTGAGATATCTCGATGGCAAGGATCCCGTGTATTCTGCCGAGCAGATCGAGAAATACCGCCGCGTTTGCAACGGCGAGACTCTCGACGGAATGGACCGCTACCGCTATTTCAACACCAACTGGTTTGACGAGCTCTATCGAGAGACGGCTCCCGTGGTGAAGACCAACCTCCAGATTTCCGGCGGTAACAACC
This sequence comes from uncultured Sangeribacter sp., assembly GCA_964525735.1. Lineage (GTDB taxonomy): Bacteria > Bacteroidota > Bacteroidia > Bacteroidales > Muribaculaceae > Lepagella. The sequence goes on from CAZGJH010000094.1 coordinate 6,270, forward strand.
GCGCCCGCTACTATGTATCGTTCTCTTATCTCCGCCAGGAGGGTATGTGGAACAAGCAGGGCACCAATTTCAACGAGCGTTTCTCCACTCAGCACGTGCTCAATCGCTGGAACCTCCGTTCTAACCTCGACATCAACGTCAACAAGTATCTGCGCGTAGGTCTCGACCTGGGCGGACGTATCGACAATATCAAGCAGCCTACCACCGGTGTGTTCAACCTCACCACCTTCGGTGCTGTGGAGGCCGACCCGATGCGCCCCGTGTTCTGTCCTAACGGCGAGCTTTACGTAGATGGCTCGGCCAACAACCCGACCTATCTGCTCGGTTCATCAGGCCAGGAGAAAAACCGTCGCCGTCAGCTCTATTCTACTGTCGATGTCACCGGCAATCTTGAGCCGATCACCAAGGGCCTGGAGGCTAACCTCGTAGTCAGCTTCGATGCCTTCGACGTGTTCCAGTCTACTCAGACCAACCGCGTCAACTCTTATTCTTACGACTATACCAACACAGCCGTTGAGAAGGTGGAAGATTTCACTTACACCCAGACCAACCGCTATCAGGAGCTCACCAACCCCTCGGCCAACGAGCGCGCCAACTCCTGGACCCTCAACTTCCGCTTCGGTTTCAAATACGACCGTGAATTTGCCGGGCTCCACCGCGTGCAGGCCAACGCCTTCGTGCGCTCTTATCAGCAGCGTCTCAATGTGATCGAGGCTAATACCGACAACTCTCAGTATTCTTCTGATCGCTATCTCTCTTGGAACGGCTCTCTGGCCTACATCTTCGACAGCCGCTACATCCTTTCGGGCAACATCTCCCGCATGGGCAACGACAACTTCGCTCCCGAGGAGCGTTGGGGCACATTCTGGGGCGTGTCGGCCGGTTGGGTTCTCTCTGAAGAGAGCTTCCTCCGCAACCCCAACATGGATCTTCTGAAGATCAGAGCATCTTACGGTAAGTCGGGTATGAGCGACACCGGCGCAGGCCGCTATCCTTACCAGTCTACCTTCGCCACTTCGGGCGGCTACAGCTTCGGCCACTACGCCACCAACGTGCCGGGCTTCATCGAGAGCATTGCCGGCAACCCCAACAGCAAGTGGGAGATCTCGCGCATGGTCAACGTAGGTCTCGACTGGGACTTCTGGCACCGTCGCCTCTACGGATCGTTCGACTTCTTCAAGGAGTGGCGTAGCGACATCCTCATCGCACGTTCTACCAACCCCAACATCCTGGGCACAACTTTCGCGAAAGACTCTTACGGCAAGGTCAACAGCCACGGTATCGAGGTGACCATCGGCCACTCCAACCGCATCGGCAACGTCAACTATAGCGTGGAGGGTATGCTCTCCTGGAACCGCAACAAGATCATCGAGATGGATGAGGTGGCTCCCGCTGTAGAATGGCAGCGCAAGACGGGCGACCGTATCCGCGACTACGCTTCCGTAGCTTCTATCTACGAATGGGAAAACCGCGACGTGATCGGCGGCTGGAACGCCTACCGCTTCACCGGCTGGGCTTCCGACCCCAACCTGATCGCCACTTCTCAGGCCGACGCTATCGCTCACCCGGAGAAGTATCCCTACAACACCTTCTCGGGCGGCAACCAGAAGCTCGGCACAGCCGTCTTCCGCGACCTCAACGGCGACCGTCAGATCGACTCCCGCGATATGGAGCCTTACGGATTCACCCTGATTCCGGAGATCACCCCCTCGCTCTCTATTTACGCAGAGTATAAGGGCTTCGACCTCAAGGTGATCGGCACAGCATATCTTAATCGTTCGGTGTTCCTTTCACCCTCAATGACCTTCTCCGAGTGGGGCAACAACAATGCCACTCACGAGGTAGTGAACGCATGGGGTTATTATACCGACGATCCGACCGACCCGCGCAACATCAACGCCAAGTATCCGCGTCTGAGCTACTCCTACAACACTGAGGATTCTTCTCGCGACAACGGTTCTTACCAGAATGATATCTGGATCATGAACGGCAACTACTTCGCCCTGCGCAACATCGAGTTTGGTTATTCGCTCCCCAAGAGCCTCATCTCCAAAATCCATATGAGCCAGTGCCGCTTCTACTTCAGCGGCTACAACCTCGCCACTATCAGCCATATGCCAAAGGGTATGGATCCCGAGAAGCCTATGTCTTACTGCTGGTGGTATCCGAAGACCCGCACCTTCAACTTCGGTCTTCATGTGGAATTCTAATTAACATAAAATCATCATGAAAATCAAAATATCACATATCGCGGCGGCAGCACTTCTCGCTCTCTCCACTGCCTCCTGCAACGACTATCTCGACAAGGAGGTCGACCTGACCCTCCAGGCGGACAACGTCTTCTCCGACTTCGACCGCACCCGAGGTTATCTCGCACAGCTCTACGATTATCTCCCCGACGCTTTCCAGGGCTACAGCGACACTCAGTATCGTCTCTCCCAGGATTGCATGACCGACAACGCCGTCGACTATTGGGGTGTGGCTCGCTACCACTCAATCAACGCCGATGCCTACGACGCCACCAACCACTGGTTTGCCGATTTCTATTGGAATCGCAACTACAAGGGCCTGCGCGGCATCAACCAGTATCTGCTCAACGCTCGCCCGAGCGTGGTGGGCAACGCTGAGAAGGCCGGCGACGACAACCGTCTCTTCGACCGCTGGGATGCCGAGGCACGTGTGCTTCGCGCCATCCTTCACTTCGATCTCGTGAGCTGGTTTGGCGACGTGCCCGTAGTGGCCGACAGCGAGGATGGTGTGCCCATCATCCTCACCCCCTCTTCCGTTCTCCCCGAGCGTCAGAAGGCCGACGAGGTGCTCAAATGGATTGCTGATGAATGTGACAAATATAAAGACAACCTCCCCTTCCGCTACACTAACGAGGCCGAAAACTGGGGCCGCATCAACGGCGCAGCCGCTTATGCCCTCAAGACACGCGCCCTGCTCTTCCGTGCGTCTCCTCTTTTCAACCCCACCAACGACGTAAACCGCTGGAACGAGGCTGCTCAGGCTGCCAAGGATTTCATCGCGAAAAACGCTCAGCAGCGTAATCCTTACCGCCTCTACACCACCGACAACAACGACCCGAAACAGAATTATTACCAGTGCTTCGTGTCAAACCCGGTGCTCAACAATGAGTATATCCTGAGCCGTTCGGTTTGGAATACGCTCCAGCTCGAATATTTCAACGCTCCTTGCGGCTTCACAGGCGCGATCAGCGCTACGGGCTATCTCAACCCGACTCAGAACCTGGTGGACGCTTACGAGACTATCAACGGCCTCCCCATCGACAAGGATCCGGCCTACGATGATCAGAATCCCTACGCCAACCGCGACCCGCGTCTTGAGCAGACCATCCTTCACCACAACTCTCACTGGGGCGACGGCGACGAGGCTCGTCTGGTAGACGTCAACAACGACGACACCCGCGTGGGCGCCGACTATGCTCGCGGCAACGGCGGCACAGCCACCGGCTACTACT
>CAZGJH010000095.1:0-9651 GCA_964525735.1 uncultured Sangeribacter sp.
TGAAAATCCGGTTTTCCTCCTCCGCTGAAATCGGTCGGCCATTATTCGCGATCTCAAGCTCCGCGCCCTCCTCCGTCTGCCGGCAGCTTATCCTTACCCACCCTTCACCGTCGATACTCTCAATGGCATTCTTCACGATATTCACTATCACCTGCTGGAAGAGAGAGATATCGATATTCACAATAATATCGTCGGTGAGTCCGACAAGCTCCATAGAGGAAGAGGAAGCCTCTTCGGGGCATTCGGTGGCGGTGTCGAGGAGGAGGGTGATGCCGGGGCGGCTGAGCGACTGAAGAAACGGCATCATCTCCGCGAGACGTGAGCCGAGGGGCTCGGGATGAAGCACGGGCTGTGGCACACGCACTACGTCGGCATAGGCATTGATGAAGCTCGTGAGATTCCCGCAACGGTCGTCGCAACTTTGCAGCACCTCCTCCAAGTCGGCATCGCCAACGCATTGCGCCACAGTGTCGATCACCGACCGCACGCCTCCCATCGTATTGTTGACTTCATGCGAGATAATGCGTATCACCTTCTCATAGGCCTCCCTCTCGGCGCGCATCATCTCCTCTGTGAGCGTCTCCAGGAGATAGAAATCGCGGTTGAAACCGCTCTGCATAAAGGTGAGATGATAGCAACGGTAGCGGCCCACGTCGCCGCGACGAATCACCTGGCTCTCACCGCGTTTCACCTCCTTCATCTTGCGCAGAAGATCGCGTGTCGACTCCCCTAAGCTATGCCCGAGCAGTTCATCCTGATCGCTGATTCCGGTTATGCGGAGCAGAGCCGGATTCACCATCGAAATGCGGTCGTCGAAATCCAGAAGCAGCACGCCCATCGGCGAGGCGTCGGTAAGCAGGCGCAGAAAGCTCTCCCGCTCCAAGTTGCGCAGACGCTCCTCGCGAAGGCGGTCGATCATCGTGTTGAAGAGCGCCACCGACTTATCGGCGTCCAACTGCCCCACACGCGTAAGGCGGTTGTTGAAATCCTGAGAGGCAATCAGTTCCATGCCGCGCGAGATGGTGCGCTGAGGCAGTATCACCGAGCGCAGAAGCTCTGCCAAGATCAGAAGTGTAAGCAGCAAAATAGCCCCCACAACCCATCCCGACAACTCCATCGGGAAGAGAGCGAAGGCTCCGAGTGCGAGCACGCCGGCCAACACACCGATAAATAACCACAGTCTCATTTGATATTGTATTTTTCGAGGCGCCGATAGAGAGTCTGGCGCGTAATGCCAAGTATGCGAGCCGCTTGCGTGAGATTGCCGTCGGCTTTGGCAAGAGCGTCGATAATCGTCTGCCGCTCCATGTCGCCGAGCGTGCCTGCGGGGCGAAGCGGGTCGCTGCCATCGGAGGCGACGGTTGAGAAATCGCCGAAGTGCTCCTTGCCGAGTCGCGGTCCGCCGATCAGCAACGCCCTCTCCACCATATTCTTAAGTTGGCGGATATTCCCCGGATACGGCAGCCGCGTGAGCAGCTCCATCGCCTCAGAGGTAATCTCGGGGAGCGGCAGACCGGCCGCTTCGGCTTGTTGCCGAAGGAAATGGCGCACAAGCAGCGGGATGTCGTCGCGTCGCTCGCGCAGCGCGGGCAGGCGGAGCGTGATCAGATTGATGCGATAGAAAAGGTCTTCGCGGAAAGTGCGCTCGGCCACCATCGCGGGGAGGTCGGCATTCGTGGCGCACACCACGCGGATATCCACCTTGCGCGGACGGCTCTCACCGAGCGGCTCGAACGTATGTTGCTGAAGCACACGGAGCATCTTCACCTGGCTCCCCAAATCGAGGTCGCCGATCTCGTCGAGGAAGATGGTGCCCTTGTCGGCCATCTCGAAGCGCCCTTTGCGGGCCGCGACGGCTCCCGTAAAGGCCCCTTTGGCATGGCCGAACATCTCACTCTCGAAGAGCGTCTGCGATATACCGCCGAGGTTCACCATCACGAAGGGATTGCGTCGGCGCCGACTGTTGGCATGGATAGCGTTGGCTATCAATTCCTTGCCGGTGCCATTCTCGCCGAGAATCAGCACAGGTGCGTCGGTCGGAGCGATTCTTGCCACGGTAGAGAGCAATTCCTCCAAGGCTGGATTGTGGCCGACGATTCCGCAGCGGTCAAACTTCGGCTCCTCGTTAGCCTCAGGCTCGCCCGAGGCAGGAGCGTTCAGACTCAGGGCCGTCTCTATGCGCTGGAGCAGCACGAGGTTGTTCCAGGGCTTCGTGATGAAATCGTAGGCCCCGGCGCGAATCCCCTCCACGGCCAGTTCGATGCTTCCCCAGGCCGTGATCAGAATCACCGGGGTGTCGGGCAAGAAGATGCGTGTCTTGCGCAGGAGCTCTATCCCTTCGGTGCCGGAGGTCGACCGTGAATAGTTCATATCCATCAGGATAAGGTCGTAGCGGCGTGCGCGCACCTTCTCTAAGGCCTCCTCGGGCGAGGCAGCCTGGTCGGTGTCGTAGCCGGCCCGTTTCAGCAGCAGGGCCAAGGAGAGCCTCACAGTCTTATCGTCGTCAACAATCAGAATCATACCACAAAATTACAAAAATTATCGGAGAATTTCGTCAAAATCGGCCTCCAATGGGGCGTTGCGCTCATAATCCCAGAGCGTGAGGCTGCGTATCTGGTAATAATAGAGCCAGAAAAGGTAAAGCTCGTTTACGTATTCACGCCGGGCCTCATCTTTCTTCACGCGCGAGTCGTTGAGATCGAGCGTCGAGATCTTGCCGATAAGGAAGGTCTCCACGTTGGTGGCGTAACGCTGCGCCGCGATCTCGTCGGCGCGTCGGGCCGTGCGCACCTGCTGAAGCTGGTTGCCGTAACGCTCCACGAGAATGAAAAGATTCTGGTTGAAGTTCATGCTCTCCTGGCGTATCTGGCTCTCCACGAGACGCTTGTTGCTTTCGGCCACTTTCACCTGACCCTTGCGCCGACCCCAGTCAACGAGCGGAATCTGGAAACCGATCTCCACCACCTGATTATCCTTCAGCCCGCGGTAGGCCCCGGCGAAGTCGCGGTCGGTGCCCGTATATCCGAGTTGGGCGAAGAGATTTATCTCGCGCTGAGCTCCTTTCGCCTTGGCCACTTCGTAGTCGGCTTCGAGCTGAGTGCGGAGCATCCGCTTCGAGAAAGGATTGTTTGAGAGGGCGCGGGTGAGAGCGTCGTCGTAAGCCACGGCCACTTCGGGCACGTCGAGCGGTATCTCGGTCTCTATCAGCGTGTCGGAGTCGAGGTCGAGGAAGGTGCAGAGCTGGAAGATCTGGCTGCGAAGGTTGCTCTCGCAATCGGTGAGCGAAGTCTGGGCGTTGAGCAGGTTGAGCTCCATCTGGAGGAGGTCGTTCTTGCTCATGCTCCCCATCTCGCGTTTCGCGCGGGCTACTTCGTAGAGCCTTTCGGCCTGCTCAAGGTTCTGGCGGGCGATGGTATGGTTTTCGCGCGCCATGAGCAGCGAGAAGTAGAGATTGATGGCCGTGGCGGCCACATCCTCCGTAGCCGAAAGAAACTCCGCCTTCGCCTCATCGTAGCGCACGGGCTCTATGCGACGGTTCCATTTCAGATTGTTCACGCCGAAAATCGGCTGAGTGAGCGTCACGGCCACGGGGATCGACATATAGCGGTTGTATGCGCCGCTGCCAAGCTGGCGGTAGAAGTCGAGCGAGGTGTTCACCGAAACCTTGCCACCCGTGAGCCAGATGTTCTGAGTCACAGAGAGTTCGCCATCCATCTGGAGGAAGTTGTTGGGCACAAAGGAGTAGTTGCCCTCGGCGTTCATATACGAGCTGTATTGCTTGCGGTAGGTGGGGAGCGACGCGGTGAGCGACACCTCCGGGAGCAATTCTGCGCGATAGGAGCGATAGCCCCAGTAGGCCGTCTTGAGGCGGTTGAGAGCCACTTCGGCATCGACGCTGTTGGTGCGAGCGCGGGAGATTGCACTGCCCAAAGAAAGGTGCAGAGTTTCCTCTCCGAAGAGAGGAAACGCCGCTGCTAACAACAAAATTGCATAAAGAATCTTCATCTGTTTCATTCTCAATCAGTTTTACGGCTCGGGGGTTACTCCGATTTAAGTGCGATTGCCGGCTCGATGGCCATTGCCTTGCGTGCCGGATACCACAGGCTCAGCACGATGCCGATCGCTATGAGCCCTATCGTAATAGCCTCGAACACAATCATCTCACCTACGCTGCAGCCCAGGCGGCTCTTCATCTCGGAGGTGAAGGGCCATACGATGGCCGACGTCACGACAGCCGCACAGGCCAACAGAATCATACCCTCGCTGATGATGCGGGCGAAGATGTCGCGACGTGTCGCCCCGCACACTTTGCGTATCGCGATCTCCCCTACTCGCTGCTGCATACGAAACCAGAACGTGCCGAGCAGACCGAGGAACACCGTCACAAACAGGAAGCCCATCAGGCAATAGAGCATACGCATGGAGGTGACAATCTCGCGCTGGCAACCCTCGCGCACGTCGGAGAGTTTCTCGAAATCAGTGAAATAGACGTTGCGCTGCTTGCGCAGTTCGGGGTGAGTGCGGAAGTCTTCCTTGAAGCGTTGGTCGTGGCCGTGCTTCACCTTCAGGGCGATGCGTCCCCAGGGTTGCTGTTCCTCGCTCAGGGGGTAGATGATGGTGCCTGCCCAGGCCGGCTCGTAGTCGGAGCGGCGAACGTTGCGTATCACGTCGCCCACGCGGTAGACGCGTGAGCTGTCGTTGGCATACACCATCTGCTTACCTATCAGATCGAAAGGATTGCGTCCCTGCTGCTCGTAAGAGGGATTGTTGGAGATGAGCAATTCGCCACGGCGCAGCATCTCCACGAGCTGATCGGGCGTCTTGCCGGTCATGCTTTCGAAGCCGAGCACCTTCACCATGTCGGGCGAAGCCTGGCGGCGGTTGCCGAAATATACCACCGAATCCGGCTCGTCGACGCGCACATAGTTGGTGCCGCTGAAATTATAGTTGTAGGGCACGGCGTTGTTGTGGAAGCCAACCGCCTCTACGTTAGGATTTTCGCGCAGCCGACGCAGAAGGTCGCGGAAGTCGTTGTTGTAGGGGTCTGTTTCCCCTTCGGGCACGGCAATATGGTGGGGCGACGATTCGGCCACGACGGCCGGGCCGAGCAGGTAGACATCCTCATAGTCTGATCCGGTGGGCTCGAATGTGCCCTTTACAGTGCCGTAAATCAGCAGGGCCATGATCCAGAGCACACCGCAGACCACTACCAGCTCGACCACGAGCCAGATATTGTCGCGCCATTCATTCTTTATCTGTGTAAGAAGTTTTCTCTTCATATCGAATTTCGAATGTCAATTTGTTTAGAGTTTCAAATTAGGAGCCGAGGCGCGCCGAGAGAGCCACGGCGGGATCTACGAGCGACGCTCTCCAGGCCGGAACAGTCGCGCTCAAGATGTTGAGCACCAGGCATATTCCCAAGGCTATGAAGAAGGTGCCCCAGCGGAAGAGCATCCCTACGTCGGGCAGAGCGTTGAGCACTTCGAGTGATGTGCCGAAGCCTACGCGGTAGGTGAAGAGAAACGAAGAGGCAAACGTCATGAAGAGAAGGCTCAGGATGAGCCCGATCGCGCCGCCGACTATCGTAATGAGCAGATTCTCACCGAAGAGCTGCCTCACGATGTCGGAGCGGCGGGCTCCGAAAGCGCGGCGCACTCCGATCTCGGCCACACGAAGACGCAAGCGGCCGCGCGTCATGCTGCTCAGGTTGATGGCCGGGAGAATGATCAGGATGGCGTAGATTATCCACTGGGTGTGGCGTTGCGATTCGGTGTCGGGCGTCGTGTTGGTGCCCCCGATTCCCGCTCCCGCATCCTCGGCGGTGTAAGGTTGGTCGTGGTAGATGGGCTTCATCCCCTCCGAGAGCTTCGAGGCCTCAGCTTCGAGCTGCTTGTAGCGGTTTTTCACCTGGCTCTTGAGGTAGGCGGGGTCGGTGCCTGGTTTCAGAAGGAGGCGCACGCTGGTGTTGCCAAACATTTCGTCCCATTCATTCTGAGCCTGGAAGCCGATGTCGTATACCCTCCACGCCTTCGCGAACACTTCGCCCAAGATCGGGTTGGTATCTTCCACCACTCCCACCACCGTGAAGGGCTGCATCTGAATCTCCACCTCCCGGCCGGCCACCATCTCTTCGCCGAAGAGTTGACGCGCCATGCTGCGCGAGAGCACCACCATTCTTGCGTTGGCCTTCACCTCGGCCTCGTCGAAGGGGCGACCGTCGATAAATTTGAAATCATACATTTTCCAGAAGCGGTCGTCTACGGCGCGGTTCATCACCGTTATCGCCTCCTCGCCTGGGAGGGAGAAATCGCTCGTTTCATCCCAAGCTATCACGTAAGACGTCATCTCCACGCCGTCGAGGTTTTCGTAAAGCTTGCGGGCCACGTCTACGCTCAGGCCCGAAGTGGAGCCGTCGTATTGGTCGGAAGGGTCAGACATATGCAGGTTGATTCCCTGCATGATTCTGCTCCGGTGTACGGCCGGCGCCACCTCCACCGTATGGAGATCATCGGCCATTATAAACGTCATCACGAGGAAGATAGCGATAGCCGTTCCCGAGATCGAGACCCAGGTCATCATCCTCTGATGCCGCATATCATATAAAATCTGTTTAATCATGAAAATCAGTTAATTCTTAATCGAATAATTATGAATTATGCATTATGAATTATGCATCGGAATTACTCACTCCTCCTTGACAGCCACCGCCGGCTCAATCCGCATGGCCTGGCGCGCCGGCACAATCATGCTCAGCACGATACCGATCGCTACCACCACACACGTAGCTGCTTCAAGCAGAAGCAGATGGCTCACCGGACGCCCCTCGAAACCTTCAGGTGCCTCACCAAGCATGTACACGCGATAATAGATCAAGCCGATTGCCGTGATAAACGGGATGGCGATCAGGAGCAGGATGAGCCCTTCGCTTACGATGCGCCTGAAGATGTCGCGCTTCGAAGCCCCGCACACACGGCGTATGGCGATCTCGCTGACGCGCTGCTGCACGCGAAACCAGAACGTGCCCATCAAGCCGAGCCCCACGATAATCACGATGAAGCAGATCACGGAGATGCTGATGCGCAGCTCGATGTTCGACTCCCTCTCCACACCCATTCGCATGTCTTCGAGCGAGTTGAGATTGTAGAGATACATGTTGCGCAAGCTCTGCATCGCAGGGGTATTCTCGAATTGCTCGCGAAACAGCTTGCCGTGACCGGGTTTCACACGCAGAATGATGTGCCAGGCCGTGGTGGCGTCGACGCTCTCATCGAGGGGGTGTATAATGGTGCCTCCGGTGCTGTAATCGAAGCCGCTGCGGCGCACGGTCTCCACCACGTCGGCCACACGGAAGCGGTGGAGCGAATCGCTGTATACCTGAGCTGTATGACCCACAAGGCTTTGCGGCTCATCCATCGGCCATGTCATGCCGTAAGGCAGGGTGCCTACGAGCACCTCTCCGGCCCGTAACCGCTCCTCAAGATATTCCAAGCTACGGCCGTTGATGCTCCTCAGTTTGAGCACACGTACCACGTCAGGACTGATCACTCGCCGGTTGCCGTAATAACCGATCGTATCCACAATCCCTTCACCTCGCATGAAGATGGCTTCGCCGTGGGCTGAAAGTTCGTAAGGCACACCGTTGTAGGCCAAGCCGGCGGCTTCTACATGCTCGCTGTTGCGTATCATCTCAAGGAGGCTGCGGATATCGTCGTTATTGATGTTCTGACCCTCCTCGCTCTCTACGTAATCGGGCGACGACTTCGACAGCCTGCCGATTCGCATGGCGTAGACGTCGGTGCGGTCGAAGCCAAGCGGGGCGAAGAAGGTGTAGAGCGTCTCATACATCTGCAGCGAGAAAAACCATACGGCGAGCCCGACAATCGTGATGCCAAGCACGAGCCAGAGGTTGTCGCGCCACTCATTGCCCATCTGTGTTAAAAGACTGCGTTTCATAATTATAAGCGTGATTTAGAGATGGCTACAGCCGGTGAGACCAACGATGCACGCCAAGCCGGTATGGTAGCTGTGCAAATATTCAGAATCAGGCAACCTCCAAGGGCGAAAAGGAATGATTTCCAAGTGAATATCATCGAAAGTGAGGGATTCGACATCATCACCTCCAGCGAGGAAGACTCATAATAATCGATAAAATTGAAGAAGGTCGACGAAAGCGTCAGCATAAACAAGACACTGAGGATCAGACCGATTGCTCCTCCTACAAGAGTCACGATTAAGTTCTCGCCGAAAAGCTGGCGGATTATTCCGCTGCGCTTGGCTCCGAATGCACGACGCACGCCCAACTCCGACACGCGATGGCGCAGTCGGCCCCTCATCAAGCTGCTCAGATTGATAGCCGGGAGCAGCAGAAGCAGTGCAAACATGAAGTTGCGCTTGCGATGATGCGCTTCTATATCGGGAGTGACGTTGCCACCTAACTGGCAGAGCACCTGTGTCTCAAGATCATAAGGTGCTTCATGATACTTTGCCTCAAACCCTTCCTTGGCAAGCTCAGAGTTGAATGATGCGTAACGTGCTTTCACCTGCTCCTTTACGGCTGCCGGATCAGCGCCCTCTTTCAGCAGGAGCAGCACTCTCAAACTTCCCAATGCTAAATGCCTGCCATCTCCTGTACCCCAAGGGCTACGATCGCCATTAGAGAGAGGGATATAGGCATCGGTACCCGTCAAAGGGAGCAACGGATTTACATCCTCCACAACTCCGCAAACGATATGTGGAATACCCTCAATCTTGATCTCGCGACCCACGACATCGGTAGAATCGAATATCTTATGCGCCGTGGTGCGACTGAGAACTACCTTGCGCTCAGTAGAATAGCAATCGGCTTCCGTAAAAGGTTTACCCTCGATAAAATTGAAGTTGTAGATCTCCCAGTAGGCGCCATCTACCGATGGGATGGTGGCCCTGACTGGAGTTTTACCTTTTACTATGATATCCGTAGCAGAATACCATGCCGAAATATACGACACCTTCTCCACACCGTCGAGATTGTCGTAAAGGCGTTTTGCCGTATCGTAAGACATTCCTCCCGACGATGAACTGCGTTTTTCCGGATCGGTGGTATGCACATCCATACCAGCTCCCAAGAGAATCCGTTCGCGGTTCTGCTCCGGAGCTACAGCCGCCAAGCGTGAATTGTCGGCCATGTAGAATACCATCACCAGAAAGATCGAAACCGCCGTGCCCGCTATCGATATCCACGTCATCATCCTATGATGCCGCAGATCATACAATATCTGCTTAAACATCACTCCACTCTTCTGCCGTCAAAGAATCGGATAATGCGATCCGTCATACGCGCTTGCGCCTCATTATGCGTCACCATCACGATCGTACGCCCATCCTCCTTATTGAGCTGATGCAGGATATCCATAACCTCCTGACCCATCTTCGAATCAAGATTACCGGTAGGCTCATCGGCCAACACTATCTTCGGATCGCCGACAATAGCCCTCGCTATCGCAACTCGCTGGCACTGACCACCCGACAATTGCCCGGGCAGATGGCGCATTCTATGACTAAGCCCCAGACGTGTGAGCACCGCCTCTACGCGCTCCTTGCGCTCGTGTGCGCCCACGCCCTTGCGGTAGGCCAACGGAAGCGCCACGTTCTCAGCCACATTGAGCGACGGAA
>CAZGJH010000096.1:0-8040 GCA_964525735.1 uncultured Sangeribacter sp.
ATAAACCAGTTGATATTGAAGAAGATTTTGAATAAGGATAACTTTCAGGCTACCGGAAAGGCTAAAGGGAAGGCTACAGGGAGGGTTACCGACAAAGCTACGGGAAAGGCTTTCAGGAGGTCTTTAGGAAGGGCTTTTAGCTCTTTTGAAACGGGTCTCTATTCAAGGAGAATCGTTTGGCTGGTCATAGCCCTATTCGCTATCGGAGGAATGATAGATATCCCCGGGTCAACAATTCTCCCAACATCTGAAGTCTGGACCTTCGCGATAATCGTGGTGATCGCGATGTTCAAAGCCACTATCCTCACCGCGTTCCTCATCGCGACAAGAAGAATTAGCTGGCTATCGACAATTGCCAAAATCTCAGTGGCGGTCTACTGCGTGTTATGTGCGATCAATGCCTTATCTTTCTGGATGTACGGCATGGGCATCACGATAAAAATGATGACGATTTTAGCCCAGACCAACAGTGCGGAGGTCAGCGAGTTTCTGCCGTCGACAGCCACCATCCTCAAGAAATTCTTTTCAAGCGCTTACCCCTACGCAGGGGTGCTGGTGATAGCCGGATTGGTATGGATAGTTAAGATCACAGGAAGAAAACTCTTCAATCTCACTGCATTATCGCTATCCTTTATCGGATTGATAATCCTCATTTTGACATTCACGCTACCGGCAGGACGCACCAACTTCTCAATTCCTGTGCGAGTAGTCAAATCAGGGGTATGTGCTTATCGCGAAATGTCACAGATCCGCGATGCCTTAGATAAGATCACGGCACTTCCTCACCCCGAAACTGTCAGTAGCGACCGCCTGGCCGACATTGTCATGGTGGTAGGCGAATCCGCCTCAAGGGGTAATCTTTCGCTTTACGGCTACGAGATACCCACAACTCCAAAGCTTGACAGCATACAAGAGCAACTCATTATCTTCGACGATGTAATCGGCACGTCAACAATCACGGCCTTCAATATGGATCGGATCCTCACCTTCCTTTCCGACAGTGATGAGCCGGAAAACTGGTATCGCAAGCCCATGCTGTTTTCGCTTATGAATGAGGCCGGATATCACACGGCCTGGATATCAAATCAGGAAAAGAGCGGGATGTGGGCCAACAGCACCGTTGCAATGGTATCGATGGCTTCAGATATACGTTTTGTGGGCAGCATCAGTTCTGACGACGCCACTCTGATGAAGTTTGACGGGCAACTGTTGCCTGAACTGAATGAAGTCTTAACCACAGGCGATGACTCGAAATTCGTTGGGTTGCATCTCATGGGGTCGCATATCGAGTATCGGAAGCGTTATCCGCGAGAATTTGCCGTATTCAATGCTGATTCTATACGCAATCATGATGTAGGCAAGAAACTTACACGTTCACAAGCTGCTACACTCGCGGAGTATAATAATTCGCTTCGCTATACAGATTTCATACTGTCTGAAATCATCGATATGGTGAGCGATCTCCATCGGCCCACCCTCCTCATCTACTTTTCAGATCATGGTGAAAACGTATACGATGAAGGAGAGGATTATTGCGGTCGCGACGAGCGACATGTGGAGGTGCCCTTCATAGTTTATCCTAACGCCGCTTTCAGGGCGCAATACCCTCAAATTGTCGAACGCTTGAGAACCGTAAGCCATTACCCGATGACGACAGCCTCGTTGACTCATCTCCTTTGCACCTTAACCGGCACATTCTATGCCTCTTACGACCCTACCTACGATGTTCTATCAAACGAATATATCCCCCGGCCCCGCTACGTCGACGGCAAAGTATGGCCCTACAAAGCTGCCGCCCCATAGCCGGTGAGTGGGCAGCGGAGGGAACAAAAATTCCCCGACTGCTGTGGGGCAACCGGGGAATTCCATTGTAGATAAAATATATTTATATAGGGTTATGTCGTAAATTGGGTTACGTCGTTAATACGCTTACGTAGTTAGATGTGCATCAGCTGGTTGACACGAGCTTGGACGGCTGCGTAGTCGGAACCAAGTTTGTCTTTACGGCCAGGGTTGTTGCCGAAATCGCCGTGGATCACTTCCAAAGCCTCTTGCTCGATTCTATCGTTGTAAGCCTGCGTTGCGGCAGAAGAATTGTCGGCTGCTGAGCTTTGCGCTGTCAATGCTGCGGGTTGAGGATTGGCTGAGAGAGCCTTTGTGGCGTCGGTAGAGCCCTTCAGGCTGGCAGTCTGGATGCTTGATGGCACGAGAATCGCTACAAATTGCGCTGAGGCGGCCGGACTCTGTAGCGTCGGAGAGGTTGCGGGCTGAGCAGGTGTGGCTCTCATAGCTATTTCCTGACGTTCAGTGCTACGATTTGAGAGAGGGGGATTGTTCATCCCGACGAGCCAAGCGAGCAGAATCGCTACACCAAAAACTCCAATAATACCGATGAGCCAAGCGACTCCTTTCACGGCACGATTAGAAACGGAGGGTTCGATAGGCGCGGATGTGGCCATAGTGTCGTCAAATGTTTTCATAGTTCAATGCGTTGAATTAAGGTGAATAAATTAGGATATACCAATTAGGATTCTTAGGGAGTAGTATCAATTTTGTAATGGAATCTACCTTTAAAGTATCTCTTGGTATGATTGAAACACACGAACCCTGTCATAGGTTCACGGTTGGAGAAAGAAAAGCCTCCCGATGGAAGCATGACTTCTATCGGGAGGCTTTTAGGGGGATTAATGAATCGAGGTGAAAAGACTCGATTCATTTATGGGGATGGTGTTATTTGTCGGGGTATGAATGGTCGATTTCGGGAGCGGTGGTTTCGTAGGCAGGCATACACATGCCGGTGAACGAACCGATGTAGGTGGGGTCGGAAATGAAGTAGCGCTTGCCATCGTGTACGTAGCTTGTGCCCTTCAGATTGGTGGCCTCCGGAATCGACACCGATGCGCTCTCGTGACCAGGGAAGAAAAGCATCTGATTTTCAACACCTAACGCATTCCAAAGCATATATGTGTAGAATATCGCGCGATCTTCACAATCATTGTAAGGATAGTAGAAGTTCTCCTCCAGGAAGTAAGGCTTCTCGAAACCGTGGAAATTGTCGTCGGTAGAATACTCGAAACCTGACTGGGTGAACTGCAAGAGCTCGTTGGTAGCTTTCAGCTTCTCCTTGTCGCCGAGCTGCTCGCGAATCTGGCGCACCAGATCGTCGCGCATATTCTTGTCGAGGTAGCTCACGGCGAAGTCCTCCGTCTCCATCTGCGGATAGCGGTATACGACGGGCATCAGGTTCTCGTTCATCACGCCCGTGAGGCGTATGCCGCCGTGGTTTACGTCAAACTGACGCTCCTTCACCGGAAGGTTGAGACCGTTGATACGGAAATCAAACTTGCGGGCGGCGTCGGCCACTTTCGGGAGGTCGCACGTAGTGATTGAAACGTTGTTCAGATTCGTGCCAGCGGGAGCCATCACATAGTAATTCTCACCGTTGATGGGAAAGTAAACCTTACCGTAGATAGTCTGCTTCGAGGGCATCAGGATGAGCGGATCGCCCGTCTGCACGGCGATAGCGATACGTGCGCCCAAGCCCTGGTTGGCCAGGATGTAGTGCACGGCCGAAACTCTCGGAGCGAGCCCCGCCTGCGGGAACTTCGAATCCATGTAGGCGCAAAGGAACTCGTAGGTGAGATAGTCGTTGAGGCCCAATTTCTTGATCGTAGGCATGAGAAGCTCGTCGACCTGCTCAGCAAGATCCTGCTCTTCGAGAATCTTCCAATGACGCGCAAGGTCGGAAGCCTTCTCAAGCGAGTTGCTAATCTGGAAGTCGATGCGCGGCACGGGGATATCCATGCCGTAGAACTTCACAATCTCCTTTCCGTCAAGGTCATCATCCTCGAAAATCTCCTCGTCGAAATGAGGGAGCTCGGGTATGCTGTTACGCTCGGCCAGAGTAGGGTCGGCCGGGAGCGTAGGGGTCACCTTCATGCCCGAGGGGCCCTCCGGAGTGTCGAGCTTAGAGGGCTCCGGCTCAGGAATGGGAGCCGGCATATGAGGGAAGTCGGCCAGCAAGGGTGTGCCCATGTCGGGACGCACCTTGAGCGTCGTGGGCGTCTCACCGAGAGCTTCGGGAGGAATGGCCACGGGAGGGAGGTCGAGCAGCGAGCCAGGACGGGCGTCGGGAGCGGGGAGATCCGGCACAGCGGGTTCCGGCTTGGTGGGCTCCTCGGCCACGAGAGGCCGCTCGGGCAGCGGTATGCTGTGAATCTTAGGCGTCGGGAGTGTCTTCGGGTTGACCGAAGGCTTCGACAGCTTCACGTCAGGCACCTTTATCGGTTTCGGCTTATCATCCTTCTTCAAAGGCTCAAGCGGCTGATACTCATGCCAAGTGCCCTCCAAGAAATCGGCGTAGTGAGAAAGGATAGTCCTACGGAACTCCTGGTAATCGTCAAGAATCTGCTGACGAAACTCCTGGAAACTCTGGGTAGACTGTGCCTGAGGGGCGAGCGAGCAAGCCAAGGCGGCGCCTAACAGAATAATCTTTTTCATAGGCAAGTTTGTATAAAATTAAATTATTGAGGAGGATAAATCTTCAAGTTGATTTGCTTGACGCCCATTTTGGAGTCGTTGCGGCGCGCCTTCACGAGCCATTTCGAGAATTCATCCTCGGGGGTATAAGTGAGCTGGTCGGAACCAACCTTCGTCATCGGCAGAGAGAAAGCCTTCGGAGAGAACACCACATACATCTTGTTGAATTCCACACCGTCGGGGGCATACATCTCGTAGGGATCGATCTCGCCAAACGAGCCTGCGGCCTTCGAGGGGTCGAAGAAGACATAGTCGTAATTCTTCGTGAGCTTCACCTCCTGACCAGGGTCGCCGCGATAAGGGAGCATCTTGATCACACGGCCATCCTCCTGGAGAAGGAACGCTGCCATGTAGCCGTCGACGGGTGTCGTGACATACATGAAGAGGTTGTCGCCCGACTTGAAATCGGTGGAGGCATTCCCCTTCGTGTTGCCATTGCGAAGCACAAGAGCCTCGAAATCAACAGCTTCGTTGGTAATCTCCTTGGCTGTACCAGCCACACGACATTTCACCACAAGATTATCGTCCTTGTCGAGGCTCACCTCATAGACGGGTGTGCCCTCATCGGCAATCCACTCCCCTTTCACCTCCGTTTCGGAGAGGGAGAAGAACTTGTTGGTCTCGCCGTTGGCATCGATGCGGTCGCTTTGCAAAACGTCCTGGGTTACGATCGTGCCAAACTCCTTCGAGATGGCATCGAGGCGTGCCCCTTCGAGGGCCTTACGCTTGCTCATGGCGGGGGAGTCGTTCTTGTCGCCGTAGTAGGTATACTCCCCTTTCACCTTCTTCACTTGGGCGTTAGCCATGAAAATGGGGCCCGACGCCAAGAGCGCCAGAGCCACCATAAACATAGTCGCCATGAAGTTTATCTTTTTGATTTTCATCATTTACGCAGTTTTTTCTTACCAATCTGCTCAGCGAGCGAGCCAGTGACGGTCATCTTCGGCGTCTGAGCCTTGTTCATCTGCAGGCTTGAGGTCTTGCCTACTTCACTGCTCACGAAATCAGCGAGTTCCTGAAGCGAGGCGTTGCCCTTGGTGTCTTGCAGCTTCTTGAGCAGATAATATGTGAAGAGGCCATGGTTTTTCTCCGTCCAGGGGAGCGCGGTCTGGTTGCCGTCGGCCGCGCTGAGCACGAACATGTTGCCCTTGGGAGCAGCCGGGTTGGCTTTCAGCACCACGGCACGTGCGTCGGCGAGCATACCGTCGCCACGGTTGGCGCCGCTGAAGCAAGCGTCCATGAACACCATCACGTTGGCCGCGCCCATGTTGCCGAGCTCATCGTAGAGTTGCTTGAGCGGGTAGGCGGTGGCCATCACCATCGGGTCGGCATCCACCGGCATGAGGTAAGCGTCTTTGGTGTTCTCGTCGGGCACACCGTGTCCGGCATAGTATACGATCACATCCACGTCGTCGCCTATAGCCTTTACCGAATTCTTCAGCTGGCTGAGGGCCGAAAGGATGTTGCCGTAAGTGGCATCCTTGTAGAGGAGCACCTGATTTGCCGGAATGCCGAGCGTCTCGCGGCAATACTGGGCGAATATGTCGCCGTCGTGCTCAGCCGAAGTTACAGCGGGCACCTTGCCGTAGTGCTCGTTGGCGATCACGAGAGCGATAGTCTTGTCGTTGGCCGCCTTGTTCTGGGGTATATTCTTGTCGACGTCGCTCAAGAGAGTGACAGTCTGCTGCGAGGGGGCAGCGTTGCCGGGGCGAGTGGAGGGGGTAGCCTGGGGCTGACCCTTCTGAGCCTGAGCCACGAGCTTGTCGAGGTCGACCTTCACCACGGTATAATCGTAGTTGAGGGCGGCGTCGGAGTTGTAGGTGTAATCCTTTCCGTTCGGGGTGTGGAAAGTGATGGTGGAGATGGCGATGCGGTCGTCTTTCACAAAATATTTCGCATTGCTGATCTGTACCTTCTCCCAACTGTTTTTGAAGAGCTCAGCCTCCTTATTCTTGAGAGGCACCTTGATATATACGGGGCCGAAATCAGAATTGATGGCATACGTCTCGTTTTCAACGTCGTAGGGCTGGAGCTTCAGCTCGGAGAGCATGAGATGTCCGGCATACTCCTTGAGGTATTTCTCCTCGGTGATGGCTGAGAGACGCTGCTGCTCCTTGCGGATATTCTCGGGAGAGATTCGGCGCGTGTAATCGTCAACTTTCTCAAACTCACCCTTCTGGGCCCACTTCGAGATCTCTTCGGTGACGTAAGCCTGGGCATACTCCTGATAAGAGGGTATGTTGCGGCTGCCTGCAGCCCCACCCTTCGCGGCTTTCGGATCGCCCATGAGCACAGGGAGATCGTTCATCGCGATCGGTTTGCCGCCGAGAGCAGAGAGACGCACATTCACGGCATCCACCTTCGACTTATTACCGAGCACGGCGTAAGATGAGCCCATCGCGCGGAGATACTTGTCGTTGTTAGGATCGTTTTCGGCGAGCTCCTCATATTTCTCGGCTGCGCTTGAGAAATAGGCGTTGCTCTGGCGACGGCTGCGCGAAACGTCTTTCTCGTTCGTAGCCGTGATGCTCTCGTTGTAGTGAGATGTGCCGAGGTTGTAGTAGCAGCGGGCTATGCTCTCGTTGATACTGAGGCTGTTGGGACGCATCTCGTCGAGCTGCATGTAGATGTCGAGGGCAGGACGATACTCCTGCTGATCTTCATACACCTGAGCCTGGAGATTGAGGAATCGCTCGTCGTTGGGCTTGAACGCGAGAGCACGCGGCACGAGCGGGGCGAGCAGATCCTTACGGTTTGTGTCGAGGCAAAGCTGCATGGCTACGGTGAGCAACTGGAAGTTGGCCGGGAATTCGTTGGCGGCATCCACCACAGTCTGCACGCCGCGGGCCTGCTGGTTTGTCTGGAGGAGGGCCTGGCCGTAGAAAAGGCTCACGGGCTCACGATGCTTCATATCGAGGGTGCGGAGGTAGATCTCGAAATATTTGATAGCGTCTTCGAGGGCACCTGAGTTGTAGGAACCGGAAGCGGCTACGTAAACGAGCGCGGGATAAAGCTCGGCGTCGCGGACGAACTCGGCAGTAGCCATCTGGGGTAGCTGCTGAGTGTCGATATAAGCGCGAGAGAAGCGGGTCATGTTGGCCGAATCACCCTTCGAAGAATAGTTGACGGCGGCGCGGGCCATTGTATTGTTGAGGTCCATGAGGATGCCCTTGAGCTGGTCGAGGTCTTCCTCGGCCAAGTCGTCGGCCTGGATAGCCTCGGAAGCAGCGAGATAAGCGGAGTAAGCTGTGTCGTAGATCACGTCTTCCTCCATGCCGTCGAGTTCGAGCTGACGGATGCTTTTGTAGAGCTCCACGGCTTTTTCGATGGGTGTACGGGTGTCGACCTCTTCGGGAGCCACTTCAGCTGCGAGCACCTCGTCGACGGTAGAAGGACCCTCTTCTACGACAATTTCCTCAACAACTTCTGGTTCCTGGACCGGTGCTTCTTGAACCGGAGCTTCAGTTACTTCGACTACGGTTTCAGAAACCTCAACCGGTG
>CAZGJH010000096.1:8140-9582 GCA_964525735.1 uncultured Sangeribacter sp.
GCTTCTTCGAATTCTTCTATGACGATTTGATCATGGCCTCTTACCACATCGGCATGGAGCGATGTCACGATGCCGGCGCCGGCTACGAGTGCGGTCGAAAGAATCGCGAGGATTCTTCGGCGCACCGAGAGGCGTATAAGTAGATTATTTACTGTTAAGCTTGATTTACGCATAATAGTTAAAATTTGAGAAGAGATGAATTTGGAAGATTTTCAGGAGATTATTCTCTCAGTAGAGATTCTCAGAATACTTCTGCGAGATTGGTCTCTCAGTAGAGATTCTCAGAACACGTCTACGAAGATGAAATTGGCTGTGATGCGACGGAATTCGCTGCCTTTTCCTTCGGCCACGTCTACCTTGAATGTATAGTCGGTGTTCATCTTTTCAAGATTGGGGAGATTCTCCTGGAGATGATGCTTCACGCCCTGAGCACGGAGGAAAGCGAGCTGACGGTTCTCCTTCACGCCGCCGGCCTTGGTGACGGTGACGGCGGTAAGGTCGCCGTTCTCATAGATCGGCTCATCCTCGAAATCGCCGTAGGAGCCATCGTAAGGGATTGTGCGGACAATCGGAGTGGCGTCGGCTGTACCCGAGATGATGATCTTAAGCTTCTTTCCATCTTTGAGATACTGGGCGAAGTCGCCCTGGAAAGCCTCCGTAACGATCTGAAGCATCGCGCTTGCGGCACCCGATTCATCAACGTGATACTTTCCTGGGGGGAAGTCTTCGTCGGCCGAGAATTCGGGCTCAACCTGGTAGGTGAAGTTCACCTCATAGTTGAGGATACGCTGACCGTTGGCGTTGAAGTCGGGCACGATTCTTGAATCTACCGCGATATTGGTGTGGTTGGTGATGAGGTCGTTGTGCTGAGCCTCCTCGATCACCTTGTTACGCAGCTCCTGAAGGCGCAACTCCTCCATCTGCTGTTGCTGGAGAATCTCGAGCGACACCACATTCGCGTCGCTCTTCATGAAAGCCATCTGGGAGCGGTCGGTATTGTTGTAGACGTATGTCTTGCCGTCGGCCTTGTTGAAAACCTTCGCGTAGATGATCTCGAAAGTATCATCGGGGAGCACGCCATACTGCACGTCGGAGAGCAGAAGGTCGCCGACATTGCGGAAAGCGGCCACATCGCCTTCGGGCACAGGGAGATAGATTGTAGGCATCTCCGAGAAGCCGATGGCGAGCACCTGATTTGCGCGGTCGTAGGCTCCGAGGCTCATGCTCTGTCCGGCAAGGAGGTCGCCGGCAAGGCGTGTAGATATTTCGTCGGCGAAGAGACGACGCTGCTTGGCGCGAGTTTCGTCGTTGACACGGGCACGATACTCATCCATCGACTCGCCCGGCATCATCTTCTGCCATTCAGCCATAAGGTGATCCACCTGATCCTCAACCAGCTTGGTGTAGTGAGGTTCCAGATCGTTCATTCGACGGGCACCTAC
>CAZGJH010000097.1:0-7887 GCA_964525735.1 uncultured Sangeribacter sp.
GAAGCTCACCCGCGTCTATGGCCCCGACATGATCGACCGCTTCAACATGTTTACCTCGATCTCCGTCACCGGTACACCAGCTCCCGGCGTATCTTCTGGTACGGCTATCCAGACTATCGAGGAGGTGGCCAACGCCACGCTTCCTCAGGGTTACGGCTACGAGTTCTCCGGTATGACACGTGAGGAGGCCTCCGGATCAAGCGGACAGACTGGCTACGTCTTCATCCTCGTGCTCGTGTTCGTCTACCTGATCCTCTCGGCTCAGTATGAGAGCTACATCCTACCCTTCTCGGTTATCCTTTCGGTTCCGTTCGGTTTGATGGGCTCGTTCATCTTCGCCAAGATGATGGATATCGCCAACAACATCTACCTCCAGATCGCGCTCATCATGCTTATCGGTCTGCTCGCGAAAAACGCGATCCTTATCGTGGAGTTCGCCCTCGATCGCCGCAAGACCGGCATGAGCATCATGAAGGCCGCCATCCACGGAGCCCGCGCTCGTCTGCGTCCTATCCTTATGACGTCGTTGGCCATGATTATCGGTCTTCTCCCGATGATGTTTGCCCACGGCGCAGGTCGCAACGGCAACCAGGCTCTTGGCTCGGGCGCAGTAGGCGGTATGTTGATCGGTATGGTGTTCCAGGTATTGATCGTTCCGGCCCTCTTCGTGGCCTTCCAGAGCATTCAGGAGCGCATATCACCCCCGAGATGGAAAGACAAGGATCATCAGGCTATCTCTTCAGAGCTTGACCAGTATGTCCCCACTCATGACTAATCTGCAAATTGAAAATTCATGAATAAAGTAAAAATATGCGCCGCCGGCGCCCTGATGTTGCTCACTGCCACAAGCTGCAACATCTACAAAAAATATGAGCTGCCTACTGACGACAGCTCGATAGCGGCCGACTTCAAGAAGGCGACCGAAGCCCCGGCTGACCAGAACACTCTTCCCTACCTCGGTTGGGAAGATGTGTTCAAAGATCCCAAGCTGCAATCGCTCATTCGCCTTGCGCTTGCCAACAACAAGGATCTTAAGAATGCCAAGCTCAATATCGATATCGCCCACGCTCAGCTCAAGGGGGCCAAGCTCAGCTATTTCCCCTCTGTGGCGTTCGCTCCCAATGGTGGCGCCTCTTCAATGGGTGGCAACCAGATGTCTATGAGCTCTCTCTCTTGGAGCTACACTCTCCCCCTCTCCGTGCAGTGGGAAGTGGATGTCTTCGGCAAGATTCTCAACCGCAAACGCGGTGCGCAGATGACTCTTGAGATGCAGGAGGCCTACGAGCAGGCCACCCGTTCGCAGATCATCGCCGCAGTAGCCAACTGCTACTACAGCCTCGTGATGCTTGAGCAGCAGCTCGGCCTCACTCAGCGCACTTCCGAAATCTGGAAAGAGCAAGTCAGCTCAATGGAGCTCCTCAAGGAGGCTGGCCGCACGAATGAGGCTGCCGTGGTTCAAAGCCGTGCCAACTACTACAATATCATGGCTTCGATACCTACCCTCGAGAATCAGATCAATCAGCTCCAGAACACGATGTCGCTCCTGCTCAACACCTACCCGCAGAAATGGGAGGTGACAAGCGTGTGCGATTTCGGGCTCCCCGAAAGCCTGGTAGATGCCATACCGATGAGCTATCTCGCAGTTCGTCCCGACGTGCGTGCTGCCGAACGCTCGCTCGCTGCCGCTTATTACTCCACCAACTCTGCACGCGCCGCCTTCTATCCGAGTCTGATGATCTCAGCCCAGGGTGGCTTCACCAACCTTCTCGGAAGCATGGTGAAGAACCCCGGCGAATGGTTTATCAATCTCGCAGGCTCTCTCACAGCCCCGATCTTCTCGCGTGGCCAGAACATCGCTTCTCTCGAAGCTGCCAAGGCTCAGCAGAAACAGGCGCTCAATACGTTTGAATATGCTGTGCTCAACGCGAGCGCCGACGTAAGCAACGCCCTCGTAAGCTACAAGAAGAACGCCGAGCGCGACGCTTATCTGCAGCAGCAGGTAGATCAGCTCGAGAAGTCGGTAGAATATACCAACGAGCTTTTCATGTATAATGCCGGCACCACTTACCTGGAGGTGCTCACGGCGCGTTCGGGCTTGCTCAACGCCCAGCTCGCATGCATCGCCAACTGGCAGGCTCGCGCGGCTGCACTGATCAGCCTCTATCAGGCCGTCGGTGGCGGACGTTAACGTTAATCCTTAAAATCTTTTCAAAATGGCTAATATTAGTAATCTTGCCTACGTGCATCCCGGCGCAAAACTTGCCGACGACGTCGTTGTTGATCCTTTCGCCTATATCGAAGACAATGTCGTGATCGGCGAAGGATGCCACATCCATGCTCATGCGAGCATCCTCTCAGGAGCGCGCATCGGCAAAAACAATGACATCTTCGAGGGCGCCATCATCTCCGCCACACCCCAGGATTTCCGCTGGAAAGGTGAGAAGTCTTACGTGGAGATCGGCGACAACAACAAGATTCGCGAGCAGGTGATCATCAACCGTGGCATCTACGAAGGGAGCAAGACCAAGATTGGCAACAACACCTTCATCATGGCGCAGACCCACATCGGTCACGACACCGAAATCGGCAATTATTGCGTGCTCGGAAACTCTGTGAAGATCGCGGGCGATGTCAAGATCGGTCACCACTCCATTCTCTCGTCGCACGCTCTCGTCCACGAGAAATGCCATGTGGGCGACTGGGTGCTCATCAAAGGCGGCTGCCGCGTCAACGGCAACGTGCCCCCCTTCGCAGTGATGGCCCACAACCCGATCACCTACTTCGGCGTGAATGCGTTCGTGCTCAAGAAGGGTAAGAAAGCCGACGATATCATCGACGATATCGCTAAATGTTATCGCCACGTCTATCAGACCAACACCTCCGCCTTCAATGCGCTGCGCCGCATCCGCGAAGACGTTGATCCCTCGGTAGAACGCGATATGATCATCGACTTCATCGAGGGCCACGGCCTCAAGCTCGCCGCCCTCCCCATGATGGACACCGACTGATTTGCAAATACTCCCCAAAAAACGGATGCGTCAAATGGACGCATCCGTTTTTTTATTTCCTCTCCTCTTTGTACTTTTCACAATATTCTGTAACTTTGCATCCGCGTAGCGACGCGATTCAATGCGTCCACATCAAAAAACAAACTGCAATAAAAACGGGAAAACTCATCAAAAAATATGGATAAAAAGAAATTACTAATCAGAACTATATCGGGTCTCGTCTACGTAGGCCTCATCATCGGATGCATTTACTGGGGTCAGATTCCCTTCGCATGCATGGCCGCCCTTTTCGCCGTGCTCGCCACAATCGAGTTTGAAAAAATCACTCACGAACTCTCACAAAAGACCATCCCCACCCTCCTCCTCGACATCGCAGGGTGCGTATCGCTCTGTTTCATGTGGATGCTCTGGCCATTCTTCATATGGGTGTTCATCCTCCTCTGCCGTATGACGCTCGAACTCTACACTCATTCCGACACCCCGCTGGCCAACCTGGCGAAGTCGATGATGACCCAGCTCTACATCGGCCTACCGCTCGCCACGATGTGCATGCTCGCCGAATGGTATAGCCTCTTTACGGTATTGGTGATCTTCTTCATGATTTGGCTCAACGATACGGGTGCCTTCCTCGTAGGCAGCATGATCGGACGCCACAAACTCTTCGAGCGCATCTCCCCCAAGAAATCGTGGGAGGGCTTCTTCGGCGGACTCGTCTTCAATCTTGGAGCCGCTACCCTCTTCTGCTATTTCAGCCACGGCTATTTCTATCTGGAAAGATCTCTCGGATTATGGCTCGGCCTCGCCGTATTAGTGACGGTATTCTCCACGTGGGGCGATCTTGTGGAGTCAATGATGAAGCGTTCGCTCCACATCAAAGACAGCGGCAATCTGATTCCGGGCCACGGCGGCATTCTCGACCGCATCGACTCCCTCCTCTTCGTGATGCCCGCCTCCCTCATCTACCTCATGTTTTTCCGCCTCTGGTAAATAGCAAATAACTCACAAAAAATCGGATCTACACAATTAAAAGCATGTGTAGATCCGATTTTTATTATTCGTTGGACTGCTATTTATGTCATTTTTTTATCATCCGGTTGGCTCCGACACATGCCAAAGGCATGTCCCTACTTTGACTCTGCAATTAGCTTGGCTGAGTCGTCCGGGGAGCTTCGATATTATTTGATGCGGAACCAATAGCCGACGGTGGCCGAGAGGGTCATCTGATTCGAGGCGCTATACGTGTCGGCTCGTTTCGACGGGAAGAGATTGCCGAGGCCGAAATAGAATCGGGCCTCAAGCGAGATCGAATTCTTGCGATTTACGTTGAATTCACCACCCAACCCGGCCGAAATTCCGTAATCAAACTTCTGACTCACCTTGAGCAGCATCTGCTGATTCATTCGGTTGACGTAAGGGAAATTCGGCAACGTGGCCATATCCTTGGGGTCGAAATTCGCCTTCACATGGTCGCCGAGATACAGTCCCACCTGGGGCCCGGCGTTGAAGAAGAAGCGTCCGCGTCGCCCGAAAAAGATGTGGGCAAACACCGGCAACTCCACATAATTCGTGGTGCGAGTGTAATTGTAGGGAGCATCCTCGAAATTCTCGCTCCAGCCTCTCTGAGAGAAGTTGAGCTCGGCAATGAGTCCGAAATGGCTCTCCTCGATATATCGGAACATGACTCCCGCTGTCATACCCATGGCAAACTTCTGGCGAACGCTCGGATTGAAAAACACCTGCGAGAAATCGACGCCACCGTGGGCACCGATCGACACATTCGAGCTGTAATGTGTCTGAGCCGAAACCTCAGAGGGCACAATCAAAGCCGCAGCCAACGCCACGCCAGTGAAAAACTTCTTGATCTTTCTATTCGACATAACTCGCCCCATTTATCTCACTTTTGCTTTATCGACATAGCCGGAGGGATGGAACCGCACAATATACGACACCGGATTCACAAAACCACCCCAGTTGCTCACACGCTTGAGAGTGTAATCTGTCTGCAAACCGTGAGGATCGCCGTAGAGCGGACGGTTGAAATCGCCGCCATTCTTGACGGTGCTTTCGATAAAGAAGTTGGCCAAGTCGTAGCCCGAAACCGCAAAGTTGGGAAACGATTTCACCGGCGAGCCGCCAAACATCTCGGCATAAGTGTCGAGGAAGTCTTTACCCTCGGAGCTCTCGGGGTCATACCAGCAACGTGCCGGCACCACCACCTCTGCATCGCCGAAAGTATCGCGGAAATTATCGGTAAGCGTAATCCAGCTCGGACGCCCCACTACCGTTATGTCGCAATATTGCGATTTCTCACGACCTTTTCCAACGGCATTAAGTATCTCCTTCACCTCCTCCTTCTTCTGCGGGTAAGCGTAGATGAGATAAGAGCCATTGTCGGTGAAAGCGTAATCGGCAAGAGAGTTTACTGAGAGCTTTTTCACCGTTGCCCCTTGCATCTTTTCGAGAAGCAGGTCGGCAATAGCGTCGTTGTCGTCTTTCACTCCCACCATCAGTATTTCACGTCCCTTATAGTCGTCGGCAAGTTGCTCAGCCACCTGCTCATTGAAGAGAGCCGAGGGTGGAAGCACCTGCACCATCGAAGGATTATCTTCGTAAAGCTCGTTTTTCACATCGAATGCGTTCACAATCTCGATGTGATTCGTCTCGCCATAGTCGGCAAGGAATGCGGGGAAGGCTTTGTCGGCCGTAGCGAGCAGGATGTTAGGCTCGAAGCTGTCGAGCTTTCCTGTCACAGATTGTGTCGATTCCGTGCCGTCGATCACCTTCAGGTTGATCTTATAAGGTGCGCGCTTCTTTGTTTCGAGAGCCATCAGCACGCCACGCGTAAAGTCGATATCCTTCTTCGATTTGGGGTCGTCGAGCAGCAGGGCCACTCTCACTTCGCGCAGTTGCTCCACGTCAGAATCGATACGGTGAATCGAGTCATAGATCTCCTGAATGCCCTCGGCAGTGAGCTCGCGAGGGTCGGTCTGCTCCACTTCCTTCTCCACCTTAACAGTCTCGATCACAGGCACTGTGATGATATCGTTCTTTTCGGGTTTGCGAGTCGTTTCGTTTACCTCGCGCAGAGTAGCCTCGTCAACACCGGTCTTGCGTGAGATAGTGGTCCAGGTATCGTTTTTCTTCACCTTGTAAGTATCGATACTTGACAGACGCGATTCCTCCACAAGCTCTGTGTGAATGCGGCGTTTCCCCGTATCCATAGCGATACGGATTGTGTCGCCGATTCTGAAATTTCGCTCCGAAACTCCAGGGTTGGCTTCCAGAAGAGACTCGACGGTGGTGTGATATTTCTTGGCGAGCCCGTAGAGAGTATCGCCCGGTTTGATCACATAGTAAAGATATTTGTCGCTTACAATCGAAGCCGATTGCGGTATTATCAACGTCTCTCCCGCCTTAATGCCATAACGGGCTTCAGGATATTGCGCGTAAATAGCCTCCAAGGGCACGCCGTATTGCTTCGAGATGCCATAGACGGTCTCCCCCTTCTTCACGAGGTGGCGAATCGGTTCGAGCTCGGGCTGCTCGGCAGCCTCTTCGTTGCCGATTTCAGTCACCACGGTCACTCGTCCGGTAGGATAATAGAGGCGTTGCCCCTTCTTCATGTCGGAAGAGGTGGTCGGGTTGAGTCTTACAAGCTCCTCGAGATCCCACCCGTATTTTTTAGCCACGCCATAGATCGACTCCCCCTTCTGAATCTCGTGGTAGTAATACTCCTTGCCGAGAATCTCCGTGCGGGGGAGCGACGGCTCGGCTGCCATGATCTGCAACCCCGTCGCCAAGAGCGCCGAAAGCGTTATATATCGGATTTTTAACTTCATGTTGCAAAATTACAAAAAATATTTCATACCACAAGCGGAGCGCCGTTGCCCCATTCGCACTCTGTGGCAGTGGCAAAGTTGAAATTAAACTTCGCGATCCCCAAGTCGATGAGCCTTTTCGGGTCTTTGTCGTCGACATAAGCGCAAGGACGCGCATTCTCACCCTCTCCGTCGAGCTTTACCCGCGTGGGGCGTCCGTTCATCCAGGAAGGGGCGCACGCTATGGCTTCGAGCCCCGTCTGGAGCATCGGGAAAAGTGTCAGGGCCTCCCCGAGCTTCTCTTTGGGCACGAAGAAGTCGTCGGACGTCATCTTCTTGAGGTGAGCCACCTTCGCCGTGAGCTTGGCCAAAAACTTCTCTTTGCCGAGAGGATAACCGAAGATCACCACGAAAAGCACCTTCTCACCCGCACGGAGTTGCACTTTCACCTTCACTTCACTGAATGTGGCCCCCACAAAACAGGTGCCCAGACCGAGACTCGTGGCCTTGATGGCAAACTGCTCGGCGAAATAACCAGCCCGTTCTATCACGTTGTCTACCGCCGCATCCACTACCGCAGCCAAGTAATTGTGCGGATTAGTGAAATTGCCGTAGCTTCGGCTGAACGATTTGAAGGGATCAGGATCGTCAGTGACAATCTTGAATTTCAACCCATGCTGGTGGGTGTTGATCATCGTCACCTCCGCTTTCAATTTATTGAGCAGCGCGGTGTCGATCGGCTCTGTAGAATAAGCTCTCACCGAATGTCTTTGCTGGAGCAGTTGAAGGGGATTTTCTGTATTTTCCATAATTTTGTCTCTTTGTTATTTACGTTTTTCGAGCCGCACTACATTCTCTACGTGATGCGTGTGGGGGAACATGTCGACCGGTTGCACATCCGTCACCCTGTATTTCGCGTCGAGCAGAGCGAGGTCTCTCGCCTGAGTAGCTGGGTTGCAGCTCACATATACTATAACGTCTGGGGCGGCGTCAAGTATCACTTTCACCACATCTTCGTGCATTCCGGCTCTCGGAGGGTCAACGATCATTACATCCGGGCG
>CAZGJH010000097.1:7987-9552 GCA_964525735.1 uncultured Sangeribacter sp.
CCGGCGAATTCGCGAGCCACTTTGTAAAGCTCATAAGCCTGGAGGGAATTGGTCTGGTAAAACGATTTGGCATTCACACGGAAGCGCAGCCCCTCCATCTCCTCCTCTATATATTCAGGGCCATACCAGCTCACCACCTCCTGATCGGCGATAGAATCGTTGAGCTTGAGATTTACCACATATAGCAGCGAGGTGATCTGCGGGAAGCGTTCTTTGATAGCCTGCATTATCTCGGCGATGCGCTCGGGGTCGTTCTCTCCGA
The DNA here is from genome assembly GCA_964525735.1 of uncultured Sangeribacter sp. GTDB lineage: Bacteria > Bacteroidota > Bacteroidia > Bacteroidales > Muribaculaceae > Lepagella. The sequence goes on from CAZGJH010000097.1 coordinate 8,250, forward strand.
AAGTGAGACACACCATCACTTCGCCCGTCGAGGCGATGCGGAGCATGAGCGTGCGCAGAAGGCCTTCGTTCTCCTTTATATTATAAAAGGTGTAACCGTGCTGCTCGGCAAAATCGTAGATGAAGTTGCGTATTTCGTCGCCGAGAGGGTCTTGCAGATGACAATGTGTTATATGGAGCACCTTGTCGAAAGCCCCCGGAATGTGAAATCCGAGAGCGTTGTTGCTGTCGGCAAACTCCTTGCCGCTGCGGATATCTTCCCAGCTGCGCCATTTCTTATTGGAGAACGTATATTCCATTTTATTTCGGTAGGCCCATTCCTGACGCGACCCGAGCGTGGGGCGGATCTCCGGGAGCTCAACCTTGGCGATGCGCTGCAGGGCGTCGACCACTTGCTGACGCTTGTGCTTGAGCTGCTCCTCGTAAGGGAGATGCTGCCATTTGCAGCCGCCACATGTGCCGAACGACTCGCACGCGGGCTCGCGACGCAACGGACTCGGAGTGACGATACGCGTGATATGAGCCTCAGCGAAACTGTGCTTCTTTTTATCTACTTTGAGGTCAACGATATCGCCGGGGGCGGCATACGGAACAAACACTACGATAGGCGATTCGTCGCTCTCGCGGAGCTTCGTTCTGGCCAGCGCTTTCCCTTCGGCGGCGACCCCTGAAATTTCCACATTATGCAGTTCGGGCAATTCTTTTCTTTTTCTTCCCATTTTTTGACATATTTTAGACTGCAAAATTAGTGAAATTAGATAAGATTTTATTAAATTTGCACATGCAATTTGATCGGGCACCCGTGAAAGGCGGCTCGCCATGAAAGCATAACCCAAAATAAAGGCCTAAAAAGCCCTCTAATTTGATTGTTAATCTATCTTAGAGAAGACAAAACGAATCAGAAATAAACATTTTTCTAAACAAAATATATTCATAATGGCAAAAGCGATTTATACGTTCGGCGACGGAAAAGCCGAAGGAAATGCCTCGATGAGAAATCTTCTCGGAGGTAAAGGTGCCAACCTTGCTGAAATGAATCTTCTTGGGATGCCCGTGCCTCCCGGATTCACTATCACTACTGATGTCTGCACTGAATATACGCAGTATGGCCGCGACAAAGTCGTAGCCGACATCAAGGCAGATGTGGAGAAAGCCATCGCTCACGTTGAGGAGCTCACTGGCAAGAAATTCGACGATTCAAGCAATCCCCTTCTTGTTTCCGTTCGTTCAGGCGCACGCGCCTCTATGCCCGGCATGATGGATACAGTGCTCAACCTCGGTATGAACGACGCTACTGTAGAGAC
>CAZGJH010000098.1:0-9520 GCA_964525735.1 uncultured Sangeribacter sp.
GGAATTTATTTTCTTCGGTCCAGACGTCGCGCATGACGTCTCTTCCATATCTTTCGATCATGATGCAATGCTTTTAGTATAAACGTTTATTGCAGCTTTTTATTGCGGCTTCGGGATCACCCCTTCTTCTCCATCTTGCGGATGAAACATTCGAGGGTGTTTTCCATGAGGCAGGCGCGGGTCATGGGGCCTACGCCGCCGGGCACGGGAGTGATTACCGAAGCCTTTTCGGCAACGGCGTCATAGTCGACGTCGCCGCAGAGTTTGCCCGTCTCCGGGTCGCGGTTGACGCCCACGTCGATCACGGCTGCGCCCTGGCCCACCATGTCGGCCGTGACAAACTTCGGCCTTCCGATAGCCACCACGAGAATGTCGGCCTCAGAAGCCACCTTGGGGAGATCCTGCGTGCGGCTGTGGGCTATGGTGACTGTGGCGTTGCGGTCGAGCAGCAGTTTGGCGGCGGGAAGCCCCACGATGTTGCTGCGGCCTATCACCACTGCCTTCTTCCCTTCGATCTGCACTCCGGCCTTGTCGAGCAGCTTGATGATGCCCTTCGGGGTGCAGGGGAGAGTGCAAGGGAGCTTCTGCCAGAGAGCGGCCACGTTGGCGGGGTGGAAACCGTCGACATCTTTCTCCTTTGCGATAGCCTCGATCACCTTATCCTCGTCGATATGCTTCGGGAGGGGGAGCTGCACGAGCAGGCCGTCGACGGTGTCGTCGGCATTGAGCTCGGCGATCATGTCGAGAAGCTCCTTCTCGGTGATGTCGGCCGGGCGACGGATGGTGGTGCTCTTGAAGCCCACCTCCTCGGCGTCGCGACCCTTACCCTTCACGTAAGACTGGCTGGCGGGATCCTCGCCTACGAGGATCACCACCAGATGAGGGGCGCGACCATATTTCTCTTTCACTTCTACAACACGCTTTGCAACGTCTTGCTTGAGTTCTTTAGCTAATTGAGTTCCGCTGATTACCATTTCGTTTCGTTTTCTTTTTGAAGGGAAGCTTTGATTCAGAGGGAAGCCTTGCCGATGTCGGTGCGATGAAAGAGCGAGGGGCAGTCGATCTTGGCTATCTCGGCCTTTGCGGCTTCGTTGGCCTCGGCGAGAGTCTTCCCCTTGCCCACCACCATGAGCACGCGGCCACCTGCCGTGAGAATCTTACGGCCGTCGGCTTTCGTGCCCATATGATACACTTCGCCATCTACATTCTCAAGGCCCTTGATCTCGGCTCCCTTGGCATATTTGCCGGGGTAGCCTTCGCTGGCGAGCACGATGCCGAGGTAGGCGTCGTCGCTCCATTTCGTCTCGCAATCCTTGCCATCTACGGCAGCCTCCACGAGCTCGTAGAAGTCGCTCACGAGGCGGGGGAGCACTACCTCCGTCTCAGGATCGCCGAAACGGGCGTTGAATTCGATCACCTTCGGGCCATCTTTCGTGAGGATGAGTCCGCCGTAGAGCACGCCCTTGAAAGGCACACCTTCCTTCACGAGGCCGTCGGCCGTGCGCTGTATGATTTCGCGCAAGGCGATGTCGCGAATCTCGTCGGTGACGAAAGGCACGGGTGAATATGCGCCCATGCCGCCCGTGTTGGGACCCTTGTCGCCGTCGTAGGCGCGCTTGTGATCCTGGGCCATGGCGAGAGGATACACCTTATTGCCCGACACGACACACATGAAGGAGAATTCAGGGCCGTCGAGGAAATCCTCAACCACCACGCGCCCCTTGCCGAAGCTCGAATCGAGCAGCATATCGCGCAGGGCGGCTTCGGCCTCCTCATACGTGAGGGCCACCACCACACCTTTGCCGGCGGCAAGGCCGTCGTATTTGATCACGGCGGGGAGAGGGCGATTTTTCACATACTCCCAGGCCTTGTCGAAATCATCGAAGGCCTCGTAGGCGGCTGTAGGCACGCCATACTTCTCCATGATCTGTTTGGCGAATTCCTTGCTGCTCTCTATGCAGGCAGCCGCTTTAGTGGGGCCGAACGCCTTGAGACCTTCGGCCTCGAGAGCGTCGACTACACCCTTGGCCAGGGCCGCTTCGGGCCCGACCACGGTCATATCAATAGCGTTCTCTTTCGCGAAGCTCACGAGGGCATCTACGTCTTCTACGCCGATGGCCACACACTCGGCGTCGGCCGCTATTCCGGCGTTGCCCGGGGCGCAGTAGATCTTCTCCACCTGCGGAGAGCGCTTGAGAGCCTTCACGATGGCGTGGCAGCGTCCGCCGCTGCCCACCACGAGCACTTTCTTATTCTTTTCCATCTGTAAGCGGGAAGGGGTAGATTAATGTTTGAAGTGGCGCATTCCGGTGAAGAGCATGGTGATGCCCTTCTCGTTGGCCACACGGATCGACTCCTCGTCGCGGATGCTTCCGCCGGGCTGCACGATAGCCGTGACGCCATACTTCGAAGCCAATTCGACGGTGTCGCCGAAGGGGAGGAAGCCGTCGGAGGCGAGCACGAGTCCCTCGGTCAGGCCGAGAGCCTTGGCCTCGTTGAGAGCGATCTCGGCAGAGCCTACACGGTTCATCTGTCCGGCTCCCACGCCGGCTGTGGCGCCATCTTTCACAACGACGATAGCGTTGCTCTTCACGTGCTTCACGATCTTCCAGCCGAAGTCCATCTCACGGAGCTCCTTCTCGGTGGGTTTGCGCTCGGTGACGCACATATCGGCCGTGACATCCTTGCACTCCACGTCGGCATCCTGCACGAGCAGGCCGCCGTTGACGCCCACATATTGCTTCTGGGGCTCCTTCACATTATCCATCTTCACTTCGAGCAGACGGAGATTCTTCTTCGAAGCGAGCACTTCGAGAGCTTCGGGCTCGAAAGCGGGGGCCATGACGATCTCAAGGAAGATAGGCTTCATGAGAGCGGCCACTTCGGCTGTGAGCGGACGGTTCATAGCCACGATGCCGCCGTAGATGCTCACCTTGTCGGCCTCGTAGGCGCGTGTCCAGGCCTCGCGGAGGTCTTTGCCGATTCCGGCTCCGCAGGGGTTCATGTGCTTGAGGGCGCAGCAGAAAGGCTCCGAAAACTCGCGCACGATCTGGAGAGCCGCGTTGGCATCCTGGATATTATTGTAGCTGAGCTCCTTGCCGCCGAGCTGGCGGGCATAAGCCACAGAATAGGACACCTCTTTCGGGTTGCGATAGAAGGTGGCAGCCTGGTGAGGATTCTCGCCATATCGGAGGGTCTGGATGGCGTCGAAGGCAAGGAAGAGTTTCTCGTCGAGGCCGGCTGCCTTACGCATGAAAGTGGCGATGTGGCTGTCGTAGAGCGCGGTGTGGGTGTAAGCCTTGGCAGAGAGCTTGAGGCGGGTTTCGGGCAGAGTGTTGCCATTGGCCGTGATCTCCTCGATCACAGTGGCATAGTCGGCGGGATCACACACCACCGTGACGTCGCGGAAGTTCTTGGCCGCACTTCTGAGCATGGAGGGGCCTCCTATGTCGATATTCTCGACGGCATCTTCCATCGTGACGCCCTCTTTGGCGATAGTGGCCTCGAAGGGGTAGAGGTTGACGCAGACCATCTCGATGGTCTCGATACCGTTTTCGGCGAGCTGAGCCATATGCTCCTCGCTGTCGCGGCGTCCGAGCAGGCCGCCGTGCACCTTAGGATGAAGTGTTTTTACGCGTCCCTCGCAGATTTCGGGGAAGCCGGTGACATCTTGGATGTCGAGCACCTGGAGGCCAGCGCCACGGAGCACCTTGAGGGTGCCGCCCGTGGCGATAAGCTGCCAGCCGAGGTTGCTCAGGGCAGTGGCGAATTCCACAATGCCCGTTTTGTCGCTTACGCTGATAAGAGCTCTCATATTATATTGCTTGCTGTTGCTGTTCGTTTTAGTGTTGTGTTGCAGGGGTTCAGATGATCTCGACACCGGGGCGATCTGTGACGCGGCCTATCACGGAGGCCTTCTCGCCAGCATTCTCGAGAATCTCGATCACCTTCGGAGCATCTTCCTCATTTACGGCGAGCACCATGCCGATGCCCATGTTGAAGATGTTGAACATCTCGCGGTGAGGAATCTTGCCATATTTCTCGAGGAGGCGGAACACGGGGAGAATCTCCCAGCTTCCCTCTTTCACCTCGATGCCCTGACCCTCGGAGAGGATGCGGGGTATATTCTCGTCGAAGCCGCCGCCGGTGATGTGGGCGATGCCGTGGACGTCGACCTCCTTGAGCACCTCATGCACCTGCTTCACGTAGATGCGGGTGGGGGTGAGGAGCATCTCGCCGAGAGTCTGCTCGCCAGTCTCCTCATACTTCTTGTTGAGGTCGAGGGCATTGTCGGCTATCACCTTGCGCACGAGGCTGAAACCGTTGGAGTGGACGCCCGAAGAGGCTATGCCCACGAGCACGTCGCCCGGTTTCACCTTGGAGCAGTCGATCAGACGGTCTTTCTCCACGGCGCCTACGGTGAAGCCCGCGATGTCGTAGTCATCTTCGGCATACATGCCCGGCATTTCGGCCGTTTCGCCACCTACGAGGGCGCAACCTGCCTGGCGGCAACCTTCAGCCACACCGGCCACGATAGCCTCGACCACAGCGGGATGGTTTTTGCCCACAGCCACATAGTCGAGGAAGATGAGAGGGGCGGCACCCTGTGCGAGCACGTCGTTGACGCACATTGCCACGGCGTCGATGCCGATAGTGTCGTGCTTATCGAGGGCGAACGCGAGTTTGAGCTTAGTGCCGACACCGTCGGTGCCGCTCACGAGGATGGGGTGCTTATAGCCGAGCGAACCGAGATCGAACATGCCGCCAAACGCGCCGATGTTGCCCATGCAACCAGGGCGGGCGGTAGAGGCCACGTGTTTCTTGATGCGGCTCACCACTTCGTAGCCGGCTTCGAGATTCACGCCGGAGGCTTCATAACTTTTTGCCATTGTTATATATAGTTGTTTTTGAGGTTGTTACTTTTTGGGTGACGTCTTGCGAAAGTAGGCCACGGCGTTGGCGAAGAGATTCTGGCGTTTGTTGCCGGCGATGTTCTTCATCAGGCCATCTTCGTAGCGCTCGGAGTGGCCCATCTTGCCAAGGATAAGGCCGTCGGGCGAGATGATGCCCTCGATAGCCTCCGTAGAGCCGTTGGGGTTGGCGGGCGACTGCATCGTGGCGTTGCCTTCGGCGTCGGCATACTGGAATGCGATCTGGCCGTTCTTGCGGAGCTCGGCAGCCAAAGCGGCGTCGGCCACAAACTTACCCTCGCCGTGAGAAGCGGCTATGGAGTGGAGGTCGCCGAGGCTGAAGCCCGCGAGCCAGGGGGAGGCCACGGAGCCCACGCGGGTAGATACGATCTGCGAGATGTGGCGGTTGATGTCGTTGTGGAAGAGCGTAGGCGAAGAAGCCGAGAGCTCACCGATCTTGCCGTAGGGGAGCAGACCCGATTTCACGAGAGCCTGGAAGCCGTTGCATATGCCGAGGATGAGGCCGCCGCGTGCGTGGAGACGCTCGATGGCAGCTTTCACCTTGTCGTTCATGATCACCGAGGCGATGAATTTGCCGCTGCCGTCGGGTTCGTCGCCCTCAGAGAATCCGCCCGAGAAAGCGAGAATGTCGCAGGCGTCGATGTGGGCGGCCATGTCGGAGGTAGATTTCTCGATATCCTCCGGGGTGAGGTTGATGAATACCGACGAGGTTACTTTGGCGCCCTCCTTCTCGAAAGAGGCCGTCATGTCGTAGTCGCAGTTTGTGCCCGGGAAGACGGGGAGGTAAACCACAGGCGTCTCCTTGGCTTCGCCAGGATATACGGCCACTTCAGAGCCCGATGTGGCATTCTCCACCTTGCCGCTCACGGCAGTGCGGTCGGGGTAGACGGCTGTGAAGCGCTCGCGGTTGGCATCGAAAGCCTCCTTGATAGAGATCTCCTCGCCGTTGACCTTGAGCGTCTCTTCGGCTGTGGTCTGGCCGATAAGGTCGAAGCCGGGTATTTCGAGAATCTCCTTGCTCTCTACCACGATAGAGCCGTTGCCATAGTTGAAGAGATCTGCCTCTTTAACAGTGACTTCCGCGCCGATGCGGTTGCCGAAGCTCATCTTGGCGAGGGCCTCCGTGAGGCCGCCGAAACCGAGAGCGTAACCGGCTACGAGAGTGCCCTCCTTTATAAGACGGTTGACCATCTTATAGTTGTGTTTGAGCATCTCCGTGTCGGGCATGAGCGAGGGGAGCGGGTTATGGCGCACGATGTAGATAAAGTTGCCGGCCTCCTTGAATTCCGGACTGATCACGTCGCGGCTGTCTACAGGGGCCACGCCGAAAGCAATCAGAGTGGGGGGCACGGAGATATTGGCGAATGTGCCGCTCATGGAGTCTTTGCCGCCGATGGATGCGAGGCCAAGCTCGGTCTGCATACGCAGGGTGCCGAGCAGGGCAGCGAGCGGTTTGCCCCAGGCGAGGCGCGAATTCATGCGCTCGAAATATTCCTGGTAGGAGAAGCGGAGACGTTCATAGTCGGCTCCGGCAGCCACAGCTTTGCTTACGGCCTCCACTACAGAGTAGGCCGCGCCGTGATAGGGGCTCCAGCTTGTGAGGTAGGGGTTGAAACCGAAGGCCATCATGGAGGCGGTGTCGGTGTGGTGGCTGCCCACGGGGAGCTTCTGCACGGATACCTGAGCCTCGGTGCCCTGCGTCTTGCCGCCGAAGGGCATGAGCACGGTCGACTTGCCGATAGAGGAGTCGAAATGCTCGATGAGACCCTTCTGGGAGGTGACGTTGTCGTCGGCCAAAAGGTTGAGCATCTTCTCCTTGAGGTTGTTGCCTTTCACTTCGCGCTCGAAGGGGTCGCGCGGCTCGATAGTGCCTACGGTAGCCTCGGCGAAGTGGCGTGCGCCGGCCGAGTCGATAAACTCGCGGCTGAGGTCGGCCACGATCTTGTCGCCGTAGAACATGCGCATACGGCCTGTGGAGGTGACGTCGGCCACGTGGTTCACCTCAAGGTTTTCCTCGTGGCAATAGCGCATGAATTCCTCCATATCCTTCTTCTCTACCACCACCGACATGCGTTCCTGGCTCTCGCTGATGGCGAGTTCGGTGGCGTTGAGACCGGAGTATTTTGTGGGCACGCGGTCGAGATGTATGTCGAGGCCGTCGGTGAGCTCGCCGATAGCCACGCTCACGCCGCCTGCGCCGAAGTCGTTAGATTTCTTGATGAGACGGGTCACTTCAGGGCGGCGGAAAAGACGGGCAATCTTGCGCTCCTCGGGGGCGTTGCCCTTCTGCACTTCCGAGCCGCACTCCTCGAGCGAGGAGGTGGTGTGCTCTTTCGACGACCCTGTGGCTCCGCCGATGCCGTCGCGGCCTGTGCGACCGCCGAACATGAGCACCACGTCGCCCTCGGCGGGGCTTTCGCGGCGCACGTCGGAAGCCTTCACGGCTCCCACCACCGCGCCCACTTCAAGACGTTTGGCGACGTAGTCGGGGTGATAGATCTCGCGCACATGTGTCGTGGCCAGACCGATTTGGTTGCCGTAAGATGAGTAGCCGGCGGCTGCACGCAGAGAGATAACTCGCTGAGGGAGTTTGCCTTCGAGCGTGTCGGCCACAGGGCGGTAGATGTCGCCCGCGCCAGTGACGCGCATAGCCTGGTAGACGTAGCTGCGGCCGCTCAACGGGTCGCGGATAGCGCCGCCGAGACAGGTGGATGCGCCGCCGAAAGGTTCGATTTCGGTGGGGTGGTTGTGGGTTTCGTTCTTGAACTGGAGGAGCCATTTTTCGATTTTGCCGTCGACGTCGACATCGACGTAGATGCTGCAGGCGTTGTTCTCCTCGCTCTGTTCGAGGTCGTTGAGCAGGCCCTTCTTGCGGAGGTAGCGTGCGCCGATTGTGGCGAGATCCATGAGGCAGAGGGGCTTGTTTTCGCGTCCCAGTTCCTTGCGTATTTTCTCCCATTCGCGGAGGCTCTCCTCGATGTCGGCCGAGGCGAAAGAATCGTCAACCTTGATATCGGTGAGCTCCGTGGTGAAGGTAGTGTGGCGGCAGTGGTCGCTCCAGTATGTGTCGAGGATACGGAGCTCCGTTTCGTTGGGGTCGCGTCCTTCGGCTGTGAAATACTTCACCACCTCCATAAGGTCGTCGCCATTCATGGCAAGGCCCTTTTCGCGACACCATGCCGGGGCCTGCTCGGGGGTGATTTCGCGGAAGCCTTCGAGCACGGCCACGGGTTTTGCGGCGGCTCTTTCGGGGGCAGCGAGAATGGAGAGATCCTTTTCGCGGCTTTCTACGGCGTTGATGGTGTAATGCGCTATCTTTTTGAGATCTTCCTCGCTGACGGAGGGATCGAAAATGAGCAGTTTGGCGCTACGGATCTCGATGTCGGCGTCGGGCTGGATGAGCTTGACGCACTCCTCGGCAGCGGCGGCGCGCTGGTCGAATTGACCGGGGAGCGATTCGATAGCGAGGTAGGGGTGTCCGGCGAGGTCGACGTCTTTGCTTACGGTGTCGGTGGCTGGTTCGCCAAACACCTTCATGCAGCTTTTCTCCACGAGTTCGGGAGAGAATCCGAAGAGGTCGTAGACGCAGAGGAGACGTAGGTCTTTGATATCGAGGCCGAGGTTGGAATTGAGTTCATTGCGGAGGCTTTCCGCTTCAACGCGATACGGCTCACGTTTCTCGACAAAAATTCTGTAAGGGGTCATGATTTGGTGAAATGGGTCATGATTTGGTGTAAGGGGTGTGAATCAATCGAGGGTAGAAGCCAAAACCTTTTCGGCCTGCGCCTTACGGAACTGGGCCATTTTGTCGGCGAGGGCCTTATCGGTGACGGCGAGGATCTCGATTGCGAGGAGGGCGGCGTTTTTAGCGCCGTCGATGGCCACTACGGCCACGGGAATGCCGGAGGGCATCTGCACCATAGAGAGGAGGGAGTCGAGCCCGTCGAGGGTTTTTGCCTTGATGGGGACCCCGATCACTGGGAGAGTTGTGAATGCAGCGACGACACCGGCGAGGTGGGCTGCACCGCCGGCAGCTGCGATTACGGCACCGAAACCGCGGTCGCGCAGGCCGGAGGCCCACTCTTCGAGCTGAGCGGGAGTGCGGTGAGCGCTGAGCACCTTGGTTTCACATTCTACGCCAAACTGAGCGAGAGTCTCAGAGGCGGCTTTCATGACTCCCCAGTCGCTTGAGGAGCCCATAACAACACCTATTTTCACTTTTTTGAATAAGATTAAAAAATGAGTGGGCACCGTGAATTTTCATGGCGTCCACTCATGTTTATATTGTTAAATTTACCTGTCTTGATGTTGAGCCCCGGGCATGCGAAGCGCATAGGCATGATCGCGCACGAGTTCGCGAACGAGCACGTGTCAAGGGTCAGGCGGTAAAATTGATCAGCCTGAGCTGTTATTGACGTTTTGCGCTTTCGTTTTGAAAAGGAGCTATTTCGATACTTCTGCGTCATATGTATGGCTTGCACGTTTCCCGAGTGGGAAAAGTGGGGTTTCATGCGCAAAATTAATAAAAAAATATGACATAACGCCAAAGATAGCGCCAAAAAAACTTCGGCCCCCGCCGCGTGAAGCTC
>CAZGJH010000099.1:0-9501 GCA_964525735.1 uncultured Sangeribacter sp.
CACTCAATAAAAAAATCGCAAAGATTTTTCAAAATTTTAACAATTCACCCCTCCAGCGATACTTTTCAGCCCCTGTGAGGCCCTCTTTTTACTCCCGGCCCTTATTCACATCTCGCGAAAATTCGTTACCTTTGCCGCTACAAAACAATCAAACCCGATAGCTTGAAAAGTCATGGGCTACCGGGTGTTAACGCTATAAGTATGAATATGATTTCGAGGGGGATCGGATGGGCCGTGTTTACGCTCAGGAAGTTGGGAGATCATTTTGTGAGAAGCTATCAGCTCTCGAAGTTTAAGAGCGTGGGGCAAGGTGTGAAGCTCTGCGAAGGGGGCGCGTTTACGTATCGCACCATTTCGATCGGCGACGACGTCTTTATCGGACGCAACTGCTGCTTCCAGAGCGAACATGGCGAGATCAACATCGGCAGCCATGTGATGTTCGGGCCGGGTGTGAATATTCACGGCGGCAACCACGATATCGCTCTCGGGCCTACGCCGATGAAGGCTCGCCAGAAAACCGCGGGCCAGGACGCTCCTGTCACGATTGGCTCCGACGTATGGATCGGCGCCAACGCCATTATCCTCACCGGTGTGAGCATCGGCGATGGGGCTGTGGTGGCTGCCGGGGCTGTGGTCACCAAATCTGTGCCGGAGAATGCTGTAGTGGCCGGGGTGCCTGCCAAGGTGATTCGCTACCGTTCTTAGGAGCAAACGAGCTCTTTTAGCTCTTAAGGGCGGGCAAGATGACGCTCCGCTTCGTCGCCGAAGCGCTCATAGAAATCGGCGCGTGTGCGCTTCCAGCGGCGGTGGCTCCAGAGCCAATACTGAGGTGCGCGGCGTATCGACTCTGCCAGCATGTCGTAGTATTTCTGCGTCAAATAGAAAGGCTTCTCCTTCGACGCGTCGTCGCTCATCTTCACGAAGCGCCCCGAATAATACCCTCTTTTCGGCCTGCTCAAGTCGAGATAATATACAGCCGTGTGGAAGGTCTTGGCCAGACGTTCGGGCCCGGTGAAGGTAGGTGTGTCCTGACCGAAGAAATCGGCGAAATAATGTATGGCATGGAAGTTGGGAGCCTGGTCGGAGATGTAACCCACGATTGAGGTGATACCCTCTCGCTTCCATTTCATCAGGGGCGAGAGCACATTGGCCATATCTATCGACGTGGCTCCGAAACGGTTGCGTATCTTCAGAAAGGCGTAATCTGAGGCCGCCGACTCCAGCGGATGATAGATCTGCCCTCCGATTGTGCCTGGAAGCATATGCAGCGGCATCGAGCTGACCCACTCCCAGTTGCAATAATGGCCAAGATAGAGAGTTATGCTTTTGCCCGAACGCAAAATCTCATTCAATTCATCGAAATTCTCGAAAGTCATCCGCTTCTCGATCTCCTTCTTGCTCATGCGTCCGAGCCGCAAGGTCTCTACGAAATAATCTCCCAAGAATCGATAAAACTTGTGGGCTATGGCCAAGCGTTCCGCGGGCGTTTTCTCGGGGAAACAACGTTCGAGATTGTCGAGTATCACCTTCTTGCGATAGCCCGCCACTCTGCCCATCAGAAAGCACACGACATCCGACAGGCCATACAGCACGCCTAATGGCAGCGAGCCGACAGCCGAAAACAGAAAGCTCAGAAGCTTCCCTCCGAGATTATTGATTTTTTTCATCTGAAGATTACTGATTGAGGTTGCAAAAGTAAGCATTTTATTGCAAATGGCCAAGCACTGCCCGGATCTATTGGGCTGGATTCTGCTCTACGATACTGGAGCGGGTCACGGAGAGATCGTCGCTGTTGAGGCGATGGGTGTAATCTTGCATGAAGGCCCGCGCCCAGTTGGCCATGTCATCGATCTTCTCCACTGGATAATCGGTAAGGGGTGAGGCCATGGCATAATCTTTGGTGATATCGTACACCTCCTCCACTCTCTTCAAATCGGGCGATAGACGCACTGCATATTCGGGGCTGCACACCTGATATGCCCCGTGAATATACATCAAGGCATACCCGCGGTGGCCGGGCGAGAGAATGCTTTCGCCAAGCTGCACATAATCATGGTCATAACCCGCCAAATCAAGCAGCGTGGCAGAGATATCCAACTGGCTTACAGCTTTATCCTCTATCCTCCGGGGCTCGAAAGAGCCGTCGGGGGCATAGATCATAGTGGTGATATGCGGCAACACGAACGAGGAGTCGTAGATCGTGCCCTTGAGATCGCGGCAACCATGATCGCCCAAGATGACGAATATCGTATTGGCATACCACGGTTGCGTCTTGGCCACCTCGAAGAAATGACGCAAGGCACGGTCTTCATATTCCACAGTCTTCTTCATCGCATCGGAACTGATGTATCCCTCTGTCTGCCAATCGGAGGGCACTTCAAACGGCCCGTGCGGATTGAGCGTAAACCATCCCGCTATGAAGGGCTCCGGAAGCGTTGTGAGATCGCGGGCTGCATATGCGCCCATCTTATGGTCCCATATGCCCCATTCGCCGTCGAAATCATCGTCGTTGCCATATTCATCGCGGGTCTTGATCTCTTCGAAGCCAAACGTCTTCAGCGTTTGGTCGATATTGAACGAGCCGTGGTTGCCGCCAAAATAGAATCGTGAGGCATACCCCTCATCTTTAAGCAATTTGGCGGGAGCATCGAAGGTGTTGGTGAAATAGGGTGAGGTCATCAGAATCATATCTCCGAAAGTGGGCACGCCGCCGAATATTCCGGTGATCCCTTCTATCGAGCGGATGCCGGTGGTATAGGCATGGGGAAACACCACGGCCTGATACGACAAGGAGTCGAGAAACGGCATCATGGAGACCGTCGTGTCGTTTCTCAGAGGTGAGAGATTGCGGAGCCAGATAGAGCTGCCGCTCTCTATAGTAAGCACCATGATATTCTTCTTGCTGCCCTCCCGCAAAAGGGTATCTTCCTGTAAGGTGACGCCCTCATATGCGCCAGGGCTATGCACGGAGTTACGCATCGCGGCGAGCTGCTCGGGCGTGAAGAAATCCATCTGTGGCACACGCAAATCATGATGCAGGGTGCGGATGATGCAGAAAGGGGCGTTGAGCACGATATTCACCTGCGAGGCTTCGCTCGTGCCCCATACGCCGTCGCCTATCGAGAGGGGACGCCCCGGCCCCACATGGCCTCGTATGGCCAACGCCGTGCCGGCCACCACCACTACCAACGCTCCCCAACGATACACTCTCTTACGACTGCCGGAGAGCTCCACAGGCTCCGGACGTATGCCAAAGGCACTCCAGGCCAACACACCGGCCAAAAGAAACGCGAGGAGAAAGGCCAGCCAATAATCCTTGGCGAATGAGAGGATGATGCCGTTGATGTTGGGGTCGGTCCAGATAGTCGTGATTGCCTGCCAGCGCAGATGAGAACCATTGTATTGGAAGAAGGGTATGTCGGCCAAGGCCGGGAGAAGCATGAGGAGATTGAGAATGAAGTAGAGGATATTCGTGAAGAGCAGATACTTACGCCCCGTCACGAAATTAAACGGAAGAAACCTCAGCAAGATAAATGGGGCATTAAACCATGCCCACGCGCTGAGGTCGAAACGCAACCCGATCATGGCAAGGTGGAAGATGCGGCCAAAGGAGGGAGAGCCTAAGTTGTGCAGGTTGTAATAGGTGAAGATGAATCGGAAGATCCACAGCAAAACCAGCGGCAACAGAAGTTGGAGCAATGTGGCGGGGTAATATTTAAGGCGCAGTTTCATTCTCTTTGCAGATTTTTATCTAACTTTGTGATTTGAATCGAAAAAACACATTTACGCGATGAGGATTGTACATTTGGTGAGAAACAACGTTTGGGGCGGCGGCGAACGCTACGCCTACGATCTCTGTCGGCGTTCCGCAGCGAATGGCGACGAGGTAGCCGTCGTGACGCGCGGCCAGGAGGAGATCGACAAGCATTTCCGCGAGCTGCCCGTAGCCCTTGTGAAGGCTCCTTTAGGCGGACTGTTCGACGTCACGACTCCTCTCCGCTTGGCTCGCCTCATCAAGTCGTATCCGGAAGAGGAGGTAGTGGTCCACGTACACACTTTCAAGGATGCCGAGCTTGTGGCGCGCGCGAAAAAGATTGTCGGTAAGAGAAAACGTATCCGGCTGATATGCACGCGTCATCTCGTCAAGAGAGGGAAGGGCTCTCTGCGTTGGCGGGGCATCTACCGAGCTATCGATAAGCTGATTTTCGTATCCGAAAAGGCGAAGAGGGAATTTCTTGACAGCCGTCCGCCCATCGACGAAGGGAAGATCCGGGTGGTGCACAACAGCATCGTCGTTCCTGACGCCTCCGTCGCTTCGGAGCGCCCCGGCGATGGAGCCTTTCTCTACATCGGCCGCATATCGCCCGAGAAGGGGATTGATACGCTCATCCGTGCGTTAGCTCAGATTTCCGACGCGAATGTCAGGCTCCGGATAGTGGGCACAGGCGATGCCGCATATATTGATGAACTGAAGGCCCTTGCTTCATCGCTGAAAGTGGCCGAGAAGATTCAGTGGGCTGGCTTCGTGGCCGATGTCTTCGGCGAGATACGCCGGGCCGAGTGCTGCATCCTCCCCTCGCGTGCTATGGAGTCTTTCGGCCTCACCATCATCGAGGCCATGTCGCAGGGTTGCCCCGTAATCACCACCGACAACGGTGCGCAACCGGAGATTATCACCGACGGCGTGGATGGCTTCCTGGTAGCCCCCGACGATGTGGCCGCTCTCGCCTCGGCTCTCAAAAAGATAGCCGACAATCCTGAGCTCCGCCGCCAGATGGGCCAGAAGGCTCTCGCTACGTTTCGCTCGCGTTTCAGCTACGACGTATTCTTCGCGAAGATCCAGGCCATCTACACCGAGCCGCTCTAATTGCGCCGCGAGCCGCTCTAATTGCGCCGCTTCTCGCTCTGACCGAAGGTGGAGATCGCTTTCTCGTAGACGGCCATCAATTCTTCGGCAAACCGTGAGGAGCCAAACCGCTTGGTGTGCTCCTGCCCCTTCTCAATCAGTTGCTTGGCCAACTGAGAATCGGCGAGCAAGCTGTTGACGGCCTCGGCCAACTGACGGGCGTCGTCGGGATTTACATAGAGCGCCCC
The DNA here is from genome assembly GCA_964525735.1 of uncultured Sangeribacter sp. Classification (GTDB taxonomy): domain Bacteria; phylum Bacteroidota; class Bacteroidia; order Bacteroidales; family Muribaculaceae; genus Lepagella. The sequence continues at coordinate 5,095 of CAZGJH010000099.1, forward strand.
GTCGCCACCAGCCTCTTCAAGACATGAACCTGTGGCGGCCACGACAGGTCGGCCGCTCGTGATCCCCTCAAGCACCGGCAGTCCGAAACCTTCGTAACGCGAAGGATATACCACCACTTCGGCCAACTGATTCACGGCCGGAAGCTCCGCGAAGGGGATGTTGTCGCGAAACACTATCCTATCGGTCACGCCGAGCTCCTGGGCGATGCGTTCCACGCGGCCTTTGTAGCCTTTGCGGTCGCGCCCTATTGCCAAGAGTTTCACATCCTGCGGGAGCGAAGGGAGAGCCTTCACGATGAGCTCCAGATTCTTACGCCGCTCTATCGTGCCCACCTGCAACACATATCTGTCGGGGAGCCCAAGGCGTCGTCTTGTCTCCTCTAATTTGGCGGGGGAGAGACGGGTGGAGAATGTGGGGGAGCAGCCCTGATAGATGATGTCGATCTTTTCAGGACTTACACCGTAATACTCCACGATATCCTGTTTCGTGCGCTCGCTGATGGCTATTATCCGCGTGGCGTTGACACACGATTTCCCGTATTTGAAATCATACAATTTGCGGTCGATAGCCCCGTATTCTTCGGGGAGCCTGCGATATATCACATCGTGGATTGTCACCACCGAGGGCACATGTGAAGCGGCTATGTTGAGGGGCAATTCGTTGCTCAGGCCGTGGTAGAGCGCCACTTTGTCGGCTTGCAAGCAATTGGTTATGCCGAAGGTGCGCCAAAGGCTTCCTGAGAACCCCGATGGGGCAGGGAGCCTGAACTCGGTGTTGTGCATAGCCTCGATAGTGGCCAGGCGCGGATTCTCCTTCAGTTTGGGGGTGTAGAGCAAGAGCCGCGAGTCGGGATAAGCCTCGGCTATGCTCTCTATCACGAGGCGCGAGTAGTTACCCAGACCGGTCATGTTGCTTACGGCTCTTTTGGCATCGTATCCTATAATCATATCATCAAACAGACTTAGGAATCGTAAAAAAATAAGTTGGGACAAAGTTTATGAAGGATTGTTGAGGAATTTTTGATTTAACTTTAAGGCGCATAGCGGGCTATGTAACGTGAAAGTAAATCAAAAATAACCGACAAGACGAATAAACTGTCACAAGTTATTTTTTGGAGATTCCTTAGATAATTTTTCACAAAGCTAATCAAAAAACGGCGAATGCACAAATAATCGGGCCCCAACGTGCAATTCAGGCGGAATTCAAACACAATTCGAACACGATTCAAATGCTTTTCGAATGGAATTCGAATTCTATTCGGGCCAAAAATTGTTTTTACCCGAATATTTTACTAATTTTGCATAATATTACGCGCACTGAAGAAATTTTGAGCCTTCTCTGTACGTTATACTTGTCGTGATAAATTTCTATAAAGGTATCTGTCATTTCAAGACTAACCCTACGGGGGAACAACAACAACAGACATTAGTATAGTTGACAAAATATAATGAGACGAAAAAAGAATCTGTCATCACTTACAACGGGTCTATGCGCCTCAATGGCTTTGCTCGCATTGCCATCATGCCATAGCGACAACCCTGTCATCAATGAAGACTTTGAGATTGTCACTCCCGCTGATCCCGCCGCTCACCCCGATATCGAGGAGGTGACGGCCCCTACCGCTTTTATCGGTAACTTCGGCGGCTCCGACGCCGACATCAAGGCTTGTTTCACTGATATCGTCGCCCCCGACGATGCCAAGGTGATCGTGATCGAAAGCGCCGCTATCCAGGAGAACGAGGCTCTCCTTTCAAAGGCCTACGAGAGAGGCGCCCTGATCGCCGTGTTCAATCCCGACGGCTCCGTAGTGGCCGATTGGAGCGAACGCAACGACATCTTCTATGCCGGCCCCGAGAAGAACGAGGCCTGCGCCATCTACGGCTTCAACAACCGTGGCACCTACTATTCGCTCCATGGCATGGATGGAATCGACGACGAGGATATCCCCTTGTTCCATTTCTGCGGCTGGGTCAACAAGGTGGCCGGAAGCGCTATCAGAGGCGTCGACCTCCGCACAAAGGAGATCAAGAAGCGTTTTATGCCTCAGAACGTAACCCACACCTTCAAGATCGCCCTCGACGAGCAGAAGCTTATCGACGGCCACTGGGCAAATCCTGAGCAGCTCTCGCTCACCACTACCGCCAACGTAAGCTACAACATCTATCCTCTCCGTGTCTTCGACGGCAACGTGGAAGGGGAGTATTATGCTGTGGAGGCCGAAATGACGCTCCACAACGCTCCGATGAACAATGGTCTCTGGACACGTCGCCGTGGCAACGAATTGGCTCAGATCTGCGGCTTCTATCTCAACAGCTGCGACGTCACGGCAAATCTTCTGCGCAAGGAGAATGGCAATTACGTTGAGATGGCTACTGCTGCCTTCGCCAATGGCGCGGCTCCCCAGCCTGCAAGCATGCCCGACGCTGCCACCTACGATTCTGGCTTCGAATGGAATCTCGACGCCACTGTTTCCGGCGGTGTGCCCGACGGCAAGGACAACGACCGCATGACCACCTTCAACAACTGGATCTGGAAAAACCAGGCCGAGGAGACTCTGCCCGGCATCGAGCTGAAAAACAACAGCGGCACAGCCAACGTGGCTTACTCGCTCCTTGTCAACGGCTTGCCCGGCGCCACCGACAATCTCACCATCACCCCTGTGCCTGATGCCGCTACGGGCGACATCACCTTCAAGTATTCTTGGATCTGGCGCGTCACCGATGTTGATGAAACGTCTAAGGAGAAGCTCTATATGCAGGTGGCCGTAAATCCGATCTATCAGGCATATCAGTGGATTACGGAAGGAAAGATGACCATCGAGGAGTTTGAGAACTCTGTTGGCCAGAGCAAGTCTACCTTCAAGTTCCCGCTTACGCCTCCGAATCGTATGGCTACGGGCAGCGCGATTGTGCGAAATACTTCCGCAGGATCTTATTACGTCGGCGACATCAAGTTCTGGCGCAACACCACCAACACCGATGGCGAGCCCATCTACGTTATGCCGCAGACTATCTCTTCACCCTCCGCTACCGGCGGCAGCGGCGTGAGCGCCACTATGGTGCTTCTCCCGGCTGGCGATTACACCATCAAGGCTGTGAGATACTCCGTAGAGAATGGCGAGCATGTCAATGAGCAAATCATCACCAACACCACCCCGATTACAGTGAGCGTGGGCGGCACGGCCAACATCGATTTCGGCTCCGACCTCTTCACCGTAATGTAACTCCCGACTACAAAATCAAACTCAATACAAAACAGAAAGCCTCGGTTTCCAAGTTCTGCGGGAACCGAGGCTTTCTGTTTTGTATTCAAGGCTTTCTGTTATGTTCTTGAGCGTTTTTAGTTTTTTACGAGTTGCACCACAATCAGTCGCCCTCCATCCTCGCCTGAGAGCAGGATCTTGCGTCCTTCAGTCAGCTCGACATACTCTCCCACCTTTATCTGGCGTTTCGGCTGCTCGGTGACGTCCCACATGTCGGGGAGACGGCGGTTGATCAAGATCCATTTGCCATTGTGGAAGTGGAAGTCGCCCACGGGCTTCTTGTCTTCGGGCTTTATTCGCTCATTGGGCGTCACGAAACGGTTGACATGCCACATATAGAGCGATTGCTTGTCGTATACCATCAGGCGGTAGTTCTCTGGAAGGAATTTGCCGTGGGAGGGTGAATAGTAGAGGTTGAGCACCGGGAGCTGGCCGTGATACTCTGTGCCGCAGAAGGGACATTTGGGCTTGGTAGTGTTGTCGAACACAAACCAATGGGCCTCGCAGTTGGGATTCTGGCAGGGCTGTATGAGGTCGGTGGTCTTCACCAAGGCCGTTTCCCATTCGTCGGCCGTGGGGCGCTTCGAGGGGTCGTGTAGGCCGTCGATAAAAGCGCGGTCGAAGAGCTCCTTCAGATAGGGGCCGCACATTGTGTAGGGGCGCTTCGTGATGTCGCCTTGCGGCAGCTCGGAGGGTGCGAGATTCTGCACCTTCGGGCGGTTGCTCTTGTCGGTGGGATGCTCGATAAATAGAGCCTTCTCACCCATTGAGAGCTCCTCGTCGCGGGCCGTGTCGAGGTCGTTCACCTTTCCGCCGCGCAGAGGGTGGCGGTTGAGCAGATACATGTAGATGAGCACGGCGAGGGCGTGGCGGTCGGTCTGTATACTCGGCAGCTTCTTGTTGGGGTCGCCGAGCTTGAGGCTGCGCGTCTGGAGCACTTCGGGAGCGATGAAGTCGGGGGTGCCCACCACGTCGGGTGGATATTTGCCGGGCACTACGAGTCCGTCGCAGTCGATCACGGCTGCTTTCCCCGTCTCGGGGTCTACGAGCACATTCTTGTAGGAGAGGTCGGAATGTGCCAGACCGGCCGCGTGCAGGCGGCGCACGGCACGTGCTATCTGGAGGCACATATGGTAATGGCTCA
>CAZGJH010000100.1:0-9240 GCA_964525735.1 uncultured Sangeribacter sp.
GGATTTACTTGCCAGACGTTGGCAAACATCAGATTGACGAAGCCATAGGTGCGGTAGAGAGGCTTGAGCGTGAAGATGGTGATAGTCTTGTCAGTGGTGTTCAGCTTCTGATCACGTAGGCCAGGATAAGAGGCAGTAAGACTCTTAAGCCAGAAAGGAACCTCGATGGAGTAAGTGCCATCAGCATCAGTAGTAGCTACCTCTGCGCCTCCAGTGGCACGCACAGTGGCGCCTGGCAACGGATTACCATTCTTATCAATCACCGCTCCTTTGATCACACGTGTCGGAGCAAAATCCTGCTTCTCCTGAGCCTGCACGGCAAAGGCAGACATAACGATAAGAAGAAGGAAAATTCGAGTTAATACCTTTTTCATATTAATTGTTGTAAGGGTTATTTATTTGTTTACTGTTATCAGTGTCTTGATAATCTGAAGATCCTGGTCATGCTTCCTGTTCTTGGCAAGCCACTTTTGGAAAGTGGCGAAATCAGCTCGACGAGGCATCAAGCTCAACTCCTTACCGGTCTTCGGATCAATTACCATTCTCGAAGTGTCATCATGGTCGGAAGCCTTGATAAATTTGTTAGGTGAAAAAATGATATAGACCTGATTTATATCAGCATCGCCATGTGCATTCATCTTCAACCGACGTGTATAAGGCCGCAGATTCTCTTCTGCATCGTCGCGTGAGAAAAGTATATATTCCTTATTTGCCTCTACCGGGAAAACTCCTTCTCTCATTCCATCATACGGCACAAGACACTGCATTGTCATCGCTTCGTCATCATCACCCAAATAGCAAGCGAGGTAACCATCGATTGGCGATTTAAAGTAAATATACATGTAATCTCCAACCTGGTAAGTGGCATTCCGGATCATATTCCGCTCCTTATCGGTGCCATTATACAACAGACGAACATCAAGATCGGCACGTCCGCCCTTTATCTCACGGATACGCCCTTTCAGAGTAACCTCGTAGAGGGTCTCTCGCTCTCGCGGAACGATGTTCCAGATAGTGTCGCCTATCGTCTCGATCCATTCACCGCGAACATCACATTCACCAACAGCGAAATAATCATCACGCTCTCCGGCTCCACTGTTACCTTGAATTATCAGGCTAGTTTCAGACACACTCGTTCCATAAGCATTGCGGATAGCATCAATTTGAGCCCTGTTAATAGCTTCCTGTCGTGCTTTCAGGGGAGGCATTGAAAGCGGTGCGTAGTAATGACCTGTTGCCGTCACCTTGTCGTCGGCATTGGCAACAAAGGCTCCTGCAATCAAAATGCACCCAAGTATGGTTTTAATATATTGTTTCATATTGAGATTATTAAAGATGACGAGACTGCCAAGAGTCACCCAGAGCTGGAGATGCCTTTACTGTCGGAGTCTGAGCCTTGTTCTTGATGTCGTAAGATTTATTCTTGACATCCTTTTCAAGGTTCTTTCCAAGCTCTCCCAAGGTGATATCACCTTTGCTATCCTGAAGATGCTTCAAAAGATAATAGGTGAAGAAACCATGATGCTGATCATCATAGGCCATTGCTGTCTGTTTACCTGTGGTAGCACTGAAGATCACTGTATTACCTTTAGCAACGATATCTTCTACTTCATACTCCACAAAGCGTTCTTTGAACAGCATCTCGTTGCCTCGCGTAGCTCCGCTGAAACAAGCGTCGAGGAAAACTGTGACATTCTTCGCGGGCATTTCATCAAGCATAGCGTAGAGGGTTTCAAGTTCCAGGCACGACTCGAAATCCGTGCCGGAAGCATCGGTAGGAAGGATATGGGCAGTGCCACGCGAAACATCAGGCACCCCATGACCTGCGTAATAGATTATGAGGTCGAGCTCTCCAGGATTCATCTTCGTCTTTTCTGAAAGATACCTCAAAGGCTCTCGAATCTCCGACAAAGTGGCATCGTAACGTTCGCGGATATTTTCAGCAGGCACACCCAACGTCTTTCGACAATACTCAGCAAACGTGGAGGCATCGCGTATCGCATAATCTACATCTGAGAAATACTTATAATTCTCATTACCAATCACTACTACATAAGTCTTCGGACGTGATGTCGTAGCAATGGGTATGTTGATATCCACATCCGACAGCAGTTCGTCGGCCACCCCAGAGTTATCCTCAACCGGTGTGTAGTTGGCAGTAGGCATATATTGGGTTTCTTGCGACGGAGAAGCCCCCTCTGTAACTTGTGGAGCACGCAATGCCGTGAGTGTGGAGTTTGTATCTGCCAATTTATCTTTTTCGCCTGTCAAGCTGTAACATACGGCAAGTGCATGAGCTACGTTGACTGCATATGGCGAATTGGAAAGAATCATGTCAAGCAGGGGAATTGATGTTGAAAACATCTGGATTGCTTGAGGATCTTCCCTATCTGCCAGATAACGAGCTACTGCAGCATTATACGTGTCGAAGGCATAATGACAAGCGTAGTCAAGACTGGAATCATTCTCATCATATAAACCCTTGAACACTTGCGAGGCTTCTTCATAACGATGTATTCTCTCCAGCATCTTTCCTTTATACTCCCTCAGACTCTTATGATTGGGTTGCAAGGCGAGAGCAGCATTCAGAAGGGGTTCCATCTTCGCATCATTCCCTGCTCGTCCACAAGCCTCTATACCGATAATCAGCATATTCCAATTGTTGGGAAAAGCTTCAGCACCCTGTGTCGCTATATAGATGGCATTGTCGTAATTACGGAGTTCATAATAACTTCTCGCAAGCCCTTCGAAAGCCGTTTCCCGATGGTCGGCATGGCCGGAGGAGAGATATGCCTGAAAATATTTGATAGCGTTCTGATAGTCTTTACGATTGAATATGTTGGTGGCTGCAAGATGTGCAAGTATAGGATAGCCGTTCGACTCCTGCAGCCGCTCATCGCCCATACCCGGCAACAAGGAGAGATCTATGTAATCGGAGGCATATCTCAACACCATAGCCTGATCGTTGGCACGAGCATAAAAATAGGCAGCTCTTCTGAGATCTGGGAATATATCTTTCAAAGCAGTTTTTGCCTTCTTCCAATCGGCCGACCCTGATTCTGCGTTGCGAAACACCTCCACATAGTCGGCATACGCCTGACGCAACTGCCCGTAGGCTGCCCCGTCTGGCTCACCTTTTGCAGCCACGCTACGGAAGGCTTCAAAGTATTTGTCAGCTGTCTCAAGAGTAGCATTCGCAGAAAGAAACGCTACAAGAAGTAAGTTGAAGATTATATATCTTAATTTCATGTAAATAATATGTTTAGATTGTATTAAAAAGCATCTATGAAGAGAAATGAAACTTTTATACGTCGATGAGAGCTGCCCTTCTCTTTGCTCACGCCAATACTCGTATTATAGCTCACTTTCATATCTGAAAGTGCCGGCACTCCCTTTTCGAGGTTATCTCTCACGGCTTGTGCCCTGACGAATGCAAGTTGATTGTTATTACGAATTCCATCGGCGGAATTGACACTAACACTAGTCAGATCTCCGTCGATACGGCATGGCTCATTATCGAAATCACCAAACTGCCCATCATAATCAATCACACTTTTTATGGGTAGAGCATCGGCAGTTCCAGTAAGATTTATTACAAGACGGCTTCCGGGTTTCACATATTGAGCGAAGTCGGTTTCAAAAGCCTTAGCCACAATCTGAAGCATCGAACTCGCTGCGGGGGAATCGGCTATACGATATTTGCCCGCAGGAAAATCCTCGTGTACAGAGAAGTCGGGATCTACAGTATATTCAAAGTCAACCTTATAATTATTAATTCTCTGTCCTGCTTCATTGTAATCGGAAACTACATCGGCACTAACAGCGATATGTGTATGATCTGTGATGATACTGCGCTCTTTAGCCTTTGCCACGATATCATCTTTGATATCTTGAAGTCGGGCATCCTCAAGACTGGTCTGCCTAAGAAGTTCCAAGGAAATGAATGCATCGTCTGTGGCCAAGAAATCGAGACTCTGCCGATCGAGATTATCGAAAATGTAAGATTTGCCCGTTGTCGGGTTGTACACCTCGGCGAAAATTAGTTCAAACTTATCGTCAGGTGTAAGGCCATATACCACATTGCGGAATTCGAGATTACTGCCATCTCCGAAGAAAGCTGCTTCCTCCTTGGGCACCGGCAAGTAGACGTTTGGCATCCCTGCGATACTGAGGGCCAACAATCCGCTTTCCGGATTATAACTTCCAAGTGTGACATCGGCATGACTCATAAGATCACCTGCAAGACTCGTGGCAATCTCGTTGGCAAAGAGCTGCTTCTGGCGAGTCTTAGTCTCTTCGTTGACACGTGCGGCATATTCCTCCTCTGTCTCGAAGGGTTGCATCTTCGACCAGGCGGCCATTCGTGCATTGAGTTCCTCTTCAAGCATCCTGGTATAGTTAGGAGTGAAGCCTGATATTCGCTTATATTTCAAAGCCGTGGGCGAAGTATAGGCAATAAAGTCGGCATTCTTTCCATCTCGAATGAAACGAGCCTCCCTCAGAGAGCCATCAGGATCGGAAATAGAAGTTGTATCCGATAATTCAATCAAATTCACGAATGTGATTTTGCTGTCATTGTTGGCCACGGCTACATATTTCCCATCTCGATGAAAAGAAAGAGATGTGGCATTTGCCGGTATCTGCCTGTCGTGGAGCAACTCAAATGTATGTCCGTCGTAGACATACATTCTCCCCTCCTTACTTATCGCACCGAATTTCTCGCCAAGTGGATCGAAGGCCATTGCCACTACGGGCATCGGTGTAGAAAAACGTTGCACTACACGAGGATTTTCCGTGCTGATAATCTCGATGTTGTTCCCCGCGGCTGAAGCTATAAAAGGTGTGGCCGGAGAAGTAGCAAGCATCTCCGGGACAAACGAGAGCTCCACCTCAGCTTGTGGGATCATCTTACGGGAGTCAAGTAAGTTAAGTGTCATTCCGTCGGCCACACCCAATAGTCGGCTATCTGATGAATAAGCAATAGCAGATGGGTTGGAGTATTCTGTGAGTTGGGCAAGACGGTGATTCTGAGAATTTAAATCGTAGACTTCAACATAGGTTTGCTTTCCGTTTGATATAATAGCCGCCACGGAATGGCCAGCCGGATTAACCTTGAATGAACTGACCTTCATCGGAGCCTTGACAATATCAAAACCTTTGAGATTGTAGATTTTCTTGTCATTACTGAAGAAGATGGAGTAAAGATAGTTGTCGATGATTTCAGGTTGCTTGGGTATGCGATAGAACAAATTCTTGTCTGTGCGTATAGAGCTTGAATTATCTGGAGCGGCAGCTGTGGCCATCAGACAATTCAGCAATATTAAAAGCAGCAATATCAGACGTTTAACGATGGACAACGATAGTCTCATGATTAAGTTGTTTTTGAATAAAGAGGTAAGTCGCTCTACAAAAGTCTACAAAAAAAGCGTGAGAGCCATACTTGTTGTCCATCCCACGGTTAGAGGCTCTGGTAATGCCCATCTCAGTTGAATGGACAACGCAGAAGCCTCACGCGAATATATGTAAATACACCGGCAGCCTACGCTCGCGCGCATGCTGTCGCCGAATATACATATCCACAGGGCATCTACCGTTGTCTCATTCCTGACCGAGATTGAAATTTACCAGATTCCTAACCGTCAAGAAAGAGCGTCGAGTAAACGCTTTTTTTAATTATGTCTTGCCGACCCTCACCGCTCTTCCCCTTGACCGAGGCTTCTGCGATGCGGTCTGCAATGCGAAATTACAATTTATTTTTGACATGAACAACCTTTCTGCCAAAAATCGGTGATTTTTTATTTCTCCTGCAGGCTCTGGATGTGTTGGTGGAGCTTGCGATAGAAGGGGTTGTGGCTCAGGGTCGTGGCATCGCCAACGATGATGAGCTTCATGCGGGCGCGCGTCATGGCTACGTTCATGCGGCGCAGATCGCGCAAGAAACCGATGTTGCCGTCGTCGTTGCTGCGCACCAGGGAGATCATGATCACGTCGCGCTCCTGCCCCTGAAAACCGTCGACAGTGTTTACGGAGATCAAATGCCTGAATGGCCGAAAGAAAGGAGTGCGCTTAAGTAGATGACGCAGGTATTGCACCTGTGCACGGTAAGGTGATATCAGACCTACGTCGATGCGTTCGTCAAGAAAACGCTGTTTGCCGATTTTCTCGATGTAATTCTGCAACGTCAGCAGCGAGAAGAGAGCCTCATCGCGGTTAATACGTCCCGAACCGGCCAACGCCTCGCGAAATACGTCGGGCTCCTCTTCAGTTTCGGCGGCAGTGGCGGGACGAAGCCCGGCCGTGTCCACCCACTCGATTGGCGTGTCGTAATCCAGGATACCGCGCCAACGCACTTCGGGAGCCGCTTGCATCGCCCCACTGTAAAACCAATCGCTCGAAAAACGCATGATCTCCTCATTCATACGATATTGCGTGGTGAGAAGCGTGACGGCTTCTGGATGCAACTCCACAAGCCTCTCCATCAGCGACTTCCCGAGGCCACCTTTCATCGCCTCAAATGATTTTACGGTAGGCGGCAACTGACAATGATCGCCGGCCAAGATCACGCGTCCGGCACGGCGCATCGGTATCCACGCGGCCGCTTCCAACGCCTGAGCCGCTTCATCGATGAAGAGTGTCGAAAAACGCTTTCCTTCGAGCAATCGGCTTGCGCTCCCTACGAGCGTCGAGGCGATTACGTGAGCCGAGTTGAAGAGATCGGCATTGATACGAATCTCCAGTTCGGTGGCTCTGCTACGCAAGCGATCCATCTTCTGATGCCATTGGTCTGACCCGTGTCGCCGCGCACCCTGCAACTCTCTGATTGCTTTGCGTATGCTCCACAGCGTCGGGTAGTCGGGATGCGCCTCGAAACGGCGTTCGTAGGTAAATCCGAGCATCTTGTCGTTGACCCTCGAAGGGTTGCCGAGGCGAAGCACGTGCACTCCGCGGTCTACCAGTTTCTCGCAAATCCAGTCGACAGCCATGTTGCTTTGAGCGCATACGAGCACCTGGCTCTCGCGTCTCAGCGTCTCGGCTATCGCCTCCACGAGTGTAGTGGTCTTTCCTGTGCCCGGAGGACCGTGGACGATCGCTACATCCTTGGCGTATAGCACTTTATTCACCGCTCCCTCTTGCGTCTTGTTGAGGTATGGGAAGCGGAGCGGGGCGAAAGCGAGTTCACCGACTTTACGGCGTGAGTAGAGCAAATCGCGCAACTCGCCGAGTCGGCCTTTCGCTTTCATGGCGTAGTCGAGAGCCTCGAACATCGTGCGATACGAAGTCTCGTCAAACGAGAGCATTACGCCTGCTATTGGAGCGGCGGCGAGCAGCGACAGATCGGCCGAATCAGGTATGGCCACAACCATCCTGTTGGCATCGACATAGCTCACGGTGCCTGTGAACGGGAACCGCGGACGATCGTCAAATTCATGCGCGAGCGTGAAGAATGCCACAGGCCGACCATACTCGAAGTTATGGTCGTCGGCATCATCATCGTCGGTTGGCTCGCGTCGCGACACCTCCACAACACGCTGATTGAGCGAGTTATAGTAGCTGCGCCCTATCGAAAGGGGCATCCAGGCGTTGCCTCGTTCGACAAGGCGCACCAATCCGATTTTGCCTGAAAGCTGTGAGAAAGCGGCCTTCTCGGCCTCATATTCAATCTGAAGGAGCTGACGTTGCTCCTGAATAATCCGAATGGGTGAAATCATGATGCAAAAATAATAAATGGCTTCGCGTGGAAGACAAATGAAGGCATTTTAGGCACAAAATCCGAATTATAGACCAATTAAAAAGAAATTTTTGGAAATTTATTGGGCATATTTGGGATAAAAGCATTAACTTTGCCGCAGATTTCACAGGTGCTGTCTCAGCGAGAGGCCGTGGCGGGCTTCACAACGGGAGGGCACCACTATTAACAATGCTTATGAACCTTACTGACATCCGAAAGAGTGCGCTGGTAGGCGCGGCTCTTCTGGCCGCCTCGGCAGCTTTGGCCGAGGGCTATCAGGTAAATTCTCTCAGCACACGCCAGCTCGGCATGGGCCACACGGGCTTCGCCATGAAGTTAGGCGCAGAGAGCCAGTTCTTTAACCCTGCGGGCATGGCTTTCATGGACGATAGTTTCCAGGCCTCCGCGTCGTTCAACGCTATCCAGCCGACAGCTTCGGCCACTGTGGACGGGAAGAAGTATACCACCGATTGCGACCCTTCCACCCCCTTCAGCGTTTTCGCCGCATTCAATATCTACGATTTCCTGAAGGCCGGCGTGTCGGTGTATACACCCTACGGAAGTTCGATCAATTGGACCGACAACTGGCCTGGAGCCACTCTCAATCAGTCGGTTAAGCTGTCTACTTTCACTGTGCAGCCCACTATCGCATGGAAGATAATTCCCGGTCTGTCGGTAGGCGCCGGTCTTACCGTCACCTGGGGATCGGTCAACCTCAACAAGGGCCTTCTGAGCGGACGCGAACTGAGCGCGATGCTCGGAGCGCTCGGCCTGCAGTATCCTACCCCCGAAATCACTCCCGTCTCGGCTCATCTTCAGGGTAAGGCGAGTCTGGCGTGCGGTGTAAACCTCGGCGCGATGTACGATCTTCCGGCCAACTTGACCGTGGGCGTAAATTTCCGCTCGAAGACTATGATGAAGGTGAAAGCGGGACAGACGGAGGTGACTTACGGCACGTCAGACCCTACGATTCAGGCAATTCTGTCAAGTCAGTTGGGCGGGATTGCACAGACCGATTTCAAAGCGGAGATGCCTCTGCCAGCGTCGCTCGGCTTCGGTCTTTCGTGGCACAACGACCGCGTCGTGACCGACCTTGAGGCGCAGCTTACTTTCTGGAGTGCTTACAAATATCTCGACATTGCGTTTGATGGAGCGTCGCAATTCGACCAGCATCTTGAGAAGAACTACCACGACTCGTGGCTCGTAAGAGGTGGCGTTGAATGGAAGGCGACCAGTCGTCTTGATCTCCGCGCGGGCTTGATGATCGACTTCACGCCCGTCGACAAGCATTTCTACAATCCGGAGACTCCAGGCATGACGAAGATTGAGCCGACGCTCGGTTTGACCTTCCGTCCGATTCCCTGCTTAGGTATCAATGTAGCGGGCATGTATGTAGCAGGCCTCGGCGAGAATGGCGCAAGCTACACCACGAAGAATATTCTTGGTCAGAGCCAGACCTTCACGGCCGACTATCGTGTCCGCTCCTGGACTGCCTCCCTCGGCCTCTCCGT
>CAZGJH010000101.1:0-9199 GCA_964525735.1 uncultured Sangeribacter sp.
GTTCCCAAAGAGCTGCGCTCCATTCTTGAGCGCGGTGTATATCATCAAGGGTCTTTACCGTATCATTTCTCAAAAGATCATGATTGATTAGGAACTCATAGTGATGACTTACTATGGTATCTACCCAGAAAGCACCCGCATCATGATTTCTCAAAAAGATTTGCCTTTTCTCCCCTGTAAGATAAGTCCACATCAAAGTAGGATAGGCCATTCCACGATTATTCGTAGTGATGATATAATCTGCGTCTGAATATTCTGGAGTGGAGTGGAAACTGATCTTAAAACTCTTAACGTCTATCCTTTCATACGTGACATACTCAGCATCCTCCCCCCCAATCTTATAGGTAACGGAACAGCTATCTGTGCTCTTATGCTCCTTCTCATCAGCTGATGTACCAAAAATGAATTGGCAGCCTCCACAAAAGATTAGAAACATCCCCACACAGGCGTAAACAACAACCAGTCTATAAACACTCGATTTACTCTCGGTTCTATTTACTTCAATATTTTTTTCTTGTTTCATAAATATTTATTAATTATAGAACTAACTAAATTATGGATTTATTTTCATATAATTCAAAAGTTGGTCAAAAGATCTGCCGAGACTCTTCTTTCGAGCCGCATCACTATTCATTATAACGCCCCAATGATAGCCAAATTGCTCTGCGTTTATTGTTGAAATGCCTTCAATTTGAAAATTACTTTTAAATTGGTACATATCGAAGCCTATTCGAGAAATGAGATAGGGTAATCCATTGGCCGCTGCTACATATCCAGCTCCTATATTGCCTATGTCACGAGCAGAGCCAATATAGTAGTCACTACCTTTACCCATCTTGAATGGCATACCTCTATAGACATCTAATGCTTCAGTAGCATCAGAAGTCCCGTTTGTTCTCTTGAAATCAAAGGGATGGTAGCCTCTGGCTTTATCCATGTATTCAGGTAACAACGGAGTATCAGCTATCAAATTTGAAAGAAATGCCTGGCCACTCATATCATTCATATCGATTTTCGAACCCACTTGCCAGCATTCCGAATCGTCCATCTTTCTTTTTACCTTCTTCCTTTTATCACTGTCATAAAAAGAGGTTTCTGTAGGTGTTTGGCCTATGGAGCGTCCCCGGACTGTATACGCACCTTTGTCATCTTGAGTGTACACATAGACGTTGAGATCGCCATCAAGCTCCCCACCAATTACCTCATAATAATTTTCACTGATTTCCTTCACCATTATATGCCGTCCATCCGGATCACTGTTATTGACCGGATAGCCGTTACAGTAGAGATAAGGCGAGAGCCAAGCAGAACGCTCCGCCTCCGGATCAATAGTAGTAAACCGAGGGAACGAAGCAAATGATATTAAAGAAGTTACAAGCATTGCGTATGCATTTCACTATAATATGTCATTTATATTATCTTCGGCTCGGCAAATTGATTTACTCACTCCCACCTTAAAATATCATCCTGACGATGGTTAGGGACAACTTGATCAGTACCTGTATATTCCACAGCACCCCGTTACGCTCACAATCCCCGTAAAATGAACCAAAATCTTGCAAAATATCAGATTCGTTTTACCGAATAGATAAATAAGATTTGAGGAGCCTGCATCGCTATGAGATGGGCTCCTCAAATCTTATTTACAAATACTTATTTTACAAATATTTTAGAAATTATCAAATTTTCTTGATTTCGAACTCGAGGCCTCGGTTATCCTTTTTCTGAACCCTGTTTCAACTTCATGATTCGGAAAGCGAAGGGTATAGAGTTGCGACTCGCTATCATAGCTGTCAATGGTAAGATAACCTGATTGAAACATCAGGGGCACTGGATTATACTGGTCAAACCCGATAGAAATCAGGTCTTTCTTTGTGGCCTGCACATCATTGAGATCCCATGGTTCCAGACCGTTCTCCTTTACCCATCTTGCAAGAAAAGATGGGGTGCCTGTATCAAACCAATATGGATCGATTTCTTTTAAATCCAAGGCACTAAGGACACTGTATGGATTGTATAGCCGCAATCCACTGGAAACAAAAAGATATCCATCGTAATAATGTCGAAGATTCCTGAGAGTATGATTGAAATCCTCGCCAAGTGATTTTGATAATGTCTCAATTCCAGGACGAAATTCCCTGAGAAGTTCTTCCTCAGTCAATCCGCATATCTCGGCATATTCATTTGCCATTGATATGTCTTTGAGATTGTTGAGGTCGCTGAAGATACTCACCTTGTTGAAGCGAGTCACCCCAGTGATAAAGGCGAAGCGGATATAATCGTCCATCGATTTGAGATTGCCGAAGAAACTTTTCAAAGTCCTTAGGTTTTTCTCCAGAATATCTTCATATTTTTGAATATCAAACAAAGGTTTGTCATACTCATCAACAAGAATCACCACTTTTCTTCCGGTTGTTTCCGCTATGTGCCTTATGAGCTGAGAGAATCTTCCTGCGATTGTGGCTGCTACCTCGGTCATACCGTATTCTTTCTCGTACTCCCCAAGAAGGCGGCTGAGCAAATTGATCAGCCCATTTTCAACTGAAAAGTCTTCTGAGTTCAAATCGAATCTCAACACGGGATAGGGGGTCCAATCAAGATCCATTGAGTCAGCTGCCAACCCTTTGAATAAGTCTCGGCGACCCTCAAAGAATGACTTGAGAGTAGATACGAAAAGGCTCTTACCAAACCGTCTTGGACGGCTTAGGAAGATAAACTTGCTTTGGCTTAGCAAAGGCTTTATGTATTGAGTTTTGTCGACATATGCAAACCCTTCCTCAATAATTTCGGAGAAGCTCGACATTCCAACAGGATATTTCAATTCGCTCATAATTCTCAAGTTTGGTGCAAATTTAGTAAAATTGCAGTAATTCTCCAAGTCTGGATCAATCCCAAGTCTGAATAATAACTTACTTAACTTAAATGGTAAAAATCAAGGGTATGCGCTGGTGTGGCGCATACCCTTGATTTTTATTGGAATGACGTTGACGTCTGAGCCCCGATTATTTTACGGTGACTTTGCGGACGGTGCCGTCGTTGTATTTCACGATGTAGACGCCCTGGGTGGTTGCATCTACCTGACGGCCGCTGAGGTCGTAGATAGCCTTCACGCCTGCCTCGGCGTTGATCTCGCTGATGCCAGTCTGAAGGTCAGCCTTCACAGGGATAGTTACCTCTACGCCAGGACCTTTGACAACTACATTGCCCTCTACAGCCTCTGTGCTGGTGCGGGCTACGGTGAGCACACACTCGTTGTAGCGGCCGGCAACAGTAGCCGTCAGGCCAGCGGGTGCCTCAACCGTGAGCTGTGAGCCGTCGTAGTAGCTTCCGAGAGCCGCAGTGGCCTCCTCAGCATCCTCGCCGATGATGATCTGCTCTACATCAGCTGTAAGCCAAGGATACTCGGCGAGCAAGCCGATGGTGAAGCCGCCCGTGGGGAATACATACTCGCCATCCTCGTCGATGTAGCGGATCGACTTGAAGGAGTAGTAGGGCTCGCCGCCAGTGTGGGCAGATACGTCGATCTTGTTGAGCATGTAGCCGAAGCTATAGTCGAATTCAGCGGGTTTAACCGACTGAAGCGGTGCGAAATACTCTACATACTCCGAGTTGAAGCCCTCAAGCATGAATACGTAGGCAGGATGCTCGTCAGTAGCGCGGAAAGCTACCGGCTCATCGAATACGAAGGGAAGGAAGAGATAGTCTTTTGCATCGAAACCGCTGTTGTTGAGCACCTGGTCGCCGCTGATAGTCGCGCTTGCGATCTTGGTGAACGTGCTGATATCGCTGTGCCACTCCTCGTCGAGAGCGTAGATTGTAGCTGTGAGCTGAGCCTCGGGGAAGATGCGGCCCCAGCCGTAAACGCTGATACCCTTGGCTACGATGTCGGCCTCGTCAGAAGGAACGAAGAGGTTGGCGATACCGATGAGGTGAGAATAGTCGCCCTCTATGGGTTCCTCGCCGCCAAGCGAATAGTTGAGCCAGTACTGATCTGTAAATTCGTTGTAGCCGAATACAGGCACACTGTAAGCGCCCTGGGAGTCGTCTCTTACATCTACGAAGCCAAGACCGAGAGCATCAGGCGCAAACTGCAGGAGTGAGAACTCGTAGTCGATGCCGTCGAAATTTCTCTCAGCCTTACCGCCGGCCTGGAATGCCTTGTAAGGAGCCGTATAAGAGGCTGCCTGGCCAATGGCGTTCTCTGCCTTAAGCGTGGGAGCATAGAAGAAATTGTTTTTCAGGCTTGCCTCCGAACGATAGTCGGGCACGTAAGTCACGCTGAGCTCATCCTGATCGTCAGAAGTTACCTCCTCGCCAGTCTCGGGATCGTTGTAGGTCCAAGTATAGGTAGCCTCATCTTCCGACATGTTGATCCATGTAGTGGGTGCATACACGGGATAGAAAGCATAGTCGTTGGTGAGGTAGGAGAAGGTCTCGTCGTTGGTCAAACCATAGTAGAGAGTGTGGAGCGGGCTCATGTAGACTACATTCTCGAGCGGAGCATAGCCGATACCTACGGCATCGATAAAGATTGAGTTGCCATCGGTGCCTAAATAGCGGAAGCCTACTTTCACTTTCTTGTTGGCATACTCAGCGAGGCTGATGGTCTGCTTCTGCATGGGAGCGTTCGACATCTCATAAAGCTCGTCGAAGGTATAGTCGAGGTATTCCTGAGCATAATCGCGCAGCATTACCCATTCGCCACCTTCCTCTTGAATCATAACCTGGAAAGTGTAGGTAATAATCTTGTCGCCGACATAGTCCCAGAGATCCCAGTCGACATTTTCGGTGCTGTAGAACCAGAACGGGTCGAGATTGAACCAATAAGAGAGCTCCATGTCGGCGCCCACCTCCACTTCGGGAGTGATGAGCCACTCATCCTGCTGATCCATAGAGTAGAGAATGCCGAATACGTTGTCGCCGTCTACACCCTCGATTCCCAACCAGGGATTAGCCATCTGAGGGAGCCAGCCATCTTCCCAGCTGCAATCGCCGTAGTGCTCTACAGTCCAACCTTCGGGCACCCAGAACCAATCTTCGCCATCCCAATCAGAGAAATTCTCATAGAATACGTAGCCATCTTTCTGCTGAGATTTTGCCACATTCTTGCGGGGAGCCTGACGCTTGGGGCTAAGCGCGTTGGCTTTGGGATTCACACTCTTGGAGTTGAGACTAAGCACATCGGCAGACATACGTTTGATAGGGAGCTTACCCTTCTTCGTAGCGCGAAGCTGCTCGAAGGCGTTCTCTGCCATGTTCATCTTCTTGACTGCGGGGCCCTGTGCCAAGGCGTTGCCGCCGAGCAGAGCCGCAGCCATTCCTAATAGTAGAAAATGCTTCATTTGAATGATATTTAAATTAGAAAATTGGATAAATTCACACCAGAAATTTACCTCGCTGATTGAAAACTTTCAATCGCAATGCATATTGGGCGCAAATTTAACCAATTTTTCTGACATATCACCCAAATTGCTCCATTATTTGCTCAAATTGGTTCATTTTACGGGGATGGTGAGCGTCACGGGCTTCAGGCCTTTGGCGGTGGCGGTGAAGGTGAGGGCCCCGGGCTGCTCGCCGCTGCGCACGATGGCTGTGGCCGCGCCGCTGAAGAGATCCATCTCCGGATTCTGGAACGGCAGCAGACACGTAGGGTCGCCGTTGGCCGTAGCCTCGAATTTACCGGCCCCCTTCACGCTATATTTCACGCGGCGCGTATCCGTAGGCACGATATTGCCATCCTTGTCGGCCACCTGCACCGTGATGTAGGCCAAGTCGTCGCCGTTGGCATCGAGGCGATCGCGGTTGACGGTAGCCACCAAGTGATGCGGTTTGCCGGCCGTGCGTATGCTCTTCTCAGCCGCCACGTTCCCCTTCTCGTCGTAAGCCACTACCTTCACCTCGCCCGGTTCGTAGCGAGTGTCGTTCCACATCAGGCGATAGCGTGTCTGGAGTGTAGAATCGTTTTTCTCCCTCACGCCCTGACTCTTGCCGTTGATGAAGAGCTCGGCCTTGGGGTAAGAAGTGTAGACGAACACTGGAGTCACTTCACCCTCGCGTCCTTCCCAATTCCAGTGGGGGAGGATGTGGAGCGTGGCGTCGTCCTTGTTCCAGTTGGCGCGGTAGAGATAGTAGCGGTCTTTCGGCAGCGACGCGAGATCGATGATGCCGAACACGGAGCTGTGGCTCGGCCATGCGTTGGTGTCGTAAGGCGACGGTTCGCCGAGGTAGTCGAAGCCGGTCCAGACAAACTGACCGAGCACCCACGGCTGCTCATCCATGAAGAAATCGATATCGGGGGTATTCGACCATGAGCAAGTCTCGTTGTCGTAGCTGTTGCTCTGGTTCTCAGGATGTTTAATCACGTTGTGCTCAGCGAAGGTCACCGGGAAGTAATACTGCCCGCGCGACGAAACCGTAGAGGCTGTCTCCGACCCGAGAATCATCTTCTGTGGCAACTTGCCGTAGACCTCCTCGTAATACTGTGGCTTGTAGTTGAAACCGGGTATGTCGAGGGCGGCCGCGAAACCGTTGTCGATCACAGCTCCGATCTGATCCATGCCGCAGGTCACGGGGCGAGTGGGATCTTCACGGTGTACGATATCCTGAAGCATAGTGAGCTCATCCATGCCGTCGGGGCCCCACTGGCTCGGAACCTCGTTGCCGATCGACCACATCACAACCGAAGGATTGTTGCGGTAATGACGAATCATATTCACCATATCCTTCTCGGCCCATTCATTGAACACCGCGCCGTAGCCGTTGGGCGATTTCGGACGGAAGCCCCAGTCGTCGAAAGGCTCCACCATCATCATCATGCCCAATTCGTCGCAAATCTCCACGAGCTCCGGAGCGGGCATGTTGTGGGATGTGCGGATAGCGTTTGCGCCCATATCCTTCAGAAGCTCAACCTGATGACGCAGAGCCGAACGATTTACGGCCGCGCCGAGCGGGCCGAGATCGTGGTGGTTGCAGACACCCTTGAACTTCACCGGCTCCCCGTTGAGGAAGAAGCCCTTCTCAGGGATATATTCGAGGCTACGGATGCCGAAGCGCGTCTCGTAGCTATCCACCACCTTACCTCCTACGGAAAGCTCCGTCTTGGCCGTGTATAGACTCGGGTTCTCAGGGCTCCAAAGCTCAGGCGACGCCACCAGGAAATTCTGGTTATACTTCTGGCCGCGGGCCACGTAAATGCCGTTGTTGCTGGCCACTACCTTACCCGCCGGCGATAGAATCTGTGTGGACACCTCCACCTTCTCATTCTTCGCGGCTCCCTCGATCTCCATCTCGAGATGCACGGACGCCTCCTGCGCGCTCACTTTCGGCGTGGTGACGTAAGTGCCCCAGACGGGGATGTGTACCTTGCCGGTGTTCACGAGATGAACGTTGCGGTAAAGACCCGCTCCAGGATACCAGCGCGAAGCCTGTTCGAAATTCTCAAGCTCCACCACCATATCGTTGGCCCCCGGTTTCACTTTGCCCGTGAGATCCACGTAGAAAGAGTTGTAGCCATAGGGCCAATTGATTACCTCTTCGCCGTTCACCTTCACATGGGCGTTGCTCATGGCTCCGTCGAAGATAAGGGCCACGCTGCGTCCGGCTGTGTCGGGCACTTCGAAGACTGTCTTGTATGTGCCCTGACCGATAAAGGGCAAGCCGCCCGTGCGGCCGGTCTTCTCAGTTTTCTCCGTCTCGCCGTTCTGTTCTACGGCCACGGTCTGAAGGTCGTTGTTACGGTCGAACGGGCCCGAGATAGCCCAATCGTGGGGCACTCTCACCTGCTGCCACTTCGTGGAAGCGTCGGGGCGTCCTTTCGTAAACTCCCAGCCATCGTTGAGAGTAGTCACCGTTCTTTCGGCCTCAACATTGAATGCAACCGCCCCTGCAAGCGCGATTGCCATTGGAATAAAAGGTCTCTTCATGGTTAAAAATATCTTACAGAATTAGAGGGTTCCTATTAAGATAACGCAGCTCATCATTCCGTATTTTTCAAAAATCCACATTCCGACATTTTTTCGTCAAGAACCCTGACGCTACGTCGGAATGTGGATTACATTTAATCATTAAAAGCTATTCGGAAAATCATTTGAAGGGATCGAGCGCAACGGTGGGAGCGTCGTTTTCGAAGCAGCCGAGCTGATAGCCGTCGTTATAGCCAGAAGGAGCTTGCGGTTCCCAATAGAACACACCCTCCAGATCGGCCTTCATCATGCTCGCAATCAGCTCGCTGCAAGCCTCGGCCTCATCATGCGGCATACCTATCTCGCAGATCATCACGGGCTTGCCATACGTCTGCTTCAGATGATTGATATTGGCCACACAATCGGAAGCAATCTTGCGCCAGCCCCCTGCGTCGCCATTCTGTTCGGCCCAGAAGGGATATACCGACATGCCGATCATGTCATACTTCCCCCCGTTGGCCTCCAACAGACCGAACATACGGTCGTAGGCCCACTGGTTGTGGCCCCCGTCGAGATGCACTATCACCTTCGCTTCGGGGCATACGCTCTTCACGGCGTCGTAGCCCGCATTGTTGAGCGCGGTGAGTTGAGCGGGATTATCCACCGACCCTGTCGGAAGCATCATGCCGGGGGTGGTCTCGTTGCCCACCTGCACCCACTCGGGTGTCACGCCGGCCTCTTTCAACGCCGTGAGCGTCTCCACCACGTGGTTGGCCATGGCCGCCTTAAGCGCTTCGAAAGAGAGCTCTTTCCAAGCACGGGGCATCTCCTGATGGCCCGGGTCGGCCCATGTGTCGGAGAAATGGAAATCTATCATGGTGCGCAGCCCGAGCCGTTCGGCCCGACGTGCCTTGAGCACAACGTCGTGCACATTGTTCCAGCCCTCTTCGGGATTGACCCACACGCGGAGACGTATCGAATTTACGCCGCAATAGTCGCGCAGCAACTGCATGCATTCCATCTCCTTACGCTCCGCACCGGGGGTGTAGAACTTGCGTCCTTCGCTCTCCATCTGTGTGAGCCAGCTCACGTCGGCCCCTTTGGCCATGCCGGTGGCCTTCTCCACCACCACGGCCGGACGCTGTGTTGCTTCAGCCGTGGGGTCGGCTTCACTGCACGACCCTCCCATTAGGAGCATCGTGGCCGCTATTATCGAAAAAATGTTCATCGCTTTCATTTCAAAGAGTAATAATATGTCTGTGTGCCAAGGTCTACGGTCAGGATATAGGTCTCGCCGA
>CAZGJH010000102.1:0-9077 GCA_964525735.1 uncultured Sangeribacter sp.
GGCAGACGCTCTAAACCAGCTGAGCTAATCGCCCGATTGCGAGTGCAAAGTTAGACACTTTTTCTGAAACTACCAAATTTTTTTACTAATTTTGTGGAGAAAATTTTCATATTTTTTGCCCGTCGGCGGTTAATACTTTATCAATCACCGATTTGACCCGCAAAAAAATTTTCAAAAAATTTTTATGGTTAAAGACATTAGAATAGAAGATTTCGATTATACCCTCCCCGACGAGAAGATTCCGCGACATCCCCTCGCCCAACGCGACGCATGCCGCCTGCTTCTCTCGCGCCCCGACGGCCAGATAGCCCACAGGCGTTTCTCGGAGCTGCCCGACCTGCTGCCCCCCGGCACGATGCTCGTATGCAACGACACGCGCGTCATCAACGCCCGCATCACGTTTCATAAGGCCACAGGCTCGCGCATCGAGGTGTTTCTGCTCGAACCGATCGACCCCGCCGACTATGTGCTCACATTCCAGACCCGCGGACGATGCGTGTGGAGTTGCCTCGTGGGCAATCTGAAACGCTGGAAGGAGGGCCCTCTTGAGCTCAAGATTCGCCCCGAAGGCTTCGCCGAGGAGTTTACCCTCACGGCACGCCGCCTGCAGCCCTCCGGCGGCAACGCCCACGCCATCGAATTCACCTGGGATAATCCAGAGGCTACTTTCGCCACTGTGGTGGAGGCCGCAGGATTCATTCCCATCCCACCTTATCTGAAGAGAGAGTCGGAGCAATCCGACCTCTCCGATTATCAAACCGTCTATGCCGACGCGAAAGGCTCTGTGGCCGCTCCCACGGCAGGGCTCCACTTCACCCCCGAAGTGTTCGCCTCGCTCGCGGCCCACAACATTCCCGTCGGCAAACTGACGCTACACGTTGGAGCCGGCACGTTCCAGCCTGTGAAGGCCGAGACGATCGGCGAGCATCCGATGCACACCGAGACGTTCACCATAACCCGCGCTCTCCTCTCCGACCTCATCCGGCAGAAGCGCGGCGGACGCCCCTTGGCGGCTGTAGGCACCACCTCCGTGCGCACCCTCGAATCGCTCCCCGTGCTCGGGGCCCTGCTTATGGCTGGCGACACCTCGATGCACGTAGGCCAATGGGACGCCTACAGCGAGGAAATGAAAGCCATCGGCACGCTCGCGGCCCTCGAAGCCCTCCACTCCCATATGGAGCGCGAAAACCTCCAGTCGCTCACAGCCTCCACGGCCATCATGATCGCCCCCGGTTTCGAGTGGCGCATGGTGAATATCATGGTCACCAACTTCCATCAGCCGCAGTCGACCCTGCTGCTGCTCGTGTCGTCGTTTCTCGGCGGCGAAGATTACGCCACCCCTCAGCCTCGCTGGCGCGTAATTTACGACGAGGCCCTTGCCTCCGGCTATCGCTTCCTCTCCTATGGCGACGCCTGTCTTCTTTTCCCACCTAAAACCACCTCACTATGTTAGAATTTCCAATATTCCAGCCCTATAACTCCACTCCGATAGAGCTCCCTCTGTCGAAGAGCATCGTCTCACGCTACTTGACCCTCAGTTATTACTGTGGCACCATAGGGGAATGTGCCGAATTTACAGATTGCGAAGATCTGGAAGTGATAGAGAAAGCGTTGCTTCACCTCGACAAGGCGAGGACTGACGCAGAGCCTGTCGAGATCGACCTCAAGGCCTCGGGCACGGCGTTGCGCTTCGTGACAGTGGCCGCTGCCTCGACACCCGGTGTGGAGGTGACCCTCACAGGCATCGACCGACTGATGGAGCGCCCGATGACGCCGCTCTTGGATGTGCTTCGCGCGGCCGGAGCCTCTATCGAGCCACTCGGCGAGAACGGCTGCGGCCCCTACCGCATAAAGGGGCGTCGGCTGCGTGGCAACGAGTATGAGATTCGCGGCGACATCAGTTCGCAATTCATCTCGGCTCTCCTGATGGCTGGCCCCACGTGGGAAGGTGGACTGAAGTTACGTTTCACAACCCCTCTCGTGTCGCGCCCCTACATCGAGATGACCATCCGCGTGATGGAATCGTTCGGCGTCGCTCCCACACTCACTGAAGAGAGCGTCAGCGTGGAGCAAGGTGGCTACGTCAAGCCTGACCATTTCGACTTTGAGCCTGACTGGAGCGCGGCAGCCTTTTTCTATGAGGCGGCCGCATTCGTGCAGTATCACCATCCTATAAAGATCGCCCACCTCAGGAGCCCCGAGAAGTCGCTGCAAGGAGATGCGGCGGCCGACGAGCTCTTCTGCCGCGCCGCCGGCATGCGCTCGAAATTCGACGAGCAGGAGGCTCTCGTAGGCCGATGGGATTATATCCCCGATGAAATCAACGCCGACCTCTCCCACACCCCCGACCTTGTGCCCGCGCTTGCCGTGGCGTGCGTCTTCAATACCGTGCGCTTCCGCTTCACGGGCGTCCGCAATCTGCGTCTGAAGGAATCCGACCGTCTGGAGGCCCTGAAGACGGAGTTCAACAGATACGGTTATCCCGTAAAGGTGGGCGACGATTATATCGA
This sequence comes from uncultured Sangeribacter sp., assembly GCA_964525735.1. Lineage (GTDB taxonomy): Bacteria > Bacteroidota > Bacteroidia > Bacteroidales > Muribaculaceae > Lepagella. The sequence continues at coordinate 2,511 of CAZGJH010000102.1, forward strand.
GTGGCGAGGTGGAGCCTGGGGCCGCGACAAAGACCTCGTGATAGAAACCTACGGCGACCACCGCATAGCCATGGCCTTCGCCATAGGGGCTCTCAGCAAGGGGAGCATACGCATAGCCAACCCCGACGTGGTAAATAAATCATTTTCCAGATTCTGGGAGCAGCTGCCCCTGATCGGCCTGCGCTGCACACGCGAAGGCGACGTGATGATCGTGGAGAAAGAAAGAAAGGGTTTCTGGGAATGAGAGGAGCATTGGTGATATTCATCGCGATGGTAGTGATAGGGATAGCCCTCTATCTTATCGACATTTTCTACTATCGCAAGCGTCTGCCTAAGGCCGACTCCCCGGCTCTCTCCCCCTCCCCGGCAAAGGAGGCTGCCTCACAGGCGCTTCCCGAAGCATCGGAGGGAGGCGAAGAAGGTGAAGGAGCCGTATGCTGCGGCATGCACGCCGTGTGTGAGAAGACGAGCCTCTCCCCTCTCACCGACGAGATAGTCTACTACGACGACGAGGAGCTCGACCGCTTCCGCGGACGCGAGCCCGAGAGCTACACGGCCGAGGAGACGGAGGAGTTTCGCGACGTGCTGATGACGCTTCTGCCGCAGGATGTGGCCGGCTGGAGCCGCAGCATACAGGTGCGCGGCATACAGCTTCCAGTAGATGTGCGCGACGAGCTTCTCATGATCGTAGGTGAGCTTCGTGGGGCTGCAAATTAAGAAAATCAGCCTTATAATTGCGAATACGGCATTTTTAGCGTATTTTTGCAGTTTGAATCGAATCGGTGCAGATTTTTGAGCCGGTTTCAAGAAAAGAAAACAAAAAACAACGATATAGATTATGAATCTCTTTGACAGAATTAGCGAAGATATCAAGAAGGCCATGCTGGCACGCGAGAAAGTGCGCCTTGAGGCCCTCAGAGGCGTGAAGAAGGAATTTCTCGAGGCCAAGACGGCCAAGGGAGCCAACGGCGAACTGAGCGACGAGAACGCCACCAAGATTATGGTGAAGATGGTGAAACAGCGCAAGGAGAGCGCCAAGATCTACGAAGAGAACGGTCGCCCCGAACTGGCTGCCAACGAGCTCGAAGAGGCTGCCGTGATCGAAGAATACCTCCCAAAGCAGCTCTCGGCCGAAGAACTCGAGGCTGAGGTGAAGGCCATCATAGCCGAAGTGGGAGCCACCTCGATGAAGGAGATGGGCAAAGTGATGGGCGTGGCCTCGAAGCGTCTGGCCGGACGCGCCCAGGGAGGCGACATCAACGCCAAGGTGAAACAGCTTCTCAGCTAAACCTCAAAACAATCAACGACTTTTAATCTCAACAAGCAAATGCTTACACTCCAGACTATAAAGGCCGACCCCGACTTCGTCGTGCGCCGCCTTGCCGTAAAAGGCTTCGACGGCAAAGCCGTCATCACTGAGATTCTCGAAATCGACTCCGAACGCCGCCGCCTCCAGCAGAAATGCGATAGCGACGCCTCCGAGCTCAAGAAACTGGCCGCCTCTATCGGCGCGCATATGAAGGCGGGCGAGAAAGAGCAGGCCGAGCAAGCCAAGCAGCGTGTGGCCGACATCAAAGGCGAGGCCAAGGGGCTGCAGGATCGCCTCCAGGAATGTGAGGATAAGATGCTCCAGCTGCTGCTCACTGTGCCCAACCTCCCCTGCGACGCTGTGCCCGAGGGACTCACGGCTGCCGACAATGTGGTGGAGAAGACCGGCGGCAAGATGCCCGAGCTCGGTCCCGACGCGCTGCCCCACTGGGAGCTCGCCAAGAAATACAATCTGATCGACTTCGAACTCGGCGTGAAGGTGACAGGCGCTGGCTTCCCCTTCTACATCGGCAAGGGAGCACGCCTTCAGCGTGCCCTGATACAATTCTTCCTCGACGAGGCCTGGAAAGCGGGCTACACCGAGGTGGAGCCCCCCTTCGTGGTGAACGCCGCCTCCGGCTACGGCACAGGTCAGCTCCCCGACAAGGAGGGACAGATGTATCACGTCACAGTCGACGATCTCTACCTCATCCCCACGGCCGAGGTGCCCGTCACCAATATCTACCGCGACGTGATCATCCCCGGCGACGAGCTCCCGAAGATGAATTGCGCCTACTCCCCCTGCTGGCGTCGCGAGGCGGGCAGCTACGGCAAAGACGTGCGTGGCCTCAACCGCCTGCATCAGTTTGACAAGGTGGAGATCGTGCGCATCGAGAAGCCCGAAAACTCTTACGCCGCTCTCGAAGAGATGAAAGACCACGTGCAGGGCCTTCTCGAGAAGCTCGGCCTCCCCTGGCACATCCTTCGCCTCTGCGGCGGCGACATGTCGTTCACTTCGGCCATCACCTTCGACTTCGAGGTGTGGAGCGCGGCCCAGGAGCGTTGGCTCGAGGTTTCGTCGGTATCCAACTTCGAGACTTATCAGGCCAACCGTCTGAAATGCCGCTATCGCGACTCCGACAAGAAGATCAAGCTCTGCCACACTCTCAACGGCTCGGCCCTCGCCCTGCCGCGCATCGTGGCCGCCCTGCTTGAAAACAACCAGACTCCGGAGGGTATCGTCGTGCCCGAATGTCTGCGCAAATACACAGGCTTCGACATCATCAAATGAGCGAAAACAGCAACTCCGCATACATCAGCAAAGATGAGAAGAGGATTCCGATCAGCGACCCCACAGGCCGCTGGTCTGACCTCTATCTCATGCCCGAATGGGAAGAGAAATACTGCGACGTCTACACCGTAAAGAAGCATGGCAAATGGATCATGCTGAAAGCCTTGAAGAAGGAATATGCCGACGATCCGGCCTTTCAGGCAAGGCTTGAGAAGGAATTTGACGTGCGCTATAATCTTTGTCATCCCAACCTGGTGATGGTCAACGACTTCGAAGTTGTCCCCGGAGTGGGCAAAGCCATCATCACCGACGACGTCTACGGCTATTCGTTGCGTCGGCTCATCGACGAGAAGCGCCTCACGCCCAAGATCGTGCATCGCCTTCAGACGCAGCTTCTCGACGCCATGGAGTATATCCAGGAAAATCATATCCGCCACGAGCCGATCACACCCGAGCAGATCATCTTCACCGAATACAACGAAAACCTCAAGCTCGTGAATGTAGGCAACGACCAGCTCGGCTCCCTTTCGGAGCAAGACACGCGCGAAGATATCGCCTCCTACGGGCGTGTGTTGGGCGAAGTGCTCGATCATCTCCCCACATCGCTTCCGCGCCTGCGCAAGATCGCGCAGAAATGCGTCGATCCCGAACACGGCTACCGCACGGTGGCCGATCTCCAGCTGGCCATGGAGCGTCGCAGCTCAAGCCAGCTCTACGTGTTTATTATCTGCTTCATCCTGCTCATGGCGGCCCTGCTCGTATGGCTCACGTTCAGATGAGCCCTCGCCTCACGTTCAGAAGATAAGCCACACCCACCTTCCAATAGCACCCCCTCACACAGATGATTGAAATAAAAACCATCAACCCCACAAAGGAGGAACTGAAAAAATTCACCCAATATCAGATCGACCTCTACGACGGCAACCCCTATTTCGTGCCGCCGCTCGTGAGCGACGACGTGGCCACGCTATCGCCCGAAGTAAACCCCGCGTTCGACTTCTGCGACAGCGTCTATTTCATGGCCTATCGCGACGGCCAGCCCGTAGGACGCATAGCCGGCATTATCAACAGGCAGGTAAATGAGCATCACGGTACAAGCAATGCCCGTTTCGGCTTCATCGACTTCATCGACGACCCCGAAGTGTCGGGAGCCCTGCTGAAGGCCGTAGAAGACTGGGCCCGCGCCAAAGGGCTCAAACGCCTCATCGGCCCTCTCGGCTTCACCGACCTCGACCATGAGGGTATGCTCGTAGAAGGCTTCGAGGAGCTCTCTACAATGGCCACGATCTACAACTATCCCTACTACGCCGAGCATATGGCCCATCATGGCTACAAGAAGGAGTCTGACTGGATAGAATTCGTGATCGACGTGCCTGCCGCCGTGCCCGAAAAGATGAACCGTATCGCGGAGCTCGTGAAGAAGAAATATGGCCTGAAAGTGCTCAAATACACCAGCCGCAAGCGCATCAAGGATGAGTATGGCCGCGCCCTCTTCCATCTGATCAACGACTCCTACGACGGCCTCTACGAGTATTCGCGCCTCACGGAGCGACAGATCGACTATTACATCGACATCTACCTCAACCTGCTCGACCTCGACCTGGTGACGCTCATCGTCGACAAGGAGGGTAAGCTGGTGGGCGTGGGCATATCGATGCCCTCCATGAGCCGCGCCCTGCAGAAGAGCAAGGGACGCTTCTTCCCCTTCGGCTGGTGGCATCTGCTAAAGGGCCTCAAGGGAAAGAACGACCGGGTGGACCTGCTGCTCGTGGCCGTGAAGCCCGAATATCAGAACAAGGGAGTCAACGCCCTCCTCTTCCAGGATCTTATACCCTACTATCAGAGAAACGGCTACAAATGGGCCGAATCGAATCCCGAGATGGAGACCAACGCCAAGGTGCAGAGCCAATGGGAATATTTCGACTATCGCCAGCACCGTCGCCGCCGTTCATTCTATAAAGAATTGCAATGACCTACGATAAAACCCCGAAAAGCGGCGCCGAGAAGGTAAACCCCTACGACGACCGCCGCGAGAAGGGGGAACAGGTGGAGGAGATGTTCGACTCCATCGCCCCCGCTTACGACTTCATGAACACGGCGATGACCTTCGGGCTTCATCGCCGTTGGCGCAATAAGGCCCTGAAGGCCGCATTGGCCTCTATGCCTCAGCCTGCGGCCGACGTGCTCGACGTGGCCACGGGCACAGGCGACGTGGCTTTCCGCCTCCATGAGCTTCTGCCCGAGGCGCGCATCACCGGGATCGACCTCTCGCAGGGGATGCTCGACGTGGCCCGGCGCAAGCTCGCGAATCTCCCGGAGCCCTCGCGCAAGGCCCTGAGTTTCGAGAAGGCCGACTGCCTGGAGCTCCCCTTCGCCGACGCCTCTTTCTCGCTCATCACCGTGGCCTATGGTGTGCGCAATTTCAGCCATCTCCTGCAGGGTCTGCGCGAGATGCGGCGCGTGTTGCGCCCAGGCGGCGTGCTCTGCATCATCGAGCTCTCGGAGCCCGAGGGTGGTCTCACGCGCCTCGGCTACCGGCTCTATTCGCGCCGGCTCATACCCGCCGTGGGGCGCATGGTGAGCGGCGACAGCCGTGCCTACACCTATCTGCCCGAAAGCATAGCGGCCGCGCCTCAGCGAGAGGCCATGGCCCGCATTTTGCGCGAGGCCGGATTCACCGACGTGAAATGGCGCTCGCTCACTTTCGGGGCCGTAACTTATTACCTTGCGAAATGACCCTGGGCTGCACACTATTTACTTTGCGAAATGAAAAGAACCGACTTTGAGATAATGGCTCCCGTGGGGAGCTTCGAATCGCTCGCCGCCGCTTTGGCTGCGGGCACCGACGCCGTGTATTTCGGCATCGAGGGCCTCAACATGCGCTCGCGTTCGAGCGCGAATTTCACAGCCGCCGATATGCGCGACATCGTGAAGCAATGCAATGAGCGTGGGGTGAAGACCTACCTCACCGTCAACACGATCGTATACGACTCCGACATCTCTCTCCTTCACGATATCATCGACGCGGCCAAAGCCGCCGGCGTGAGCGCGATAATAGCCTCCGACATCGCCGCCATACTCTATGCGCGCAGCATCGGGCAGGAGGTGCACATCTCCACGCAGGTAAACATCACCAACGTCGAGGCCGTGCGCTTCTATAGCCAATGGGCCGACGTGATGGTGCTCGCCCGCGAGCTCAACCTCGACCAGGTGGCGGCCATACACCACGCCATCGAGGAGGAGCATATTACCGGCCCCGAGGGCCGACCGATACGCCTTGAGATGTTCTGCCACGGCGCGCTCTGCATGGCCGTGAGCGGCAAATGCTACCTCAGCCTCCACGAGATGAATTCGAGCGCCAACCGTGGGGCGTGCAACCAGATTTGCCGCCGCTCCTACACCGTGCGCGACCGTGAGACCGACGAGGAGCTCGTGGTAGACAACAAATTCATCATGTCGCCCAAAGACTTGAAGACCATTCATTTCCTCGACCGTATGGTGGAGGCCGGAGTGCGCGTCTTCAAGATCGAAGGACGGGCCCGCGGACCAGAATACGTGCGCGAGGCCGTGGAATGTTATTCCGAAGCCCTGACGGCCATCTGCGACGGCACCTTCTCCGAAGAGCGCGTCCGGGAATGGGACGAGCGACTGGGCCGCATCTTCAACCGTGGATTTTGGAACGGTTATTATCTTGGGCAGCGACTGGGCGAATGGAGTCAGAAATACGGCTCGTCGGCCACCCGCACGAAGGTATACGCCGCCAAGGCCATGCGTCACTTCCCCAAGATCGGTATCGGCGAGTTTCAGATGGAAGCCGGCGAGTTGCGCGTAGGCGACGAGGTGGTAGTGACGGGTCCCACCACCGGAGCTTTGATTTTCACCATCAAAGAATTGCGTGTCGACCTCAAGCCCGTAGAGAAAGTAACGAAAGGCGATCGCTTCTCGACGCCCGTCCCCGAGAAAGTGCG
>CAZGJH010000103.1:0-9042 GCA_964525735.1 uncultured Sangeribacter sp.
GCTCAACATCAAGCGTCTCATGGATATCGGTTGCTATCGTGGCATCCGTCACCGTATCGGCCTTCCGGTACGTGGCCAGAGCACCAAGAACAACGCCCGCACACGCAAGGGCCGTAAGAAAACAGTCGCTAACAAGAAGAAAGCTACTAAATAAAATTAAAGTATGGCAAAGAAGACAGTCGCAGCTAAAAAGAGGAATGTCAAGGTTGACGCCAACGGTCAGCTTCATGTGCATAGCTCTTTCAACAACATCATCGTTTGCCTTGCCAACAGCGAGGGCCAGGTTATCTCCTGGAGCTCCGCAGGCAAGATGGGCTTCAGAGGCAGCAAGAAGAACACTCCCTATGCTGCTCAGATGGCCGCTCAGGATTGTGCCAAGGTGGCATACGACCTTGGCCTGCGCAAGGTGAAAGCCTATGTGAAGGGTCCCGGCAATGGCCGTGAATCAGCAATCCGTACCGTACACGGTGCAGGCATTGAAGTAACAGAGATCGTTGACGTTACTCCGCTTCCGCACAACGGATGTCGTCCTCCCAAAAGACGTAGAGTATAACACAACAGCCCCTCACGCCCTGCCCTGAATGCGAATAGACTGCCTATGTATCTTTCTCTCGGCAGTCGCGGCTGCGCTAAAGGGCGGGACCGAAAGGCCCACTTTAATTAATCAATAAGAAATAAAATGGCAAGATATACAGGCCCAAAGACAAAAATCGCCCGCAAGTTCGGCGAGGCAATTTACGGAGAGGATAAGGTCTTAGCAAAGAAGAATTATCCACCGGGACAGCATGGTGCCAACCGTAGAAGAAAGACATCGGAGTATGGCAACCAGCTGAAAGAAAAACAGAAAGCAAAATATACTTACGGAGTTCTGGAGCGTCAGTTCCGTAATCTCTTTGAGAAGGCTGCCCGCACGAAAGGTATTACCGGTGAGGTGCTTCTTCAGCTTCTTGAGAGCCGTCTTGACAACGTGGTATATCGTCTTGGTATCGCACCGAGCCGTCCGGCCGCTCGTCAGCTTGTGCTCCACAAGCACATCACAGTGAACGGTGATGTTGTAAACATCCCCTCATATCATGTAAAACCCGGTGATGTTGTTGCTGTAAGAGAGAAGTCAAAATCATTAGAGGTGATCGCCGATTGCCTCGCCGGCTTCAATCACAGCAAATATCCCTGGATAGAGTGGGACGAAAGCAAGAAAGGTGGAAAATTCCTCCATGTTCCCCAGCGTGAAGACATTCCGGAGACCATCAAGGAACAGTTGATCGTTGAGTTGTATTCTAAATAATAAACAATAGAAACCCATGCCAATATTAGCATTTCAGAAACCCGACAAGGTCATCATGCTTGAGGCCGACAATAAGTTCGGCAAGTTTGAATTCAGGCCTCTTGAGCCTGGCTACGGCCAGACAATAGGCAATGCGTTGCGCAGAATTCTTCTGTCGTCGTTGAATGGCTTCGCAATCTGCTCGATTAGAATCGACGGTGTTGCCCATGAATTAGACACCATTCCGGGTGTAAAGCAGGATGTCACCAACATCATCCTCAACCTGAAGCAGGTAAGATTCAAGCAGCTCACTGAAGATGTCGAAACAGAGAAGGCCGTGGTAAACGTGTCGGGAACGGATGTGCTTAAGGCAGGCGATCTTGGTAAGGTATTGTCTGGATTCGAAGTGCTCAATCCTGAGCTCGTGATCTGTAATCTCGACCCTGCCTATGGATTCCAGATGGAATTCACCATCAACAAGGGACGCGGCTGGGTGCCTGCCGACGAGAACCGTGAGCTTCTCGGCGATGCCGACCCCAGCGTTATCGCGATCGACTCCATCTATACTCCCGTAAAGAACGTGAAGTATGCCGTGGAGAATTATCGTGTAGAGCAGAAGACCGACTATGAGAAGCTTCTTCTTGAAGTGACCACCGACGGCTCTATCAAGCCGCAGGACGCTCTCAAGGAGGCTGCAAAGATCCTCATCCATCACTTCATGCTCTTCAGCGATGAGAAGATCGCCCTCGAGGCTCCGAAGGAGAACGAGGTTGATGAGTTTGACGAGGAGGTGCTCCATATGCGCCAGCTCCTCAAGAGCAAGCTCACCGATATGGATCTTTCGGTTCGCGCCCTCAACTGCCTTAAGAGCGCCGAGGTTGAAACGCTTGGCGAGCTCGTGGTGTTCAATAAGAACGACCTGCTCAAGTTCCGCAACTTCGGTAAGAAGTCGCTCACTGAGCTCGACGAGCTTCTCGCAAGCCTCAACCTCTCCTTTGGGATGGATATTTCAAAATATAAATTGGATAAAGACTAAACAACGATGAGACACAATAAGAAATTCAACCACCTCGGTCGTAAGAAAGGTCACCGCGAGGCACTTCTCCGCAACCTTGGAATTTCTCTTATCATGCATAAGAGAATCTTCACGACCTTGGCAAAGGCTAAAGCATTGCGCGTCTATGTTGAGCCTATCATCACCATGTCGAAGAAAGACGACATGTCAAACCGCCACCTCGTATTCAGCTACCTTCAGAACAAGGAGGCTGTAAAAGAGATCTTCGGCGTGGTTGCCGATAAAGTGGCCGACCGCCCAGGCGGTTACACACGTATCCTCAAGACTGGCCACCGCCTCGGCGATAACGCTGAGATGGCCATGATCGAACTCGTAGACTTCAACGAGGCTCTCCTTGAGAACGGCGGAGTGAAGAAAGAGAAATCAACACGTCGTAGCCGTCGTAAAAAGAGCGCAGCGCCTGCTGCCGAGGCTGCTCCCGCAGCTGAGGCACCTGCCGCAGAGGCTCCTGCTGAGGAGGCTCCCAAGGCAGAATAATCTTAGCCATATAAAATATTTGCCAGACGCGGCTGTCATCAAGACAGCCGCGTTTTTTTGTGCTATCTTGTTGCCATTTATCTCAAATTTTACTAATTTTGTATCCTGCATAGAAAATCGTTTCATTATGTCAATACCCGAGACCATACATCTTAGCACATGGATTGCTGTCGCCATCATTACATTTTACATCGTGCTGGTGATCGCATCTGTTGTGGTGGTGTTGCGCGAAAACCGCAATCCCATCCGCGCTATGGCCTGGGTGATAGCCTTGATTTTCCTCCCTGGCATCGGCCTCGTATTCTATCTATTCTTCGGGCGCAGTCTCAAGGGTCATCATATGATCACGAAGCGTAATAAGCGTCGCCTGATGCATGATCACACTCCGCGCAAGGTGGATATCAACTCGCTCGATATGCCTCCTGAGCATCGTCCCATCGTGAAGCTCGCCCACACTCTCTGCCGCGCTCCCTTCTCGGCCAACAATGAGATTAAGATTTTCACCAGCGGGAAGGAGAAATTCGATTCACTGATCAGCGACTTACGCAATGCCAAACATTCGATCTTGCTGCAGTATTATATTTTTCTCGACGATAATATAGGCAACGTCATTGCCGACATTCTCATCCGTAAAGCTCAGGAGGGAGTGTCGGTAAAGGTGATCTACGACCATGTGGGCAGTTTTTCGGCCAACAATCGCTTTTTCAAGCGTATGCAGAAGGCGGGAGTAGATACGCATCCCTTCTTCAAGGTGACGTTCCCTCAGTTGGCCAACCGTATCAATTGGCGCAATCACCGTAAGATTGTGGTGATAGATTCCACGATCGGCTACATCGGCGGCATGAATATCGCCGACCGCTATGTGAATGGTCAGGCCGACGGCGAGGTGTGGCGCGACACACATTTCCGCCTTACGGGCGACATCGTGGAGTCGCTGATCTATTCTTTCGCCATCGACTGGAATTTCCTGAAGAAGCATCCCGAGCTTCCTAAGCATATCACCCGCATTGAGGGCACTACGGAAGGCTCCGGAATGCAGCTCGTGACGAGCGGCCCTACGGAGAACTGGAACAATCTCTCGCTCGTATTCCTGCGGGCCATCTCCTCGGCCCGACGCAGCATCTACATCCAGACGCCCTATTTCCTCCCCACTGATGCGTTGCTCGCCGCTTTGCAGGCAGCCGCTCTTGCGAAGGTAGACGTCAGGATCATGATGCCTGAGAAGACCGACAGTGTGCTGCTGCATTACGCCTCTTTTTCCTACATCACGCAATGCCTCAAGGCCGGGATAAAGGTGTATCTTTACGAGCCGGGTATGCTCCACGCCAAGGTGATGACCATCGACGATGCTTTCGTCACGGCCGGCTCCACAAATTTTGATTTCCGCAGTTTCGAGAATAATTTCGAGGGGAATCTTCTTATCTACGACAGGGAGATCAATCGCCAGATGCGCGATATTTTCTTCGCCGACCTAAAAGAATGTAGGAAACTCAACCTCCCTGAATGGAAAAAGCGACCCATAACGCAGCGACTTCTTGAGTCGATTCTGCGTCTGGTGTCGCCTATACTCTGATCATGCATTCGGGTCGCCCCATTATCCATTCCGCATTACGAATTATGCATTACGAATTATTCTGCTTCAGCCACTCCTCAGCCGTCGTGCAAAGTTCGTCATACCATTGCTGGCCGAAGCGGCGAATGAGAGGTTCCTTCAGAAATTGATAAGCCCTGACCCCCTCCTTGCGTCCTTTTATCTCGGCGCACTTGCAGATTTTCCACCGGTGCAGATTCACGGCTATCATGTCGCCCCCTAACTTCTTGAGCCGCACGGGGTAAAGATGGCAGGAAGAGGGTTTGAGTTGCGGCAACTTCCCCTCGCGGTAAGCTTTTTCGAGCGCGCAGAGACATTTTCCACCCTCGGCATAACAGGTATAGACGCAGTCGCGTCCAGCTACAATTTGAGTCACGAGGTCGCCGTCAGGGTCGGTGTATGCCGAGCCCTCCTCCTTGATAATCTCGCGTGCCTGCGGATTGATGAGAGGAAGAATTTCGGACATATGTCGGTCGATCTCCACGCGTTCCTCTTCAAGGAGAGGAGCCCCGGCATCGCCGTCGATGCAGCATTGCCCCAGGCAAACGTCGAGATCGCAAACAAAAAATCTTTCGATCAGATCGAGAGATACAAGAGTATTCTGAATTAACAACATAATTTCTTTCTAAAAAAATTACAACAGTAGGGACGCGATTTATCGCGTCCACGTTGGCTATGCGCACGATGTGCTCTGTGGACGCGATAAATCGCGTCCCTACAATTAGTTAAAACGAAAAAGGTGAACTAATTTCCCAATCAGTTCACCTTTTCTTTTTGCTTAACTAAATAAATTCTTACATGTTAGGGTAATAGATACCTATAATTTGTTTGCAAAATTACAAATTAATTTTTACCTACACAAATCCATGCAAAATTTATTTTGTTAATTATAGTTAATTGAGGTTGACGTAGGTCGTACCCACCAGCCGATCGGCTCGCGCACCCGGCGGGCGGTAATAAACCTGCACCAAATATTCGTTGCGCGTCTCGTAGAAATTACCTTCGATCGGTCCTGGATCAGGCCTCCCCGAGCCCTCCTTCGGAAGCACGACGTATTGATAGTTGTAACTTCCCTGCTTCAGTGGAATCTCCGCCGTATAGAGCTGCGTGGTGTAGTCATACGTCATACGGTTGCGGTCGTCAAACCGATGTAGCGCGAAATCGCCATCCACGTAGACGTCGCCGCCGATCACTTCAGGCGAATCGAGCGTGAAATGCACCGTCACATAATCGGCCCCCAAGTCGGGATCGGTAGCATTATACTCGTCGATCATGAAACGTCCGTTCTGAGTCTTGTCGAAGCTGTAGTCTTTCTCCGCGCGATTCTCGTCATAGCCCAGATAGGCGTGCCAGTTCGTGCCTCCGAATCTTACGGAGTCGACGTGCATCCCAGGGTAGTCGATGCGCACCGTCTCGAAGCGGCGATACTCGTTGGAGGCTCCGAAGATGAGATTCGGATCGTGCTCGAAGATAGCGTGTTGCGATTCCACACGAAGCGGATGCGTCATCGTGCGCGTAGTTTCGGGCCGGTTATTTTGTGTCACCGTCACGATTAGATCCTGGTAGGCGTTCGTGACGGGAAGGGCCGAGAGATCCACGTCGATATCCAGCTGCTGCCATTCGGTGTTGAAGCCGCGGTCGGTGCGCGTCGTGACGCGTGGATGGATCACGACGCTGCTTTCCGTGACGCTGAAACGGCACTGAAGCAGAGTCTCGTCGGGAGTGTCTTCGTTGAAAACCTGCAGGAGATAGTTGCCGCTCGCGAGAGGACGCATATCCTCGTTGGGAATCACGATATTATAGTTTACGTAGTGCACATAAGTGTTTGATGAATAGGCGTAATCGGTGATCTGTGCCTCGTTGAAACCATCCACGTATTCCGATTCGAGAAGGCGCGACGGTTGCCAGTCGGCGTTGCAGTGAAGCAGGCGATAACGCAGATATTCGTGGGCGTCGCCGATGATATCGAAATTGATCACGAGGCGGTCGTCGGTGGCCGGACGTATCACTGCCGGAGCCATGAAATTGTCGGGGTTCCTCACCGAAAGCGTGCGTACACGCGGCGCGAAGATAGCCGAAGCGGTATTCACCTCGGCCGCCGCCGAAAGGGAGCAGAGAGCAAAAACAGGAAGGTATTTGAGAAGAGATTTTACCATACGATAGGGGGTTTGCCATGAGCCTGAAGATAGGCGTTGGCTTGAGAGAAATGATGATTGCCGAAAAATCCGCGATGAGCCGAGAGCGGCGAGGGGTGGGGCGACGTGAGCACGAGGTGACGGTTGCGGTCGATCTTCGCTCCCTTCTTGATGGCGTCGCTTCCCCAAAGGAGAAACACGAGATTATCGCGAGAATTGGCGAGGGCATCCACGGCAGCATCCGTAAACGTCTCCCAGCCGATTCCGGAATGCGATTTCGGCTGATGCTCCTTCACCGTGAGCGAAGAATTGAGCAGGAGCACGCCCTGACGCGCCCAACGCGAGAGGTCGCCATCGGCCGGGAAGGGTGCTCCTGTGTCGGCCGACACCTCCTTGAAGATATTCACGAGCGACGGGGGCATCATCACGCCCGGGGCCACGGAGAAGCAGAGACCGTTGGCCTGGCCGGGCCCGTGGTACGGATCCTGACCGATTATCACCACCTTCGTAGAGTCGAAAGGGGAGGCGTCGAAAGCGGCGAAAATCTCTTTGCCGGGAGGGTAGACCCTGACGGCCGGGTTGGTGTAATCCTGGCGCACACGGTCGGTGAGTTGTTTGAAATAATCCTTGTCAAACTCATCCTTGAGATGTTGTTTCCATCCCTCTTCTATCTTTACGTTCATTTTGATAAATTTCTCCTGTAACTGTTGCAAAGTTCGTAAAAAATATTTAACTTTGCAACACGAAGCGCTCAAAAATTAGCCTCCCAAGGGCTCTTTAGCCGCCTCGCCAGCCATCAGTCTCCATAGTTCAATGGATAGAATATCGGATTCCGGTTCCGACGATTAGGGTTCGACTCCCTATGGAGATACAAAGAAAAACCCGCTTGGTCATCGTGACGAAGCGGGTTTTTCTGTATCATTATGCCAAGTGATCAGGGCTTGGCGAGTATGAGAGCGGAGTAGGGCGCAAGCGTTATCTTGCCGCCTTTCGAAACGCCGAGCTCACCTTTAGGCGAGATCTTGCCATCCTGGGCCACGATCTTCCAGTTGCCCTTCGGCACGTTTACGGTCTGAGCGTCAGAAGCGCCGTTGAATACCACCTTGATCTCCTCCCATTCGTCGCCATTTGCGTGGTTCTTAAGCGAGTAAGAGATGAGATTCGGAGTCTTCGAAGAGTCGATCTTGTCGAATTTGAGATTCTTCGCGATATCCTCGGCGGTAGTCATGCGGAAGGCCGGATGCGTCTTGCGAAGCTCGATGAGCCCCTTGTAATAGTCAAACTGGTCGCGATATTTCGACTTGTTCTCCCAGTTGATAGCGTTGATCGAGTCGGGGCTCTTGTAAGAGTTGTGCACCCCCTGCTTGTCGCGGAACACCTCCTCGCCGGCAAACATAAACGGCGTGCCCTGCGAAGTGAAGACGATAGTCTGCGCGAGCTTGGCGGCTTCGAGCATATTCTTCTCCGGCTCACCCTCCATCGATTTGCGGAGCTTGTCGGTGAGCGTGAGGTCGTCGTGGCAGGAAACGTAGTTTACGATCATCTCAGGCGAGTTGGCATAGGCGAATTTCGAATTGTTGCCCTTCGAATAATCTACCTGCGGATGAGCCGTAGCGGCTACGATACCGATTTTCACGGTCTCCTCGTTGCCCGGTTTGCCCGTGGCGAAACCGCGGTCGGCGGCATTGGTGTAGTGGCCCTTCACGGCATCGCGGAGGTCGTCGGAGAAGACGGCGATATCCTCCATCTTGCTCACATTCTCCTTAAGGGCACGACGCTCTACAGCGAGCGGCGAATCTCCGGCCGTCCAACCCTCACCGTATACGAAAATCGAGGGGTTGATCTTCTTGAGCTCCTTCGCTACCTCATTCATGGTCTCCGTATCGTGGATAGCCATGAGGTCGAAGCGGAAACCGTCGATGTGATATTCGTCGGCCCAGTATTTCACCGAGTTGACGATATAATCGCGCATCTGCTGAAGGTCGGAAGCCGTCTCATTGCCGCAACCCGAGGCGTCGGAATAGCGGCCGTCGTCCCAATGGCGATGGTAATAACCGGGGGCCGTGAGCTCGAAGTTGGAGTCGTCGTTCTGAGCCGTATGGTTGTACACCACGTCCATGATCACGCCGATTCCGGCATCGTGGAGAGCCTTCACCATCTCCTTCATCTCCTTGACGCGGGTGGCGGGATCGGAGGGATTGGTAGAATACGAACCCTCGGGAGCGTTATAATTGAGCGGATCGTAACCCCAGTTGTAGGTGTTCTGCTGCAGATTCATCTCATCTACAGAGTTATAGTCGTAAGAGGGGAGGATGTGCACGTGGGTGATGCCGAGCTCCTTGAGATGGTCGATGCCGGTTTTCTCTCCGAGCGGAGTCACGGTGCCCTCCTCGGTGAGAGCCAAGAATTTACCCTTGTTGGCGATGCCCGAAGAGGGATCCATCGACATGTCGCGGTGGTGCATCTCGTAGACGATCACGTCAGAGAAATTCTTCACCTC
>CAZGJH010000104.1:0-9022 GCA_964525735.1 uncultured Sangeribacter sp.
AAGATATGGTGGCCGCAAGCCAGCGCGGACGCAGCCACGCCCAGGAGGGACGCGCACGCGACGACCATTTCGCCCTCTATCATTGCCAGGATTCCGATTGGTATATCATGGCTGTGGCCGACGGCGCCGGTTCGGCCCGCTTCTCGCGCAAAGGCTCGCAAGTGGCCTGCGACAAGGTGATAGACCACTGCAAGAGCCTGCTGCTCGACAATCCCGCCTTCGAGAAGGCTATACGAGACTTCGAAGCCGACCGCGACGATGCCGCGAAGCGCACGGCCCTCACACGCCAGGTGATCGACATCGTATACAACGGCGCAGTGAAGGCTCACGAGGCGGTGAAGAAAGTGGCCGAAGCCAACGAATCGGCCACACTCAAAGATTTCGCCACAACCCTGATGTTTGCCATCTGCAAGAAATACGACTTCGGCTGGTTTATCGCCTCTTTCTGGGTGGGCGACGGCGCGATATGCCTCTTCGACGAGAAAGCCAAGACGGCCAAACTGCTCGGCACCCCCGACGAGGGTGAATTCTCCGGACAGACCCGCTTCCTGACGATGCCCGAAATATTCCGCGACCCCAACGTGGCCGGTAAACGCCTGAGAATGGCTATCGTGCCCGACTTCACCGCCCTCTTCCTGATGAGCGACGGAGTATCAGACCCGATGTTTGAAACCGACCGCAACCTCAACGACTACGCCAAATGGGAGGAATTCTACGGCAAACTGAAAAACGGATTCCCCGACGATGAGATAGGGGGAGTGGACCTGAGCGACGACAACTCAGCCGCCAAAGACCAGCTCCTGAAATGGCTCGACTTCTGGAGCCCCGGAAATCATGACGACCGCACCATAGCTATTCTCTACTAAACCTTTGACACAATGGCAAATATCATCAAATTAAAAGCCACCGACGGCACGCCCGTAGAATTTGTAGACGAGGTGATTGGTAGCGGCGCCATGAAAGACGTCTACTTCAGCCCCGACAAAAGCTACGTGGTAGGCTTCTTCCGTGAGCCTCAGGATGCCAACGCTAAAGACCGCCTCCAGAACATCGTGGGGAAATATCGCGAGAAGATCTTTGGCCAGATCGGAGGCGACTACTGGGAGAATCTATTCTGCTGGCCCACGAAACTCGTGGAATGGAACGGCAAGCTCGGTATCGTCTGCCCCGCTTATCAGAAGCAATTCTTCTTCAAAGACGGCATGTTCAAAGGGAAAGAGAAGGAGGGGAAATGGTTTGCCTCGGCGAAGCTCCGCAATAAATTCCTCACCCCTCAGCAGAAGGGCACCTGGCTGAGCCATTACCATATGTGCCTCCAGATAGCACGTGCCGTGCGCCGCCTGCACGCCGCCGGTCTGGCACATTCCGACCTCTCCTATAAGAATGTGCTCGTAGATCCCGAGACAGGAAAAGCGGCTGTGATCGACTGCGACGGACTTGTAGTGCCCGGCAAATATCCACCCGACGTGGTGGGCACGCCCGACTTCATCGCTCCCGAAGTGCTCCAGACTCGTAGCCTCAAGCTCGGCGACCCTAACAAGAAGTTGCCGAGCATACAGACCGACCGCCACGCTCTCGCCGTGCTCATCTACATGTATCTGCTCAACCGGCACCCTCTGCGCGGCGGAAAGGTGAACGACCTCGACACGGCCCGCGACGAGGAGCTCTCAATGGGTGAGAAGGCTCTATTTATCGAGCATCCCACCGACAAGAGCAACCGCCCGAAGGTGCAGAATCTCGCACCCTCCGAGCTGCCGCAAGGCGACATCACGAAGCGCCCCTACACAATGTGCGGCCCCTATCTGAAGGAGCTCTTCGACCGCGCTTTTATCGACGGCCTACACGACCCCTCGAAGCGCCCCACGGCCGACGAATGGGAAACGGCCTTGGTGAAGACCACCGACCTCATACAGCCCTGCCAGAATCCCAACTGCGAGGCCCATTGGTTTGTGTTCGACAACACTACCAAGCCCAAATGTCCCTTCTGCGGCACAGAGTATCACGGCCAGCTCCCGGTGCTCAACCTCTACTATTCACCCTCCCACGGCAAATTCCTTCCAGAGAACTACCGCCTGATGGTATACGACAAGCAATCGCTCTATATGTGGCATGTCAACCGTTTCGTGACGCCCAATGAGCGAATAAAGCCCGAAGACAAGAAGCCCGTGGGCGACTTCCACTTCCACAATGGCAAATGGATCTTGATCAACCGCCGTCTCCCCGACATGTGGGACGTCACCGAGCAGCCGAAACGCCAGATAAAGGTGGGAGAGTATGTCGAGCTGACTGAAGGACGCAAGATCCTGCTCTCAGGCGAGGATGGAGGGCGACTGATTGTGGTGCAACTCGTAAAAAACTAAAAACGCTCAAGAACATAACAGAAAGCCTTGAATACAAAACAGAAAGCCTCGGTTTCCGCAGAACTTGGAAACCGAGGCTTTCTGTTTTGTTGAGGTTGATTTGTCGGAGGGTTACATTACGGTGAAGATGTCGGAGCCGAAATCGATGTTGGCCGTGCCGCCCACGCTCACTGTGATCGGGGTGGTGTTGGTGATGATTTGCTCATTGACATGCTCGCCATTCTCTACCGAGTATCTCACACCCTTGATGGTGTAGTCGCCAGCCGGGAGAAGCACCATAGTGGCGCTCACGCCGCTGCCGCCCGTAGCGGAGGGTGAAGAGATGGTCTGCGGCATAACGTAGATGGGCTCGCCATCGGTGTTGGTGGTGTTGCGCCAGAACTTGATGTCGCCGACGTAATAAGATCCTGCGGAAGTATTTCGCACAATCGCGCTGCCCGTAGCCATACGATTCGGAGGCGTAAGCGGGAACTTGAAGGTAGACTTGCTCTGGCCAACAGAGTTCTCAAACTCCTCGATGGTCATCTTTCCTTCCGTAATCCACTGATATGCCTGATAGATCGGATTTACGGCCACCTGCATATAGAGCTTCTCCTTAGACGTTTCATCAACATCGGTGACGCGCCAGATCCAAGAATACTTGAAGGTGATGTCGCCCGTAGCGGCATCAGGCACAGGGGTGATGGTGAGATTGTCGGTGGCGCCGGGCAAGCCGTTGACAAGGAGCGAGTAAGCCACGTTGGCTGTGCCGCTGTTGTTTTTCAGCTCGATGCCGGGCAGAGTCTCCTCGGCCTGGTTTTTCCAGATCCAGTTGTTGAAGGTGGTCATGCGGTCGTTGTCCTTGCCGTCGGGCACACCGCCGGAAACAGTGGCGTCGAGATTCCATTCGAAGCCAGAATCGTAGGTGGCAGCGTCGGGCATGCTTGCAGGCTGGGGAGCCGCGCCATTGGCGAAGGCAGCAGTAGCCATCTCAACGTAATTGCCATTCTCCTTGCGCAGAAGATTTGCCGTGACGTCGCAGCTGTTGAGATAGAAGCCGCAGATCTGAGCCAATTCGTTGCCACGGCGACGTGTCCAGAGACCATTGTTCATCGGAGCGTTGTGGAGCGTCATTTCGGCCTCCACAGCATAATACTCCCCTTCCACGTTGCCGTCGAAGACACGGAGAGGATAGATGTTGTAGCTTACGTTGGCGGTAGTGGTGAGCGAGAGCTGCTCAGGATTTGCCCAGTGGCCGTCGATAAGCTTCTGCTCGTCGAGGGCGATCTTGAAGGTGTGGGTTACGTTCTGAGGCATAAAACGCTTCTTGATCTCCTTTGTGCGGAGGTCGACGCCTCTGATAGCGCTTCCGGCCACCTTGTTGACCCAGCCGCAGAAATGGAACAAGGGGATATCCTCGTCGTCGATTCCATCCATGCCATGGAGCGAGTAGTAGGTGCCACGGTTGTTGAATCCGTAGATGGCGCAGGCCTCGTTCTTCTCGGGGCCCGCATAGAAGATGTCGTTGCGTTCGCTCCAATCGGCCACGACAGAGCCGTCGGGATTGAACACGGCAATCAAGGCGCCTCTCTCGTAGGCCTTAGAAAGAAGAGCCTCGTTCTCCTGGATAGCGGCGCTTTCGATCACGATCACTTTGGCATCGTCGGGGGCGACGATGTCAGTGAAACAGGCCTTTAGATCGGCGTCGGAGCCGCCGAAGTTACCGATAAAAGCGGTAGGAGCCGTCACCTCCTCAATATCGGGGTGAGCAGCGGGATCAGCGGGAGTGACAATCTCGAAGTCTTCATTGATGACAGGGTTGTCGCTATGGCATGATGGCAATGCGAGCAAAGCCATTGAGGCGCATAGACCCGTTGTAAGTGATGACAGATTCTTTTTTCGTCTCATTATATTTTGTCAACTATACTAATGTCTGTTGTTGTTGTTCCCCCGTAGGGTTAGTCTTGAAATGACAGATACCTTTATAGAAATTTATCACGACAAGTATAACGTACAGAGAAGGCTCAAAATTTCTTCAGTGCGCGTAATATTATGCAAAATTAGTAAAATATTCGGGTAAAAACAATTTTTGGCCCGAATAGAATTCGAATTCCATTCGAAAAGCATTTGAATCGTGTTCGAATTGTGTTTGAATTCCGCCTGAATTGCACGTTGGGGCCCGATTATTTGTGCATTCGCCGTTTTTTGATTAGCTTTGTGAAAAATTATCGAAGTTATGGCCTCAGAAGATAAAGATCCCCTGAAATGGGAGACACTGAAATCAGAGATTATCATTTCGCGCCCCCCATGGCTCAGGGTGCGACATGACCAAGTGCGCCTCCCTGACGGGAGAGTCAACCCCGAATTTTATGTGCTTGAATATCCCGACTGGGTCAATGTGATCGCTATCACCGAAGATGGACGTTTCGTAATGGAACGCCAGTACCGCTATGGCCTTGGCGAGACTTGTGTGGAAATCTGCGCGGGCGTTATCGAAGAGGGTGAAACGCCCGAAGCGGCCGCACGCCGCGAACTCGAGGAGGAAACCGGCTACATCGGCGGCACCTGGATCTCCTTCATGACCATCTCCGGCAACCCCAGCACCACCAACAACCTCACCCACTGTTTCCTCGCCACAGGTGTGCGCCCCTCCGGCAAACGGCATCTTGACGCTACAGAAGACCTTTCCGTAGAGCTCATGACGCGTGATGAAGTGCTAAATCTCCTCCAACGTGACGAGGTAAGACAAAGCCTAATGGCTGCCCCCCTTTGGAAATACTTCGCCACCACCGGCCTTAAATAATCATCGCTATGAGTGGTTTGAAAAATACTGTCGATACGTCTGTAATCATAGCCGTCTACAATAATTTCAAATGGCTACGTTTGATTCTCGACGCTTTGAGAATGCAAACGGTCAAGAATTTTGAAGTTGTGATAGCCGACGATGGTTCAGATGAAACTACTGTCGAGCAGATACGGCAATACATAGCCCGACACAACGACCTCCCGATAATTCATTCCTGGCACCCTGACGAAGGATGGAGAAAAAACAAATGCCTCAACGAGGCCATAAGAAAATCGCACGGCGAATACCTCGTGTTTATCGACGGCGATTGTATACCTCATCCAAGGTTTGTTGAAGACCATCAGAAACTGCGCCGAAAAGGAGTGGTGACCGGGGGGAGGCGCATAGAATCAGGACCAGGTCTTAACAGTTTAGTTGAGAGTTGGGAAACGTTGCCGCCCGATTATTTCTCCCAGGCACGGAAGATGATCTTCAAAGAGCTCTTCAAAGAGCCCTTTTCTTCTGTCATGGCTCAGTTGCGGCGCACGTTGCGCTATCCTTTTATCGGTGAGAAAGCGTTGGGCGTGAAGAATCATGGCATTCTGGGAGCCAATTTCGGAATTTTCAAAGAAGATATCGAAAAAGTAAACGGGTTCGATGAACGATACGTCGACCCTGGCACCGGAGAGGATTGCGATCTTGACACACGTCTTGAGAATGCGGGAATACGCCACGTAAAGGCATCTCACTATGCCCTTATGATCCACCGCTGTCATCCTCGACTTTTCTGGGGCTCAAAAAATAACGCTGATTTATGGCAGGCAGCCAAAGACAACCACGTCACCTTTGTGGAGACAGGCCTTTACCCCGCTGCCAAAAAGCCTGAATCATAACCCTTTCACAAGGCTATCATAATGACTTCCTCCTTGATCATATCAACATATAATCGCCCTGATGCGCTGGCGGTGTGCCTCGATAGTGTGCGTAAGCTTAACACTCTCCCCACAGAGGTAATAGTCGGCGACGATGGCTCGCGGCCTGACACCGAAGCCCTGGTGAAACAGTTTCAGAAAGATTTCCCCGTCCCTCTGGTCTATATCCGTCAGGAAGACGAGGGTTTCCGGCTCGCAATGATACGCAATAAATGTGTAGCAGCAGCCAAAGGAGAGTATATCATCCAGATCGACGGCGACATCTTCCTTCACCCGGATTTTGTGGCCGATCATCTTATGATAGCCCGTGAAGGCTTCTTCCTCAAAGGAGGCCGAGTGCAATTAGGCCCACCTCTTACGGCTGAAATCTGTAAATCAGGGCAGTACAGAAAAATCAGTTTGCTCACTGTCGGGATAGAGCATAAGCGTCCCAACGCCTTGCATTCCAAAGCGTTGGGTAAATATCTGGCACCCCGTTACAGAAAAAACCGCGATAATGTGCTGGGATGCAACATGTCGTTTTTCAAGAAAGATTTCGTCGCCGTCAACGGATACGATGAGGCGTTCGAGGGCTGGGGAGGCGAAGATCTCGATCTGGCCTTCCGTTTCAGAAATCTCGGACTTGGGAAAAGATACCTCAAATTCTGTGGATTAGCCTATCATCTTTGGCATAAGGAAGCCCCCATGGACAAAAGCGAGGGCAACCATTCGCTGGCCCGAGAACACCGACGCGATAACATCGTGCGAGCAAAGGATGGGGTGGATAAATATATCGTAGGATAAAGAAAGTTAGATTATGAAAATTGGCTATGATGCGAAACGCGCCGTCGGAAATATGACCGGCCTGGGCAACTACTCCCGATTGGTGATAGAGTCGGTGGCCGAGGCTTATCCCGATTCGCAACTCTTTCTATACACCCCCAAAAATAAATCAAACCCGAGGTTAGGCCCGATCGAGGCTCTGCATAATGTGCAATTCCGAATCCCCGCGCCCTCCGGATTCCAAGGAAGCCTTTGGCGCACATTCGGAATCACCAACTGCCTGCGACCCGATAAAATAGATGTTTACCACGGTCTCAGCAACGAATTGCCCCTGAATATCGCAGCCGGCCACGTGCCGACGGTTTTGACCATGCATGATCTGATATACCGACGTATTCCAGAGGCTTATAATCCCATAGACCGTTGGCTCTATGATTACAAATACGGCGCTTCATGCCGCAATGCCACCCGTATCATTGCAATCAGCGAACGCACGAAGAAAGATATCATGGAATTTTATGGCATCGATGAAAGTAAGATTGATGTCATCTACCAGGGCTGCGACAATTCATTTGCCCGACGTTTAACTAAAGAACAACGCGAGGAAGTGAGACGCCGACTTAATCTCCCCTCACGCTACATTCTTCAAGTAGGCACCATCGAAGCTCGTAAGAATTTGGCTCTTACCGTGAAAGCCCTCTCAGGGGTTGCGGCCGACATCAAGCTTCTTGCTGTAGGCCGCGATCGGAAAGGCTATCGGAAAGAGGTTGAGAAAATAGCTAAGGAAATAGGAGTGCTTGATCGAGTCGTGTTTAGAGACGACATTACCTTCGCCGATCTCCCCGCTGTCTATCAAATGGCGGAGGTGGTAGCGTATCCGTCGCGTTATGAAGGCTTTGGCATACCGGTTCTTGAGGGTCTTACGAGTCGCCGTCCCGTAATTGCCGCCACAGGGTCGTGTCTGGAAGAGGCCGGAGGCGACGCCGCGATATACGTAAATCCTGATGACGCTCGCCAACTCGCCGAGGCCGTCAATGCGATTCTATCAGGTAGCCTGCCGGTGGGTGAGATGATAGAGAAAGGTGAGGCCCACGCTGCCCGGTTTAAGAATCTCGATATGGCCTCGGCTCTTATGGAGGTGTATCAAAAGACTATCAAGGAATTTAAATGATAATCAAATGGAAAAAATAAAGATACCCTTTACTGGAAGATTATTGAGCGCACTTTTCTCCCTTATCGGCTCTGTGCCATTGGGTTTGCTCTATATATTTTCAGATTTTCTATCGGTTGTGGCCGGGCGTCTAATCGGTTATCGCCGTAAAGTGATCCGCGATAACCTCAGCCGTTGTTTTCCGGAGATGACTCCCGACCAACGTTTGCAGATTGAGCGCAAGTTTTACAAATTTCTGGCCGATTATTTCGTTGAGACTATGAGGCTTGGCCGAATGAGCAAGAAGGAAATCGAGAAGCGTATGGTGTTTGAGAATTTCGAGGTGCTCAACGACGATCTGCGCTCAGGCAAATGTATAACGCTATATCTGGGACATTACTGCAACTGGGAATGGGTAAGCTCGATGCCTCTCCATATGCTCGAAGGCTCCATTGGCGGACAAATTTATCATCCCCTGGAGAGTGCCGCTTCCGACTATGCCTTTTTGAAGATACGCGATCGATTCGGGGCCGACTCAATAGCCATGGGCAATATTCTGAACCAGCTTCTGAAGTGGCGTAAGGAGAAACAACTCTCCATTGTAGGATACATAGCCGATCAAGTGCCCAATTATTTCTCCGTGCATTATTTTGCCGACTTTTTCGGTCAGGAGACAGCGTCGTTCACAGGTCCCGAGAGGTTGGCGAAGATGTTTCATACCTCGGTCTACTATTTGGATATGAGCCGTCCGAAACGCGGATATTATTCAGGGCGATTTGTAAAAATGAGCGACGATGCCGCGAAAGAGAAACCCTTCTATCTAACTCAGAAATATTATGATCTATTAGAAGAAAATATTCGTCGCGCTCCCCAATACTGGTTATGGTCGCACAGACGCTGGAAGAGAACTAAAGAAGAATTTATCAAATTCTTTGGCGAAGAGGAAGTAAAGCGTCATCTAAGCCGCCCCTGACAAAGCTTTCCCTTTTATACTGACTTTGGAGGGGTGAATTGTTAAAATTTTGAAAAATCTTTGCGATTTTTTTATTGAGTG
>CAZGJH010000105.1:0-9015 GCA_964525735.1 uncultured Sangeribacter sp.
CCCAACGTCTACGGCCAGTGCAAGTCGTGGCTCGACATGGGCCTGCAGCCCCGCGCCGTGAGCCGCGACCTCAAATGGGGCATCCCCGTGCCCGTCGAAGGAGCCGAGGGGAAGGTGCTCTACGTATGGTTTGACGCCCCTATCGGCTACATTTCCAACACTATAGATGCCGCCCCGCAGGATTGGGAGAAATGGTGGAAAGACCCCGAGACGCGTATGCTCCACTTCATCGGGAAAGACAACATCGTGTTCCACTGCATCGTCTTCCCCGCAATGCTGATGGCCCACGGCGGCTACAACCTGCCCGACAACGTGCCCGCCAACGAATTCCTCAACCTTGAGGACGACAAGATCTCTACTTCGCGCAACTGGGCAGTGTGGCTCCACGAATACCTCCGTGAGCTCCCCGGCAAGCAAGACGTATTGCGCTACGTGCTGACCGCCAACGCCCCCGAGGCGAAGGATAACAACTTCACTTGGAAAGACTTCCAGGCGCGCAACAACAACGAACTCGTGGCTATCCTCGGCAACTTCGTCAACCGCGCGATGGTGCTCATCCACAAATATTACGGCGGCATGGTGCCCGCAGCCGGCGAATTTACCGACACCGACAAGGCCGTGATGGCCGATATCAAGGAATCGGTGAAGGCTCTGACCGACAACCTCGATCATTTCAAATTCCGCGAGGCTCTCAAAGACGCGATGAACATCGCCCGCATCGGCAACAAGTATCTCGCCGACGAGGAGCCCTGGAAGCTCATCAAGACCGATCCTGCCCGCACGGCCACGATTCTCAACCTCGCCGTGCAGATCTGCGCCAACCTTTCAATAGCTTTCGAGCCCTTCCTCCCATTCATGTCGGAAAAGCTCGTCAAAATGCTCGGCGGCAAGGATATAACCTGGCAGATGCTCGGCTGCTTCGACCTTGTGCCCGACGGCGCGGAGATTGCCAAGCCGGAGCTCCTCTTCGAGAAGATCGACGACTCCGTGGTGGAGGCACAGGTGCAGAAACTGAAAGACGCCAAGGAGAAAAACCTCCTCGACGCCTGGAAACCGGCCGAAGTGAAAGAAACCGTCGACTTCCCCACTTTCGAGAAGATGGATATCCGTGTGGGCAAGGTGCTGGAGTGCGAGAAAGTGCCCAAGGCCGATAAGTTGCTGAAATTCAAGATTGACGACGGTATGAGCGGCCGCACTATCGTGAGCGGCATCGCCAAATTCTACAAGCCCGAAGACCTCGTGGGCAAGGAGGTGTGCTTCATCGCCAACTTCGCTCCACGCAAACTGAAAGGCGTAGAGAGCCAGGGCATGATCCTGAGCGCCGAAGATGCCGACGGCCGCCTCGTAGTGATCGGCCCCACGGGCGAAGTACGCCCCGGCAGCACAGTAGGTTAAGGCAACAGATCTTCCGGCTCGCAACCGGGAGCAACAGCCCGTATAGAGGGGCCCTGACGCTCAAGGCGCAGGGCCCCTTTCATATGTGGGGCCACGTCGGCATCTGACGCGATGTACACCTTCGTCTTCATCACCCGAGGGAAGCGGTTGAACCACGGATCGATAGTGCCGATCCAACTCACGGCCTTCACCTCCGTCCAGAGCGCGAAAGAGTTCCAGAGCTCGAAGATACGGCTCTTGGCTACCGGGGCCACACCGAGTCGCCCGTCGTGGAAGCGCACGAGGCAGAGATAATGTCCGCGCACACGTTTGTCGCTATCAATCTGCTCCTTAGTGCGTCGGGCCGAGACGGTTATCTTGCGCCCATGCAGGCGGTTGATGTCGCCCATCAGTTTGCAGAAGAGCTGCCCGTGGGTCGACGTGTCCTTCAACCCGTTGGCCGCGATGTGGAGATGAATCATCTCATGGATCACCACATCCTCCCAATCGCTCATAGGCAGATCGAAATCAAGACTGATGCGCATCTCGAAGTCGCTGCAACGCTCGCGGCCGAACGCCACCGTGCGCCGAAAGCACATCTTCCCCTGGAAGGTGCGGGCATGAGTGAGGCGAATCCTCGGCGTCGGCAATGCGCCGCCGAAGATTCTATCATTGTATATATCAAACGTTTGCTTTACAAATTTCAGATCAGGCACCATAATTAGTAATTTATCTCCTCAAGAAACCATTTGCAGGTTTCAGAATCCAAATCATTGGCTTGCAGCAGCTCGGGGAGACGCTTGTAATTGCGGTTGAACTCCTCCATCACCGTCGCGAACTTCTCGGGATGATAGGAAATCAACCGCCCGGCCGATTCGAGATTGGCCAGAGGCTCCTTCATCACGATCCATGCGTTGCGGTTTTTCAACGCCAGGGCACCCTTCTGCATGTGCTTGAAGCGGGCGAGGGTGCCGTCGGTGATCTCCGCGGCCTGACGCGAGGGGTAAGTAATCGCAAACTCACGCTTCTTGGAGCAACTCATCGGGGCTGTCTCGATGTTCACGCAAAGCGTGTTGCCATCGTAGGTGAAAGGTATCTCCTTGCCGTTGAGCTTCACCGATGTCGGGGGTGCCATGGAGTTGAGACGCAGGTCGATACTGCGCTCCGAGGGCATACCCTCGTATTTCCCTTTGCGCGGGGCTACGGTTACGTTGAGCGTGTTGCCATGCCAGGCGGAGGTGATCTCCGTGGTGGCGAAATTGCGCTCGTAGTTCTTGTCGTTGCCGTTGTCTTCATAGAGAGTGAACGAGCCGTCGCCCCCGGGATATACGTTGATCGTGTAGGGATTGTCGTTGGCGCGCAGATTCTCGAGCCCGTAGGTCATCGGTATCACAGAGCCGGCCTTCACGTAGATTGGATATTCATCGAGGGCGAACTCCCGCTCCACCGTCTGCCCACCTTTGAGAAGTGTGCCGGTATGCAGCTCATACCAGTCGTTTCCGGCCGGCAGCCATACCTTCGCTTTGGAGTAGTTCCCCTCCATCGGGGCAGTGATGGGCATCACGAGGATATCGTCGCCAAACATATACTCGTTGGCGAAGTCGTAGGCCTCCTGAGCCTCCGGATAGTCGTAATACATCGGCCGGCAGATAGAGACGCCGGTGTCGTGGGCCTTGCGCGCCATCGTGTAGATGTAGGGCGACATCTCGTAGCGCTGGCGGATGATGCCGCGCAGTATCTCGAAATGCTCCTTGTCGAAGTTCCAGGGCTCCTTCTTGAGGGCGGCCTGTTTGGTCGAGTGGGCTCTCAGGATAGGGCTCATTGCGCCAAACTGCATCCAGCGCACGTACATCTCCGGATCGATGCGCTCTATGCCACGGTGGTGGCCGCCGATATCGTGGCTCCAGTAGCCGTAGAGCACGTTGGAGGCCGTGGAGTTGAAATATGGCTGGAAATCAAGCGACTCCCAGGTGATGTCGGCATCGCCGGAGAAGCCGATCTGATAGCGGTGGTTGCCCAGGCCGCCCCAGCGGTGATAGAGCATCGGGCGCTTGTCGCCGTTGCGCTCCATATCTGAGAAGAATAGGTAGTTGAGCCACCACGTGTTGCTCAGCGAGGGTATCTTCGTGTCGTTGGGCCACTGCTGCCAGTCGAGCCACCAGAAATTCACGCCCATGTCCTGCTGGGGACGAAGGATATGGTCGAACCAGTTGTTGACGAAATTCTTTGACGAGGCCTCGAAAGGTATTGTCTCCTTCGACGCCGGGTCGAGCCCCATACCCTTCGCCACGTCGGCATACTGCTCCTCGTAGGCGGCGATGCCGTCGGCCGGGTGAAGGTTCATCGTGATCTGTAAATTGTTGTCGCCTATATATTTGAGCAGACCCTCGGGGTCGGGGAAGAGGGAGCGGTTCCAGGTGTAGCCGGTCCAACCTCCCTTGCCGGGCTCGGTGTAGTGCCAGTCCATGTCGATCACGAGCACGTCGAGCGGAATGTCGTAGGTTTTGAAATCGTCCACGAGGTTGCGCAGCTCGTTGTCGCTGTAGAGCCAGTAGCGCGACCACCAGAACCCGAAGGCGTAGCGCGGCGGCAGAGGCATCTGTCCGGCGAAGAGGGTGTAGTCGTGGAGAGCCTGCTTGTAATCCTTGCCGTAGGCCATGAAATACCAGTCCTGCACGTCGGCCGAGGGACGTTCCTTCACCCAATCCCAATCCTTGTCGCCGTCGAAGAGAAGATTGGAGGAATCGTCGATGAATGTCCAGCCATCCTTGGCGAGTATGCCATCCTCGATGGGCATGGGCTGATGGGTTTCGTCGTTGATGCGCCCGTTGTAGTTGTCGAGGGTGCGGTAGGTGCCCAAGAGATTCTCCTTCTGCTTGTCGCCGGGCTTCCAGGCGAACTTGAAGGCGGCCTGAGGAGCGGAGGTGATACGGAGGTTGGAGGGGGTAAACCTGCCACTCCCCTTCTTATATGCGAGGCGCATCTTGGAGGTGGTGATGATCACGGAGTCGCCGGTGGTCGACACGTCGGCCTTCACGTCAGGGTAGTCGCGCTCAACGGCCAGGAAAGATTTATCGTCGGTGAAGGCACCGTCGGGGGCGTATTCCATACGGACGGAGCCATCGGAAATCAGTGAGAAGCGCACATTAGGGTCGGAATAGACCACCCCCGCCATGCTTGTGAAGGGGGCTGCGAGAAGAGCGAGAGAAACGAGTTTCTGTAGCTTCATGGGGTTGTATGTTAGATAGTTGATTATTTACAGTGGAAAATGAAGGGGGCTCACTTCATTTTCTCGAAGGTGATGGCCTGGCCGCCACCGGGAGCCATGCGGATGTCGAGCGCGTCTTTCGAGCTCACGATCTTATGCTCGATGGTGTAGGCCGTGGGATTGGTTTTCCAATCGGCATCGGGGGCATCGGCGTAGATTGTGGCGCGATAGGCGCGGTCGGGCTCAAGGAAGTCGAGCGGCACGGTTACGGTGCGCCCCTGCTCGTTGGTGGAAGCGCCCAAGAAGAATTTATCGTCGGCGCGACGTGCCACAACCACAAACTCGTTGGGCTCGCCGGCGAGGGCCTTCGACCAGTCGCAATCGGCGTCGAAGTCGATGAAGAACTGGAATGCCGGATGGCCGTCATAGTGTTCGATGAGGTCGGAGGCCATCTGCACGGGTGAGTAAAGTATCACCCAGTTGGCCAACTGTTTAGCGAGCGTGGTGTTTACGCGAGCCTCGATGTTGGGGTCGCCGTTCCAACGCTTGAAATCAGGACTCGTCTTTGTGTTGAGAAGGAGGATGTCGAAAGTGCCGGGCGTATAGTCCATCGGGCCGCTGAGCAGACGTGTGAAGGGGAGAATCTCGTGATGGTTCGGCGGATTGCCCTCGCTCCAGGCGTTCCACTCCATACCGCGTGCGCCTTCGCGCGACATCATGTTGGGCCATGTGCGGCGTATGCCGGTGTCTTTGATAGGCTCGTGGGCGTTGATGGTCATCTTCTTATCGGCAGCCATTTCAAGCACCTTCTGGTAGTGGCGCACGCCATACTGGCCGTGGTGACTGTGTCCGTTGGGAATACCGCCGGCGTAACCGGTCTTCACATTATTGATGCCGAGGTTGCGGTAGTAGTCGTAAGCGGCATCCATATCACGCTCATACACAGGGATATTTCCGCCGGTTTCGTGATGACCGATGATGGTGACGCCGCGCTCGGCCGCGTATTTGGTAAGCTCCTCAATGTCGAAGTCGGCGAAAGGCTTGGTATAGTCGAACACCTGACTGCCGCCCCAGTTCTGCCATCCGTCGTTCCAGCCCTCGACGAGCACGCCACGGATGCCGTTTTTGGCAGCGAAGTCGATGTATTTCTTTGTGTTTTCGGTAGTTGCGCCGTGACGGTCGCCCATCACCCACGACTCGATGCCGGTGTGCATGCCCCACCATACGCCAACGTATTTCATCGGCTCGATCCATTCGGTAGAGGTGAGCACGCAGGGCTCGTTGAGGTTGAGAATCAATCCGGAGTTGATAAGGTCTACCGCCTGATTGCCAAGCTGAAGAGTGCGCCAGGAGGTAGAAAACTGGTTGTCTTTCCGTGCTTTGACACCGTCGGGCCAGGGAGTGAGATCGGCCTTGAGGTTGGTGCCGCCGTCGGCCACAAGAGTCATCTCGGGGAAGTCGTAAAGTGCTGCCTCGTGGATGCTGCCGTAGATGCCGTCGGAAGTCTTGAACGTGAAGGGAGTATTGGCGTTGTCGACGCTGCCCACGGGCAGCTCGCGATATAGCAGCTCGTAGGTGTCGGCGCTTGCGGGGATCGACCACGATTTGGCGTTGTCGGCGAAGTTGAAACGCGTGAGCTCATCCATGATGAAGAGGGAATCTTTCTGGGGCACGTCAACTTCATAGCGGAAACCGACACCGTCGTCGAAAGCGCGAAAACGGAGCGTAAGTTTAGAGTCTTTATTTTTGAGGGCTACGGCCATCTCGTTGTAGTGCTCGCGCATCTGCTTGTTCTCGCCCCAGGGCTGGGTCCAGGCCTCGTCTTTGGAGTCGAAAGTTACCTTATCAATTTTGTAGCCGTTGGCGAGGTTTACGTTTTGCTTCTCGGTGAAGCCAAGCAGCGACGGTTTGATCACGGTTTTGCCATCGCGCGCTACGGAGTAGACGGGCTCTCCGGCCGCGCCGACGGAGAAGGTGACGGTGTTCCGGCCGTCGGGCGAGGAGACGCTGTTTTCGGCTTTTCCGGCAGATTGAGCCAACAAAGAGCCGAGGGAGATTGCTGCTGTGAGCAAGAAAAATCGGAGGTTCATTACAGGAGGGTGTTAGAAGTTTTTCCGCAAAATTAACCCCTTTGGAGGGCAAAACCTACAGTTAAAAATAAATGTGAGATTATTTAAAAAGTCTTTTTGTTTATTTACAGCGTATTGACTGATTTGAGAGGGTGAAAAAATACAGATGAAATACAGCTCCTGATGAGCCGTTTTCGGGGTTTTGAGGCCGCGGAGGGGCCTTCAGAGGTCATGGGCGGCGGGGATTTTCATGATGTCGTCTTCGAAGGTATCGCGGTTGATGGCGCGGTTTCTCATGCGGGTACGGTAGTTGTAGATGGTGCCCATGGAGCAGCGCAAGAAGGAGGCGATCTTCGCGCTGTCGGCGATGCCGAGGCGCAGCAGGGCGTAGATTCTGAGCTCACGGGTGAGGATGCCGTCTTGCTTCAAGACGATACGTTCATCAGGCTCCAGGAGCGCGTTGAAAGCCTCGACAAACGATGGGTAAAGGCGGAGGAACACGGCGTCGAATCTTTCGTAGAGCGAAGAGATCTCCTCTTTAATTACGGCGTCAGATTGCAGGCGCTTCGTAAGCTGATCAAACGAGCGGTTGACGGTGAGTTTGTAGAGAAGGTTCTGCTCTTTCTCCATTTTGCTTACGTAGGAGAAGCAGATGTCGAAGAATTGTGTGATGTAATGCTCCTTGGTAGTGTTCGACTCCACCAGGAGGTCGTTCTGCTCGCTCAGTTTTTCGTTCGACTCGTTGAGCTTCTCGTTTGTTTCGTTGAGCTTTTCGTTCGATTCGTTGAGCTGCGCGTTGAGCTGGTGAAGAGTGCGGTTGTTTTCGGCGAGTTCAGCTTTTATGAGTTGGATGCGCTTCATCTGGCGGTAGGTGAGCAGAGCCAGCACAGCCAAGATAATAAGCCCGACGCCTAATACACAGATAAATATGATGAGCGAGCGTTGGTTCTTGTGCTCCTGATCGCGCAAGGCGGTGGAGAGTATCGAGTAAAAATTGTAGATTTCGGGTGCACGGAAGGAGATTCCGGAGAGCATGATGTCGTCGACGGTGCGGCTCGTGAATCTGTAGGCTTCCTGAAGGTTCCCCTCCTCCATTTCCATGGATGCGAGGGCTTGGAGTGAGACAGTCTCGCGCGTGGCGTTGCGCAGGTCGGTTATGGCCGAGAGGCGATAGAGCTGCTTGGCGCGTTCGCGGTTGCCCCAGCCACGGTTGAGCCACGCGAAGTAGTTGGTGAGCATGGCGTATTCGGGCGTGCCCACGGGGATGGAGTCGAAAAGGCGCTGAAATTCTTGCTCTGTGCGCAGGGAATCAGAGGGATAGTGGGATACGGCTTGCTCCACGCGGTAGGTGTAGGAATCCTTCGGGAGGTATTTCAGGAGTGAATCCTTATAGGCTATAGGGGGTGTTTGGTCGTGGTTGGTAGAGATGGAGTAGTATTCCCAGAAGAATTTCAAGGCTTCGTAATATTCGCGTTTCTGCCCGGGGATTAGGGAGGCGGGGTCGATGTCGGTGAGGAGTGATTCGGCCTCGCGAAAGCGGCCGGTCATGGAGAGAATCATGCTAAGCTCGGTGAGCGACGTGATCTCTTTGGCATCGTTTTTGGGGAGAGGGTTGGCGTCGCGTGGCGTTTTTGCAGCGAGGATGTTGGTGTCGCGTGGCGTTTTGTCGGCGAGAGCGCGTGAAAGCTCAAGATTCTGCCGGGCATAGGCTATCGCGGAGTCGGCCTGGAACTTACGGTATTCCTCTATCAACTGCTGGTTTATGCGAAACAACTCCTCGCTGTTAGGCGTGAGCGAGGCGCGAATCTGTTTCAATCGGCTGATTTTCTCCTCTTTATGACGCACGAAGATATCGTAGTGCTCCACAATACGGTGTAAGGAATCGGCGAGCGACCGGCTGTCGTAGTCCTCCCCAGCCGAGGCTGAGGCAGGCGCGCCTGCGCCACTCGCGCTCAGGCATACACTGCTTGCGACGCCTAAAATCAGCACCAGCAGAACCCGTGGGGCCAGCCGTGAAAAAATTTTTTCAAAAAAATTTTCACTTTTCGTGAACCATCTGAACCCGGGGTATGTTATAATATCAGAAAATCGTTTCATGATGTTAGGTTAGTTTAAAAAGTATTATGGAAAACATTGAGACCGCGGTTGATGTGAATCAATCGCGGTTTCGCTTTGCTTTCACCTTGCAAATATACGCATTTTTTCCGAGCCAATAGATAATCTCCTACTCCATCCACGAACTGGCAGAAGATTCTGTGTCGGAAGAGTAGTAACCGTTAGAGCCCATGCCGCAAGACGAGTTCAGAAGGCTCTGCATCACACATTCCCCAAGAAAAATGTAGCCAATGGCCAATTATTCCCCAA
>CAZGJH010000106.1:0-8849 GCA_964525735.1 uncultured Sangeribacter sp.
GACGCGAACGCTGTCTCAGCATGTCGATGATCTCCTTCTTGCCTGTGGTGAAGCCGCCCATCGCGCCGCCGAATGCCTTGCCGAGTGTGCCGGTGAAGATGTCGATCTTGCCGTAGCAGTCAAACTGCTCGGCCACACCGTGACCTGTCGGCCCTACCACGCCGGCTGAATGGCTCTCGTCTACCATCACCAACGCGCCATATTTCTCGGCCAACTCACAGATCTTGTCCATCGGAGCCACATTGCCGTCCATCGAGAATACGCCGTCGGTGGCGATAATCTTGAAGCGGCAATCCTTCGCCTCCTGCAGGCAACGCTCCAGGTCTTCCATGTCGGCGTTCTTGTAGCGGAAACGTTTCGCCTTGCAGAGACGCACGCCGTCGATAATCGAGGCATGGTTGAGCGAGTCGCTGATGATGGCGTCCTCCTCAGTGAAGAGTGGTTCGAACAGACCGCCGTTGGCATCGAAGCAGGCAGCGTAGAGAATGGTGTCCTCAGTCTTGAAATAGTCGCTGATGGCCTTCTCGAGCTCCTTGTGCAGATCCTGAGTGCCGCAGATGAAGCGCACCGACGACATGCCGTAGCCTCTGTCGTCCATCGCCTTCTTGGCGGCCTCGATCAGGCGGCTGTTGTCGGCAAGGCCGAGATAATTGTTGGCGCAGAAGTTGAGCACTTCGCCATCGATATTCTTCACCTCTATCCCCGCGCTCTGGGGGCTCACGATCACGCGCTCGTTCTTGTAAAGACCGGCGTCTTTTATCTCCTGGAGCTCCTTCTCCAGATGAGTCTTAAAATTATCGTACATGATTCTTCTGTTTAGAATTTATATACTTTTTTATCATTTATCACCGCAAATTCCGCTCCCCATCTCGATATTGAAAAGAGATTTGAGCCCCTTTGCTTGCATAATGCAATCTGAAAGCTCAGGCTTGCCCTGAGAGGAAGCTGTAAATTTCTCTCCAAAGTTAATCATTTTTTACATTTTTCTGATTAATTTTGCATAAAATTTTGAGCCTTCAGGCGAATTTCATTTTCCGAAACTCCCCGAAGCCCCAAAGAGACAACAACAGTTATCCTCACCAAATCATATAACCTACTCACGATGAAGAATATACTTATCATCGGAGCCACAGGACAAATCGGCTCTGAGCTTACAATGAAACTTCGTTCGCTTTATCCGAACGGAAATGTAGTAGCCGGGTATATTCCCGGGGCTGAGCCGAAGGGGATCCTTCTTGAAAGTGGCCCCTCTCATCTCGTCGACATCACAAACCCTCAGCAGATCGCCGAGGCCGTCGACAAGTATAAAGTCGATACCATCTACAACCTCGCCGCTCTCCTTAGCGCCGTGGCTGAAGCTCGTCCCCAACTCGCCTGGAAAATCGGCGTCGGCGGCCTTTACAACACTCTCGAAGTGGCTCGCGAAAAGGGTTGCGCTGTTTTCACTCCAAGCTCTATCGGTTCGTTCGGCCCCTCTACCCCTCACGACCAGACTCCGCAAGACACCGTGCAACGCCCCGACACGATCTACGGCGTTACGAAAGTGACCGGCGAACTCCTCTCCGACTATTACGCTCGCCGTTTCGGCGTCGACACACGTTCGGTGCGCTTCCCTGGCCTTATCTCCTACGTCACCCCTCCTGGAGGCGGCACAACCGACTACGCCGTAGATATCTACTATTCGGCTGTGAAAGGCGAAACCTTCAAATGCCCCCTCAAACCTGGCACCTACATGGACATGATGTATATGCCCGACGCTCTACGTGCCGCTGTCGAGATCATGGAGGCCGATCCCGCCAAACTCAAACACCGCAACTCTTTCAACATCGCTTCCATGAGCTTCGACCCCGAGATTATCTCGGCCAAAATCAAGGAGCACGTGCCCGATTTCAAGATGGAGTATGAGCTCGACCCGCTGCGCCAGTCGATTGCCGACTCTTGGCCAAATAGCCTCGACGACTCCTGCGCACGCGAGGAATGGGGCTGGCAACCGGAATACGACCTGGAAGCCATGACCGTAGACATGCTCTCAAACCTCCGCAAGAAATTCAATAAATAACGCATAATACAATAAGTAAGACATACTGAGGAGATTACCCTTCAGCAATCTCTCACGATACAAATATTTTTCGCGAAAACCGGAAACTAATTTTTAGTTTCCGGTTTTTTATTGTAATTTTGCACAAAAATTTTTACAAAATGACACGCGAAGATATGTCTCCCCAGGCCTACGACGCCCTCATCGATGCGATCATGATGATCTTTCTCAAAAATGGGCTCAAGGCTACTACGATGGATTCGATAGCTGCTAAATTGCAGATCTCGAAGCGTACGCTTTATGAGATTTTCTCAAGCAAAACGGAAATGGTGACGTGTGCCCTCGAAGCTTTCCATAAACGGCACACCGATGCCCTCAAGGAGATTTTCCACAGCTCAAAAAACGTGATGGAGGGAATCCTCAGAGGTTTCTTCGCCCATCGCGACGTCATGAGCCGGGCAAACGTAAATTTCTTCCGCGATCTCGATTCTATCTTTGCTGAATCGCGCAATGATTCCAACCACTCCAAGCTCACGTTTTTAGACAATTACGTCCGTGTGCTTGAAAAAGGTGTCGAAGAGGGCTTCTTCCGCAGCGACGTAAATTTCATGCTCCAATGCCGCCTGCAATGGATTCAGATGGAGTCGCTCAAACGCATGGAAGAGTTTTTCCCTCCCGATATCACTCTGCTCGAAGCCTACGATTCTATCTCGATCGGGTTCCTCCGCTCGATATCCACTCCGAAGGGCCTCGAAATGCTCGACAAAACCCTCGAAACTATAAAATCTGAAAAGAAAGATATAAAACCAACCGAAACAACGGAAAATGAAACTATCAATTAAACTCGTCGCGCTCGCGGCCGCCATCGGGCTATCATGGAGCTCCCTTCGCGCCGAAACCCTCACGCTTTCTCTCGAAGAATGTGTTGAGATCGCTCTGCGCGACAACCCTACGGTGCGCATCGCCGACATGGAAGTGAAGAAGGTCAACTATGCCAAGCGCGAAACGCTCGCCGGCCTCTTCCCTTCGATCGACTTCTCGGCCGCCTATCAACGCTCTATCGAGCTCCAGACTATCCGCATGAATATGGGAGGCCAGAGCCAG
This sequence comes from uncultured Sangeribacter sp., assembly GCA_964525735.1. Classification (GTDB taxonomy): domain Bacteria; phylum Bacteroidota; class Bacteroidia; order Bacteroidales; family Muribaculaceae; genus Lepagella. The sequence goes on from CAZGJH010000106.1 coordinate 3,143, forward strand.
AGCCTCAAGATGGGTTCCGACAACACCTGGAACATGGGCTTCTCGGCTACAATGCCTCTCGTGGCCCCCACTCTCTGGAAAGCCATCAGCATCTCGGATACGCAAATTCTCGCTAACCTCGAGAATTCGCGCGCCTCGAAGCTCGACCTCGTAAACAACGTCAACAAGGCCTACTACGCCCTGATGCTCGCCATAGCTTCGCATGAAGTGGTGAAAGAAAACTATGACGTGGCCGTAATGAACGCCGAGATCTACGAGAAACAATTCAAGGCCGGCACGGCTTCCGAATACGACGTGCTCCGCTCTTCTGTGCAGGTAAAGAATATCGAACCCGAACTGCTTCAAGCCGACATTGCCATCAAGCAGTGCGCCCTCCAGCTGAAGGTTCTCATGGGTATCGCCACCGACGTCGACATCGCCCCGCGCACCCATCTCACCGACTATAAGAAAGATATGTATGCCTATCCCACAGAGGGCTCTACCGACATATCAAACAACACCTCGCTGCGCACTCTCGACATCCAGACCTCTCTGGCCGATAAGAATATCGACCTCAAGAAGTTTGCCTGGATCCCTACTCTCGGAGCCTCTTTCAATCTCTCTTGGCTCTCGCTGAGCAACGGCTCCCCCTTCCGCGACCAGCAGTTTAATCCCTTCAGCAATGTTGGCATCTCGCTCCAGGTGCCCATCTTTTCGGGCGGCTCGAAATATTACGGCTTGAAGCAGGCACAAGTGCAACGCAAGGAGCTCGACCTCCAGCGTGAGAATCTCGTCAACTCCCTCAATATGCAGGTCGACCTCGCTATCGACAACATCAACCGCGAGGCGCGCCAGATAGCCACATCCGAAGAGGGTGTGCGCCAAGCCCGCAAGGCCCACGACATCATGCAGAAGAGTTTCGAGATCGGTGCTGCCTCCTACCTCGACCTCCGCGACAGCGAAGTGGCCAACACATCGGCTCAGCTCGTATATCTCCAGGCCATTTACAATTATCTCGTGTCTACCTCCGAGCTCGACCTTCTCCTCGGCAAACGCTTCTGACCTCTACCAAAAAAATGCATAAATCAATCAATTAAGATGAAAAGATACAACTATTTTCAGGCTTTCGCCCTGATCACTCTCCTGCTGCTCGGCAGTTGCTCGGGCGGCGACAAAGCCGACTCCGCCGACGCCCAGGAGCAGCAGAAACCTCTTGTGAAGACCCAGCTCGTCCACAGCCGCGAAGTGGCCCAGGAGGGTGTCTACACCGCTACCGTTGAGCCGGATCTGCTCAATAATATCTCTTCTTCTACCCCCAACCGTATCAAGGAGATACTCGTCGACGACGGCTTCCGCGTGACGAAAGGGCAGAAACTCGTGGTGCTCGACGACGTCAACACCGCCTCTTACGAATTGCAGGTGGCCAACGCCAAAGCCAACCTTGAGAATGTGCAGCTTAATTACGACCGTGCCGTAGAGCTTCTCAAGATCGGCGGTGGCACTCAGCAGAATGTCGATCAGATGCAGCTCCAGCTCACCAACGCCCGCAACACTCTCGCCAATGCCGAGCGCGCCTTGCGTAATGTGCAGGAAAACACGGTGCTCCTCTCCCCCATCAGCGGCGTCGTGACGAAGCGCAATTATGATCCGGGCGACATGACCGGCGCCCTCCCAATCCTCACGATTGCACGCGTCAATCCGGTAAAGATTGTGATCAACGTCTCCGAGAGCGAATTCTCAAAAGTGAAAAAGGGTATGCCCGCAAGCATCACCTTCGATACCTACGGCGACGAGCAGTTTGAAGGCACAGTGTCGATGGTGTCGCCCACGATCGACACCGCCAGCCGCACATTCGGCGTGGAGATCACGATGGCCAATCCCAACGACCGTATCCTCCCCGGCATGTTCGGCCGCGTAACGCTCAACCTCGGCAACGCCAACCATGTCGTGGTGCCCGACCGTGCCGTAGTGAAGCAGCCCGGCTCCGGCAACCATTATGTGTATGTCTATAAAGATGGCACCGTAAGCTACAACCGCGTCGAACTCGGTCGCCGTCTCGGCGATGCCTACGAGCTGCTCTCAGGAGTTGAAGATGGCGACGAAGTCGTGATCGCCGGTCAGTCAAAACTCGCCGACGGCGTAGAAGTAACCAAATAAAACACTCACAGCTATGTCATTATACGGATCTGCCGTGAAGCGGCCCATCATGACCACCCTCTGCTTCGTCACGGTGATCATTCTCGGCCTCTTCTCGCTGGCAAAACTGCCAATCGACCTATATCCCGACATCGACACCAACACTATCATGGTGATCACGATGTATCCCGGCGCTTCGGCCGAAGATATAGAGCAAAACGTCACGAAACCGCTTGAGAACACTCTCAACTCCGTGGAGCATCTCAAGCATATCACCTCCCAATCGCGTGAAAACACCTCCGTTATCACGCTCGAATTCGAATACGGCTACGATATCGACGTGCTCACCAACGACGTGCGCGACAAGCTCGACATGGTGAAGTCGTCGCTGCCCGACGACAGCGAAAACCCGATTATCTTCAAATTCTCTACCGATATGATCCCTATCTGCCTCCTCTCGGTAGAGGCTAAGGAGAGTATGGCCGGCCTTTACAAGATTCTCGACGATCAGGTGGCCAACCCCCTCGCACGTGTCGACGGCGTGGGCACGGTGTCGATTTCGGGCGCGCCGAAACGCGAGATTCATATCTATTGCGACCCCAACCGTCTCGAATCTTACAACCTCTCTGTCGAGCAGATCGCAAACGTGATCGGTGCGGAAAACCGCAACGTGCCGGGCGGCTCGTTCGACATCGGATCAAACACCTACGCTCTGCGTGTGCAGGGTGAGTTTGACGAGGCCGCCCAGATGGAAGACCTCCCCGTGGGCAGCTACAACGGCAAGGTGATCTATCTTCGCGACGTAGCCCGTGTAGACGATTCTCTTGAGGAGCGCACGCAGCAAACCTTCATCGGTGGCAACCAGGGCGCGATGATCATCATCCAGAAACAGAGTGGCGCCAACTCCGTCGAGATCTCCAACAAGGTGATGGCGATGCTTCCGCGCCTTCAGAAGAATCTCCCCTCCGATATCAAGATCGGCGTGATTGTAGACACCTCCGACAATATCCGCAACACTATCGCCTCGCTTGAGGAGACTGTGCTCTACGCGCTTCTCTTCGTGATGATCGTGGTGTTCGTCTTCCTCGGTCGCTGGCGAGCCACGATGATTATCGTCATCACGATCCCTGTGTCGTTGATCGCCTCCTTCATCTATCTTTTCGCCACGGGCAACACGCTCAATATCGTCTCTCTCTCGGCCCTCTCGATTTCGATCGGTATGGTGGTCGACGATGCCATCGTGGTGCTCGAAAACGTCACTACCCACATCGAGCGTGGCTCCGACCCGAAACAGGCTGCCGTGCATGGGACCAACGAGGTGGCCATCTCCGTAATCGCCTCTACCCTCACTCTGATTGCGGTGTTCTTCCCCTTGACGCTCGTCACCGGTATGACCGGTGTGCTCTTCCGTCAGCTCGGCTGGATGGTTACGATCATGATGATCATCTCCACCACCTGTGCCCTCTCGCTCACCCCGATGCTCTGCTCGCAGTGGCTTCGCCTCAACAACAAACATTCGAAGCTCTACGATATTTTCTTCACACCGATTGAGCGCGGTCTCGACAGCTTCGACAACGGCTACGCCCGTCTGCTGCGTTGGGTAGTGGGGCATCGCGTCATTACGATAGTGATCTGTCTCGGCACATTCGTGGGCTCCATCTTCCTTATGAAGCACGTGGGCACGGAGTTCTTCCCAACGCAAGACGACGGCCGCCTCGGCGTTTCGCTCGAAACCCCCATCGGCACACGTGTGGAGATTTCGCAAGACGCCACACGACGTCTCGACTCGCTTTGGCGTGCCAAATATCCCGAGATTCTCGTGTCGAGCTACACTGTAGGCCCGGCAAGTTCCGACAATACTTTCGCCTCACTCTCCGACAATGGTTCGCACATCATCTCGATGAATATCCGTCTGCAAGACCCTGGCGACCGTAAAAGAGGCATCAAGGAGATTGCCGATATGATGCGTAAGGATATCGCGCAAGGTTTCCCGGAGTTTAAGAAAGCTCAGGTGAATATCGGCGGTGGTCGCGGACAAGGTATGGGCGGCCAGCAGACCGTCGACTTTGAGATCTACGGTTACGATTTCGAGGAGACCGACTCTGTGGCTCAGCAACTCAAGAGAATTCTTGAAGGCATCCCCGGCACAGCCGATATCAACATCTCTCGTTCGGATTATCAGCCCGAATATCAGGTCGACTTCGACCGCCGGAAGCTCGCCATCTACGGCCTCAATCTTCAGACGGCTGCATATTATCTGCGCAACCGTATCAACGGCTCCGTGGCATCGCGCTTCCGCGAAGATGGCGAGGAATACGACATCAAGGTGATGTACGACAAAGACCATCGCACATCGATCGAGGATATCGAGAACATCATCGTTTACACACCCTCCGGTGCAGGTGTTCGCATCAAGGAGCTCGGAAAGGTTGTGGAGCGTTTCACGCCTCCTACCATCGAACGCAAAGACCGCGAACGTATCATCACCGTGTCGGCCGTTGTAGACGGTGTGCCGATGAGCCAGGTTGTCACCATGGCCGAGATGAAGATCGACGAGCTCCACATTCCCTCGGGCATCAATATCGAGCTCTCTGGTTCGGTAGAAGACCAGAAGGATTCTTTCTCCGACCTCCTTATGCTTGGTGTGCTGATCATCATCCTCGTCTATATCGTTATGGCCGCTCAGTTTGAAAGCTTCACATACCCCGGCATCATCATGACCTCGTTGCTCTTCGCATTCTCGGGTGTATTCCTCATTCTTTGGCTCACGGGCCATACACTCAATGTGATGAGTATGATCGGTGCGATCATGTTGATCGGTATCGTGGTGAAAAACGGTATCGTGCTTATCGACTACATCACGCTCAACCGTGAGCGCGGCATGTCGATCAAGAACGCCGTAATCTTGGGTGGCAAGTCGCGTCTGCGCCCTGTGGTGATGACCACCCTCACCACCATTCTCGGCATGGTGCCGATGGCAGTTGGCAGCGGGCAGGGAGCCGAGATGTGGCGACCGATGGGCACAGCCGTGATCGGCGGCCTTACCTTCTCCACCATCCTTACGCTGCTCTTCGTGCCAGTGCTCTATTGCGTCTTTGCCGGCAACGGCGTGAAGCGCGTCCGCCGCTCACTCCGCAAAAAATCATAAACCATAATTAGCAACTCAAAGCAAATTAAGCAACCAAAGCTATTTAAGCAACCAAAGCTATTTAGCAACTCAAAGCTATTTAAGCAACCAAAGCTATTTAGCAACTCAAAGCTATTTAAGCAACCAAAGCTATTTAAAGCAACTTAATATGCAAGCGATATTCATAGCATACGATCAGGCTCATCATGAAGCCATAATCGATCTCTTGGAAAAGAACTCCTGCCGTGGCTTCACCTCCTTCGGGGAGGTGCAAGGCCGAGGCACGTACAAAGGAGAGCCGCATTATGGCTCCCACGCGTGGCCCTCCTTAGGCGGCGCGATCATGACCATCGTAGAAGACGACCGTCTCGAACCGGTCCTCTCCCGACTCAAGGCCCTCGACGAATCGAAGCCCCGCCTCGGCCTCCGCGCCTTCGTCTGGCCCGTCACCCGCACCATCTAACC
>CAZGJH010000107.1:0-8818 GCA_964525735.1 uncultured Sangeribacter sp.
ACCAAGAAGGGCTACCTCTGGGCAATCGGCGTGTGGTCGTTCGGCGCATGTATCCATGCAGTCTGCGGTGCCGCTACTGAAGCAACCGTAGGCCTGCACACCTCTACCGAGCTTCTGAAGGCCACGGGCGACTTGGCCGTGACAATCGCCACAGTTTCTGTGTATTTCTTCCTCGCGGCTCGCACAATCCTCGCTCTCGGCGAGGCGGGCAACTTCCCCGCTGCCATCAAGGTGACGGCCGAATATTTCCCGAAGCGCGACCGTGCGTATGCCACTTCGATCTTTAACGCCGGTTCGGCTGTGGGCGCTCTTATCGCCCCCTTCTCGATCGGTCCCCTCGCGAAGTTCTTCCAGAGCATCCATTGGGGCAACGGCTGGGAAATGGCCTTCATCGTGATCGGCGGTCTCGGTTTCGTCTGGATGGGCTTTTGGGTATGGCTCTACAAGGAGCCGGCTGAGAACCCTCGCGTAAACGATGCCGAACTTGCTTATATCGAGCAGGATAACACCACTCCCAACGAAACTCCGCGTGAGAAGGCTGAGATCGAGGATAGCGAAACCGCTACGATTCCCTTCCTCAAGTGCTTCAAGTATCCTCAGACGTGGGCCGTATTCTTCGGCAAGTTCCTCACCGACGGCGTATGGTGGTTCTTCCTCTTCTGGACTCCGGCCTACATCACCGACGTGTTCAAGCTCTCCACATCTTCGGGCGAGGGTATGCTCATGATCTTCGTGCTCTATCTCATCACGATGCTTTCGATCTACGGCGGCAAACTGCCTACGATCTTCATCGACCGCGATAAGCGCCGTGGCATCCAGACCAATCCCTACGCAGCCCGCATGAAGGCGATGCTGATCTTCGCAGTGTTCCCCCTCTTGGCTCTCTTCGCGCAGCCCTTGAGCGAATACTCGCAGTGGATTCCAATCATCATCATCGGTATCGCCGGTGCAGCCCATCAGTCGTGGAGCGCCAACATCTATTCAGTTGTAGGCGATATGTTCCCGAAATCTACCATCGCCACCATCATCGGTATCGGCGGTATGGCAGGTGGCTTGGGATCCTTCCTGATCAACTACAGCTCAGGCATCCTCTTCGATTATGCCGCGCAGGTAAATATGTCGCTCTTCAGTTTCGAAGGGAAACCCGCCGGTTATTTCATCGTATTCTGTGTCTGCGGTGTGGCCTATCTCGTAGGCTGGTGCATCATGAAGCTCCTCGTGCCCACCTACAAGAAAATCACCGTCTAATCCGTAAATCATTAGAAAATTCCCAAAGCTACTCCGAGCCCAGCGCTTGGAGTAGCTTATTTAAAAACCGATTAATTGTTAAGAATTCAATTACTTTTTTAAAACCAATTAATTAGCTATGAAAAAAATCCTGACATCGATAGCCCTTTCCCTCCTCACTCTCCCCGCGGTCGCAGCCGCCGGCCCATTCCACGCCATTGTTGCCGCCGATGGCTCAGGCGATTACACCACTGTCTCCGACGCCATAGCCGCTGCCCCCGAGGGCAGCACCGAACCCTGGATTATCCTCGTCAAAAAAGGCGATTACGTGGAACACGTCTCTATACCCGCCTCAAAGCCCTTTATTCACCTCATTGGTCAAGATAAACGCAACACCTCCATCCGCATGAAGCAGAACGTCGGCGGCAAACCCAACGGAACCGAAAAACCGGGCAAGGTGGCTTATTGGGACTATTCCGTGCATAACCCCGAGGCGAAAAACGGTGCCAAAGGGTTCGCTGTAGTCGTGGTAGAAGCTCCCCATTTTTACACGGAAGGAATCTCATACATAAATGATTGGGGCGTGGAGTCGAGCAACGGTCCGCAGGCGTTGGCAATGCGAAGCAACGCCGATTGCGGAGCCTTCAACGATTGCAACTTCCGTTCATTTCAAGATACATGGTACACTGTCAGTGCCGACACTGCCCGTCATTACGTAAAAGATTGCTACATAGAGGGAGCCGTTGATTACTTCTACGGAGGCGGCGACGTATTGGCCGAAAATTGCACCTTCTACAACGTGCGCAGCGGGTCGGTGATTGTCGCCCCAAGCCATAAGGATGCGAAATATGGCTACGCTTTCGTCAACTGTCTCGTAGACGGCACTCCCGAAGCGGCCGACGGCAAACTGAAACTCGGTCGCCCCTGGCACAACTCTCCAAAGGTAGCCTATATCAACACCACCTTCCGCATCCCCGTGGCCGACGAAGGCTGGAACGACATGGGCGCGATTCCCGCCTGGTTTGCTGAGTATAACTCGCACGACGCTACCGGCGCACCGCTCGATCTTAGCAAGCGCAAAACCACCTACAAATATCGTAACCGCGACACAGGCGAAGAGGTGAGTGGCACATGCCCGAGCACAATCTCGGCCGACGAAGCTGCTCGTTACACCTACGAGAATATGATCATGGCCGGCGACGGTTGGGACCCACGCAAAATCATGGAGAAGCTCCGCGCCCCGAAGGGCTATGCTTACACCGACGGCGTCCTCTCCTGGGAACCGGTGAAGGGGGCTTCTGGCTACATCGTCTATGATGGCGACGACATCATCGGCATCACCACCGACACTTCCTTCTCCGCCCCCACCATCAACACGGCACTGAAAGTGCGCGCCGTCAATCCCTACGGCGCCCTCGGAAAAATCTCCGCTCTCTAACTGACTGGAAAGAGGCGCGATAACTGACTGGGAAGAGGCGCGCCCTCGCGCCTCCCGTGCTAACTTTAAATCAAAATAAAATGCAAAAATTCATTTCATTTCTAATAATTCTCTTTACCCTCGCTCCAACTTTGGCAGCCCAAGAGAAAACCGATACAATCACCATCTTCATGATCGGCGACTCCACAATGGCCAACAAATCTCTCGCCAAGCAAAACCAGGAGCGCGGATGGGGCCAAATGCTTCCGCTCTTCATGCAGGGCACCATCAAAGTCGACAACCATGCCGTCAACGGTCGCTCCTCCAAGAGCTTTATCGACGAGGGCCGCTGGGATGCAGTCCGCGAAAGGATCCGCCCCGGCGATTACGTCATAATCCAGTTCGGCCACAACGACGAGAAAGCCAACAGTCCCGAGCGATACACCCTCCCTGGCTTAACCTTCGATGCCAACCTGAAAAAGTTCGTCATCGAAACCCGCGAGAAGGGTGGCACACCGATCCTGATGAATTCGATCGTGCGCCGTAATTTCCCGCTCTCCGATGAGAAAGCAAAAGACACCGACGACAGCAAAATCTCCTGGAAAGAGGGTAGTCTCAAATCGAAAGCGGAAGGGGAGACCCTCGTCGACACTCACGGCGACTACATCATTGCGCCGCGCAACGTAGCCGAAGAGCTCGACGTGATCTTCATCGACATGAACGCCCTGACTCACGAGCTCGTGCAAGACATGGGTCGCGACGCATCGCGCGAGCTCTTCATGTGGATTCCCGCCGGCAAATATGAATTCGCCCCCGACGGCCGTCTCGACAACACCCATCTCAACATCCCCGGTGCTCTCCTCGTAGCCCGCATCGGCGCCTCGGCCCTGGCCTCCCACGTGCCCTCCCTCCGTCCCTACATCACCCCCCTGATAACAAACTGAAAAATAATAATCCCAATCTTCTCATTAACAAGGCATCAAATATCAAAGTAGGGACATGCCTTTGGCATGTAGCGGAGCCCACCGAGTAGTGGTCCCGTGAGGCGCCTTCAGGCGCCCAAAATATTTGCAAGGTATAAAATTTGCCCAGAAGAGAGCGAAAATCTGTTTTCGCTCTCTTCTTTTGCTAATTACAAATTTTCAGAAAAACTCTCTCACCAATTATTCTACCATTTAACGTATAAAATTGCACACTCCCTCCTATATTATATATCTAACTTTGCAACAGAATTGATACCGAAACCATAAGTTAACCCAACCAAAAGTTAACCCATTAAACTAACCATTTATGAATATGCTTAGAAAAACGCTGATGGCGGTCGCTTTGGCTGCCACTCCGTTGGCCGGCATATTGGCCAAACCGACACTGTATATCTGCGGTGACTCCACAATGGCCAATTACGCTACCGACGGATCGACTCCCACACGTGGCTGGGGTCAGTATTTCGGCACATTCTTCTCTTCCGACATCGACGTGATCAATTACGGCAAGGGCGGAATGGATGTGCAAGGCTTCTACGATGGAGCAAGCTACTGGCAAGCCATCAAGGGTAAATTGAAACCCGGCGACTATGTACTGATGCAGTTCGGCCACAACGATGAGAAAAACGGCGGTATGGACGGCCGTGAACTCAAGGCTTATTACGAGTCGATCGGCGACACCGAGGCAGCCGCTGCTGTAGATACCCGCGGCTCTGTGCCTCACGGTTCCTACCGCAACACTTTCCTCAAGCTCGTAGATGAGGTGCGCGCAGCCGGTGCAACCCCGATTCTCGCCACCCCTATCTGCCGTATGAATTTCAGCGGCAACGATATCCGCCGCGCAGGTCGCCACGACCTTGGCGACAGCTTCAGCATCCTGACGGCCGACGGCCCGACTACCGGCAACAAGATTCCGGCCGACGACCACTCGATGGACTTTGCCTATCAGATGATCAAGGTGGCCGATGAGAAGGGCGCCGACTACATCGACATGACTCAGGATAGCCGCGAGCTCTTCGTGATGTATGGCGACGAGCGCACCCACAGCATCCTCTCCGATGGTCAGGGTTCTACCCACCTCAGCGTAGCCGGCGCAGCTCTGCTCGCACGCCGCGCTGCCGGAATGATGGCCGATAAGAATATTCTCGCCGAATATATCGTGCTCGGCGACGCAGCCATCAATTTCACTACCGATGGCAATTTCGGCACTGCCTATGTAGGCAACCTCCTCAACAAGGAGTTTACAGTGACCGGTTTCGGTCTTACTCCTGAAGACGGCACAGTTTCCGTAGACGTTACCGACGGCTTCGAGATCTCGCTCAACAAATCTGATTGGAGCTCCTCGATCACTTTGCCCTATTCAGGCGGCACACTCATCAATACTTTCTATGCACGTACCGCAATCGAAAATGTAGGCACCAAAGAGGGTACCCTCACAGTGTCGACAGGCGAAACTTCCACAACCCTCGAACTCGTTGCCGAAGGTCAGCCGATCCCCGGCACCGGTTCGTTCACGCTCAACTTCCCCCTCGCCGAAGATGACGACTACGACGTTTCTGGCGAAGTAGTGCCCGTGGCAATGAGCGTTGAAGGCCTCGAAATCATGGGCTACGACAACGGCGTGCTTCTTGCTCCCGCTTCCGGTTGGCCCGCTGGCGATATCGACGAGTCGCCCACACGCTACGTAGAGTTTGGCGTGAAGGCTACAAAGGGTAAGAAGCTCAGCATCAACAAGCTCGCTCTCAACGTAGGCGGCATGGGCACAAGCGCTATGCAGTGCCACGTAAGCTGGTCGGTCGACGACGCTTTCGGCAACCCCACCACTTTCTATTCTCCGATGGAGATGGCTGAGGGTGAGATGAAGGCCGCTTCTACCGACGTGCTGATCAACCTTCTTCCCGAGCAGACTCTTCGTCTCCGCGTTTATCCTTGGACCACCGAGGCTCAGGCTTCCGGCACAATCGCAATCTCCGACGTTACGTTCGAGGGCTATGTGCTCAACGAGGCTACTGAGGTTTCTCTCGCCTGGCCCCTCAACAAGGGTGTAGACAACCCTCTCACTGCCGAGACTTCAAGCAACGCTTTCTCGTTCACCTCTTACGTTGTAGGTAAGGATCTTACCGTTAGTGGCACTGGCAAACCGGTCGATGTCACCGGCACCAACTATCAGCCCGTAATCAGCAACCAGAGCGAGTATACCAACGATGCTTCTATCGAGTTTACTCTCCGCCCCAAGAAGGGTCTCACTTTCCAGCCCACCAACATCAGCTTCTACGCTACACGTAACGGCACAGACGGTGGCAACCTTCAGGCCTCTGTAGAGGTTGGCGACAAGATCGACGTTCTCGAAACCGACATCCGTCCCTGCCGCAACAACACCGAGCCGAAGCAGTCTTTCTGCGACTACAAGATCAAGGGCGTTGTGGTTTACGACGAAGCCATGACTTTCCGTATCGCCGTGAAGGGTCTCGGCAACACAAAGACCGTCACCATCCACAGCGTGAAGATCGACGGCGAGATTTCCGGCCAGGAGATCGCCGTTCCCTCCTACACCATCACAGCCGTTCCCTCTATTCCTGAAGCTGGCACCGTAACCCGCAATCCCAACACCTCTAAGGTTGATGAGGGTCAGGTGGTTACAGTTTCCGCTACCGAGAATTTCGGCTATCGCTTCCAGAACTGGAGCTGCAACGGTGAGGTGCTCTCTACTGAGAATCCTTACTCTTTCACTGCCACTCAGGATATGGCTCTCGTAGCCAACTATGAGGTGCTCCAGACCTACTCTCTCGACATCCAGCTCGAAGGTGGCGCCAACGACTATATGGTAGCCGTAGAGCCTGCCGGTGAGAAAATCAATGGCAAGCGCTTCTATGAGGCTGGCACTGAGGTGAAACTCACAGCTGCCAACAACCGCATCCTCTCTTTCACCAACTGGGAAGACAACACTACAGCTCTTACCCGCACCCTCACTATGGATGCCGACAAGAGTGTGAAAGCTAATTATGCACCTGAGGAATATATCCTCGGTTGGGACTTCTACTACGACGAGCCCGCTGGCGACCGTCCGGCCGACTTCCGCGTAGAGAGCGACAACTCAGGCATGATGCGCCTCCACAATGAGGAGGGCGCCGTGGTCACCTGGCTCAGCCGTGGTGTAGACCGTGGCGACGAGAACGGCCGTTACGCAGCACGTATCTGGAAGCTCCGCAGCGAGAAATATTTCTTCGAGGCTTCTTTCAGCGCAGTTGGCTACAGCAACCTCAAGGTGGCTTCAGCCCTCAGCTGCACTTACAACACTTACACCAACTTCTTCGTACAGTATAGCCTTGATGGCGAGAATTATACCACTCTCGGCGAGATGATGCCCGGCAATCGTTCTTGGACCGACGCTGAGTTCGCGCTTCCCGAAGATGCCAACGGCGCAAGCCGCGTCTACATCCGCTGGTTCCCCGATTTCGACGCTCCTCTCCACGGCAGCGAAACCGACTACGACGGCGTTGCTATCACCGACGTGTTCATCCTCGCTGATGCCGACGTAGCCGACGACACTGAGGCTCCGAAGGTGCTCTCCACAATCCCCGCCGAGGGTAGCAAGGGCGCTTCTGTAAGCGGTTCTGTTGTGCTCACATTCGATGAGAAGGTGAAAGTGGGTGAGGCCAAGGCCACACTCAATGGCAAGGAACTCGACGCAAGCGTTGCAGGCAAGGTCGTTATCTTCAAGTATAGCGGTCTTAACTATGACACCGACTACACTTTCTCTATGCCTGAAGGTGCAGTAGTAGACCGAAACAACAATGCAGCCGCTGCTCTCGATCTTAATTTCACTACTATGACACGCACGGTGCCTGAGGCCCGTCTCTATGATGCAATTGTCGACATCGACGGCACTGGCGATTATGTTTCGCTCCAGGAGGCTATCGACGCCGCTCCCGCCAACAGAGTTTCTCCCTGGCTCATCTTCGTTGAAAACGGCCGCTATAAAGAGCACATCGATATCCCGGCCAACAAGCCTTACATCCACATCATCGGTCAGGATCGCGAGAAGACCGTAATCCACGACGACCGTGTCAGCGGTGGCGAAGGTGCAGTACATGTCAGCATAGGCGCAACTCTCGTAGTTCACTCTACCGATTGCTTCTTCGAGAACATCACTTTCGAAAACAGCTATGGCCACAATGCCAAGAATGGTCCGCAGGCTCTCGCAGTGAATACTGATTGCGACCGCGCCGTATTCAACAACGTGGGCATGCTCTCTTATCAGGACACTTGGATCACTCCGGGTAAATCCGACTACCGTGTATTCGTGAAGAATTCATTCATCGAGGGTGCCGTCGACTTCATCTACAACAGCGGCGACATCTATATCGAGAACACTACTCTCTACATCACTCGCGAATCGGGTGGCTACATCGTGGCTCCTTCTCACGCTGCCGATGTGAAGTGGGGTTATGTATTCCGCGATTGCAAGATCACAGCTCCTGGCGATCCTTCTAAGACTTCTGTATGGCTGGGCCGTCCCTGGCACAACTATCCTAAGACTGTCTTCCTCAACACTTGCGCTGAGGTAACAATCCCCGCAGCCGGTTGGGCTGAGCACATGGGAGGTCTCCCCGTAATCTGGGCCGACTGGAACACTTACGATGCCGATGGCAACTTGGTAGACCTCAGCCAGCGTCGCGACACTTACTGGATCGAGGTGGATGGCGAGAAGGTTTATGGCACAGCCAAGAACTTCCTCACCGACGAAGAGGCTGCCGAGTATACTCTCGACAATGTTCTCTCTGGCAACGATGAATGGCATCCTGCTATCAAGACTGAGGCTTGCGCCGCTCCCGAGGTTACGGTTGAGGGCAACACCATCAGCTGGGAGGCAGTGCCTTACGCAATCTGCTACGTCATCACTGATGGCGACGAGGTAGTAGGCTTCACCACTGAGACATCTTACGTAGCTGCTTCAGATCCTTCTGAGTTCTGCGTTCGCGCTGTCAACGAGTTTGGTGGTCTCAGCGCAGTAAGCTCAAATGTTGAAACTGGCGTTGACAATCTCGAAGCTGCCGACGACTTCCAGATCGTAGGTATCTACGACATCAACGGCAAGCGTCTCGCTAAGCCCTGCATGGGCGTGAACATCATCGTTCGCGAAAGCGCTTCCGGCGTCCGCACCACCGAAAAGGTAATGCTCACCAAATAA
>CAZGJH010000108.1:0-8815 GCA_964525735.1 uncultured Sangeribacter sp.
CTGTTGGGCCTATTTACGATGACTTCGGCTTCATGCTCCATGATGCACGAAGACCTCGATGATTGCCCCACAGGACTCTACGTTCGTTTCATCTACGACTATAATACGATGCGCGCCGACATGTTCAAGGATCATGTGGGTCACGTGCAGCTCTACATATTCGATGAGAACGGCAAGCTCGCTGCACAGCGTAGCGTAAGCAATACTGCCGAAAACTCACCATTATCCCGCTATGGCTATACCATGCACTTTACTGAACAGGAACTGCCCGTCGGGCACAGCTATCGCCTTCAGGCAGTGGCTATGCAACGCGACTGGGATGTGGCTCTTGCCGATGAGGGTGCTAAATATCGCTACAGCTCTTCCCCTACCGAACATTCCGAGAGCCTTACCGTGTCTCTCGACCATCATAATGAGATGATTGCGGGCACTTCACAGTTCCCCGTAAGTAATATCGCTCCTCTCGATACTCTTTGGCATACGCTTAAGGTTATTCCGCATGTGCCCACCGATGGCGTAGTTGTGCCAGATATTGATAAGACTTCTAAGCCTTTCTCGATTTATCCGCAGGAAGATCAGTTGGTGCGTGTAGAGAAGGAGAGAGCCACTTACGCGACGGTATCTCTTATCCGCGATACCAAGCATCTCAACCTGACCCTTCGTCATGTGGATACCCCCGAAACAGCGTTCGCAGACGACTATGAGGTGAAGATCATCGATAACAATGCCCATCTTGCTCACGACAACAACGTGTTGACTCACGACTCTGTGCGTTACACTCCTTATGCAAGTTGGACCTCAAGACTTCTTGATGATAATACTGTTGAAATTGAGACAATCCACACAGGTAATCCTGGACAGTATGGTGGTAGCACTACGAAGGCGGAAGTAAGAGATGATGACGATTCTCCGAAAGTATTGCAACGCACGGCTCACTACAATATGATGTTCAATCGCCTCATTCACAACGTAGATGATAATTCTGATAACGCGCTTCTTGAGATTCACAACAAAAATACCGGTAAACTCGTAGCTCGGGTTAATCTTCCTTACATCCTTTCGCAGGGACGTATGGCATATGAAATCCAGAACTACGGGCATCAGGAGTATCTCGACCGTGAACATGACTATCGCCTCGACTTCTTCTTGAAGGGTGACGAGTGGATTGCTGTGGAAATAAAAGTGCTCTCGTGGAGCAAACGTGTGCAAAACGTTGATTTCTAACCCTCTAATTTTCCAATTTTTACATCCCAACTTCAGCCATAACCTTACGTTATGAAGATTACCTACAAAATACTTTCCTTTATACTTTGGCTCTCCCTGCTCCTGACGGCGGGGGGCTGCGGCTCACGCACCTCCGAGCCTGAGATAGAGGATCCCGTGAATCAGGGGCCGAAGATCTTCGTGACGTTCAACGTAGCCCTACAGAAATCACCGGGGGCTTCCACGCGTTCCGGAGAGTCTACCTCCGTGGAAGACTGGGACCATACTACCCTCCCTCGTGAGGATGGCAACGAGTTTGATTGCCGCATAGTGAAAGATCATTTCTCGGCTATAATATATAAGAAGGACAATTCTTTTGTTGGAACTATCAAAGAAATTAAAGCCACCCGTAGCGAAGAGACTCCGTCTGTCTACCGGCTTACTTTCATCGGTATCCTCGACACTGCTTTTACTGATGCCGATTTCAAGGATAGTAAAGACAAGGATTTCAAAATCATGATTTTCGCAAATATCCCCGAAACTTTTGAGCCATCAGGAGCGGCTGACGAATCCGGACCCGAAGCATTGACTTTTAGCCGAAAGGGTAAAGCTTCAGAATTCAATTCTATCCCGATGTGGGGCGTTCAGGAAATCTCGATGAATAGTCTCGTATCGGCCGAGAGATATGATGAGTCAAAGCTCAATAAACTGGGCACGGTGTATCTGCTGAGGGCCATGGCTATGGTGAGAGTGCTCTTCAGCGAAGAGGTGACGCAGCAAGGAGCCGAATTGATCTCCCTGACATTAAACCGACATAATACATCGGGATTCACACTGCCTTCCAATTGGGATGAGACTACGTATACACCTTCTCTTCTTCTCGCCGAAACACTTCGAGAGAATCAAGATAATGAGCAAGACCCCCTGTCGGTTGAAGCAAGCGAAGATGAAAAATCCTTCATGCAATTTTATCTGCCTGAAGTGGCCAACTCAAAAGATAATGAGCTGACACTCAGTGTGCAATATCGTTTCGCAAACGAAACTCGCACTGGAGAAATCAAATTCCGCAACTATGAAAACGGCCAGCCCAAAGAAGGAGATGCAGATCGTTACAATATAGTGCGCAATCATATTTACGAGTTTAAAATCACCAAAATAGGTCCATCAGATATCACGCTTAACGCTGCGGTGAGAGACTGGAGAATTATTCGCTATGAGTATGAATATTGATTTAAGATTACATATACGGTCGGCGGTGACCTTCATGCTGATGATGGTCGCCGTAACCATCGTCGGCTGTTCGGAAGACCTTCCGACAGTCGGCAGCAGCCCCGCGCAACAAGGCGTAACCTTGATGATTCCGGCAGCCCCACAATTCACCGGCGCTCAGGATAATTCCTCTAACAACGCCACAGCCACCGCCGATGAGCTACGCTACACCTCCCTCATCTTCTTCGCCTTCCCACAAGACGGTAAAGGAGAGAAATGCGTGAAGGAACTATCCACAGAGGCTGAGGATACTATAACAGTGATAGATACCTACAAACCATACAAAATTGAGTTGAAGAAAGGTTTCTATCATTTCTATCTTGTAGCCAACTATTTTTCCAAGGCCTCGTCTCTCCCTGATACGGAAACAGATCTCAAAGATGCGCTGCTCACATACAACGACTCTTTTACTGGAGGAATGCCGGAGAATGGACTGCCTATGTCGGCACTCCACAGCGACTTCCGCGTAAAGAAAAACGAAAGCTATCACTCCATAGGAGATGATTACGAATACACTGGCGATGCTATATCGCTCTACGCCGACATGACCTTCGCTTGCGCCAAAGTCACCCTCGAAGCACGAGATTTCTCGGATAATCCTACCCGTATCAAGAATATAAACCTCAGCAATTTCTCCAACTATGTTCCTATTCTATATCAGGCCAAATATGAAGAGAAATATGGCACAGTTGGCTCTTTGAGCAATCCTTGGTATTCCTCTGAAGCTGAAGAATCGGAATCAATTCCCGAAAGTATTTCATTCTATGTACCTGAAAGATACGTGTCGCCAGGCAACGAAACCGCTCAGTCAAGCCTCAGTTTCTTCGTTAATCCGGGTACAGGCGTCCGCGAAATCACCCTTCCTCTCGGTGAAAGGCACGGCACGTCAGCTTATAAGCCCGAGACCGGAGCAATAGCTGTCCCCGGCGAAAACGAGCTTCGCGAGTTGCATCGTGGCACTCACTACATCTACCGCCTCAACCCTCTCGCTCAGATCACTCTCGAAATCGAGAACTGGAACCCTGTCGATCTTGCCTATAAACTTCGTGGTCCCGTCTACCTCCACGTAGAGCAGCAGGCATATAAAGTAGCGGCTGGGCAAACAACGGCGGTGTGGTATGACTCGGACGTCCCTCAAGATGAGATCCGCGTAGAGTCGCCCATGTACAGCCCTGGTGAGGATGTCACTCCAATTCCGCTCTACAGCTACACAGTGGAGTCTGACACCATCAGAATCGGGGTTAATGACGCCATCGACCCGATGTGGTATGCTGATATTCTGAACAAGAAGACTGATTTCGATTACTTCCACATTGTGGCAGGACCGATTCACAAACGTATAATGGTCACCCCCCTGAGGCTCGAATACTATCTCTACGTGACTCCCGTAGAGATACCGATCAATGTGCGCATACGCATCGCCTCTGGCGAATACAGCGGCTCAATCCCCGTCCAGATCCACACCAACTACCCTTACCTGAAGATCGAGCGCAAAGACGGCTGGGACAGCACACTTCTGCAAGGGGATAACAGCGGATTGCTTACTCTCACCGATCAAGAAGGTATGGAGATTGGCATATCCAACGATTCGCAAGCGCTTGTTTTCCAGACGACCTCCGATGATATCAAAAACCTGAAAGTCAATTTCCAAGGTCTTAACTCAGGCAAGGAGTTCTGGAAAAGCGACCGTCAGCTCTCCTTCAACGTAACAGGTGCCCTCGATTCCGACGGCTCTTCCCCTCTGGAGGTCCCCGTCAAAATCCTCGTCACCCCCAACGTCCTCAACTACAAAATCCACTTTCATGCGGATAACTGGGTAAATCCCCACATTTACGTATATCAATGTCTTGAATTCCCAGGCGACTGGAATCAAACCTTCAATGGTGAATCGCTCGCATCCAAACCGATTGGGTTTGTTGAGAATACAACCTATATGGCCAGTCTTGAATACTCGTTTACAGGAAAGATTGCATTCAAGGGTTGGGACGATCCGGTTAATTATTCCGTATTGTATGATGAAAATGGTAATGTAAAGAATGTCGATATAAGAAAAGACCGTGGGTTCTTTATGTTCAACCAGGATCCTGAATCGTGGCGTCCTGATTATAAAACTACTCCTCAAGTTTTCAGATATACCTACGACATGGACTTCTGCAAAGACCATCGTGAGGTGATTAAAAGCGATTGTCCCGACTGTGACGATATTCTCTACAACAGGGTATTCCCCGGAATTAGAATGATGAAAGAGGACGACGGATGGTGGTATTTTGAACTTACAGGAGTTGCGACCCCTGGACGTTCTTTGATAATGTTCGCTGATGGACACCGTGGAGAAATGGGAAGACAATTTCCCGCTCCAGACAC
Organism: uncultured Sangeribacter sp.; assembly: GCA_964525735.1. Taxonomy (GTDB): domain Bacteria; phylum Bacteroidota; class Bacteroidia; order Bacteroidales; family Muribaculaceae; genus Lepagella. Next base: position 4,837 of record CAZGJH010000108.1, read on the forward strand.
CAATTCGGGCATCAATGATGCGGCTCCGGTAGGTTTACCTCTCTTCGATTACCCTAATCGAGAAGGTTGGCTCTGGTTTAATGGCTACGGCACAGATCGTATAAATAACGTTTTCACCTCTGACAAGAAAACGACCTATCGCATCTATTGGCCTAAAACACCATTTGCTACTAACAAGACCAGAATTCATATGTGGGTGACAGACGGCGAGTCTTCTTACGATATCGTCCCAGGAGGATGGGACTATCGGCCTTATGGCTCTACTTTTACCGACGAGGATCAGTATTATCATTTTGATTTTATCCCCAAATCTGTCACCAGCACTTCCCAACTCCATATTATCCTTACAGATACAAATGCAGGCTATAGAACGGATTTTTGGTCATCCTGGAGCCTTTCTACATTTGTGATGGATGGTGATGGATTTATGTCGGCCTATATTGACCAAGATCATTACAAAGATGGACAGCTAAAATCAGGCGTCCCTCCTTCGAATTAAATAGTATATTATGTTGAAACAATTTCTGACATATACTCTCCTCATCCTGCTATTGGCAGGATGTTCTGACGAATTTCACTTTCCGAATTCCTCTGAAGTCGGAGAGGATGGCTCTGTGGTCATGACTCTTGATATCCCCGCGATTCGTGACGGACTGACCCGTAGCGAAATCGATCCTGAATATGTAGCGAGCGATATTACCATACTATTATTCAACGGTGAAAGCGAAACTTGCAAGGCTGCTCAGCACACCATCATTTATGCCGCCGCTTCAAGTAATACGGGAAATACGAGAATGACCCAGGTCACGACTGAGTCAGGTGTAAGCCAAGTCCAGCTTTGGTTTCGTATAGATAAGGAGTTGATGACAGACAAGTCAAAACTCCGCTTCTATTTCATCGCAAACTGCCCGAAGAATATCAATCTGGAGGATATAACAGAATCTGAGTTAAAGGCTCTGTCATCTTCAATTACTTACCGTTCTCCGGCTGCTGAGGAAGAGGAGGCTGCCGACTCTACACCGACGGAATTCGTGATGGTTGGAAGCTCTACCTTCTTACAGCTTTCTTCTTCTACAACGACTCTGACCCGTAACGCAGCGAAAGTAAGCGTAGCATTAAAAGAAGGTGAGGACTCCACACCTTTACTATTTGATGTGTTCGGCACAGCAACCGAATCTCCTCTTCTGAGCGCGATTCTTATTAATGAAGAGGGTTATGATGATAAAGATAGCGTCAGCCTCCCCTCATCCTTCCCCGAAGAGTTGCCCAACAGCCAACCTCGCTACGTACATCCTACTGACAATCCTCTTCTGATAGACAATATTCAAAGTTTCAATCAGGCATGCTATGTGGTAGTGAAAGCACAGTATAAGGGTACCGACTATTTTTATCGTCTTGATTTCATGACGAAAAATGAGGACTCTGACGACTACTTAGCTCTTTCGCCAACAGCCAATCATTGGTATAAGTTTGAGGTAACTGAAGTCACGGGTCCTGGCTATCCCACAATAGCGGAGGCGGCAAAACATCCGGAAGCAGCCATACAGTATGCCATTCACGACCACTCCCCTATCTCTTTCAATATGGCCAGCGACGGAATACGCGAACTGGGAGTAACCCATGAAGTGGTATATACTGGCCTCCCAACCGACGATAGCAATCCTTCATCTGAGGTAATCAATATCAAGTTTTTCTCTAAATTTGATGGCGAAGTTCCAACAGAGGAAAATGTGATGGAGTATATCACCGTTGAGAATAATTGGCTCACTCTTTCTAAACCTACGAAACTGCCTAATGAGACGGAGTTTGATGGCGAGATAAGACCCGGGGATTCTAACGACACAGGTGTAATCTTTCGGTTTACGCTTAATTTTCTTTCCAACAAGCTTATAGGCGATCTCTCGAATACGATTACCGTAAAATGGATGGGATTGGAGCGTAGTATTCCTGTCACGTGGGAACGAAATTTCAATGGTGCCGATGTGACAACTGCCAAACTATCTATCAAATATAAAGGCACGACAGTGATTGAAGATTACTGGGCCTTCCTTGCCAGCACCGACAATCCCGATGGCAGCGTGACAGAGGGTCCTAAGCTATGGGGTATTCAAGAGCAGCAGAATAATGGAAAGGTTCGTAATCAGGGCTTTCACTTTCCAGTGATGTATGGCACTTCAAACAACTATGCTACATATTCCTATACTCTCTCATTTAAAGATAATGCCTTTGGCACAAGAGAAGTAACAGGCTGCACATGGTCAATTGAAGGAGATCCAGAGCAGAATTACTCAGTTAGTTGCCTCAGCCTTAATCCAGTCTCCTTGTCGATAACACGTGCTAATTCCGACGACTATACCTATGCCGTCGGCACCCTTAAAGTGAAGGTGGAATTTAAAAAGGGGGCGCCGGAAGAATATAGATTCGATTTGTATCATACCGGTTTCTTCCACCAAGATAAATCCGGTTGCCGAATGGATGCTCAGCCGGGGGATACGTCAGTTGAAGATTGGCGTTATTATGAGGTCGTGCCCATTAATGTGAATGGCGTGACCCGTTATATGCTCGACCGTAATCTGGGAGCTAAATCTGCCGAAATGTATATCAGGAATATTGACGGCTCCACCCTTACTGGCAATCCCGATGCAGCTGGAGGATATTATAAGGTAGCTATGCAGGAAAATCCTACTGCATACAAAGACCCGTCAATGTTTGACGATATGCCTAATATGCCCAACGTTTCTCCTCCAGGATATTGTGTACCCAAGCAGAATGTCTGGGATGCAATCCGCAATTCCCAACTGTTTCATACCGAAAGTGCCGGAGAATATTTTAATTCATACTACGACACGAAAAATTCCCGTATCGGTAAGGTGTATTTCCCGAAATCAATGTTCTACCTCAACAATGATTATGCTGGAGAAACCCGTGACGGCTACTATTGGTCGAGCACAGCCGCTACGGGCACAGAGAAGGAAGAAATCGGTAAATGGCTTAAAATGCTTACTATCTCCGGCAACTCTACATCATACACCAACGGGTGTGTGGAGGTGCCAGGTAAAGAAGAGATAGCTTACGGAGCCTCGTTGAGATGTGTCAACAATGTTACGGAAGCTACGAAGATCAAACGCACATCGTTCAACGTATCGGGAGCCACGCACGTCTACCTTTACCGTGAATCGGCCAACGGAGAGCGAATCAGCACTACCACATGGCCAGGCCACGCTATAGGCACTTATAACACAATGACAAGCGGACACTGGTTCGGCTTCTCATTTGAGTCGTCCGACTTTGACCCCGACGAGCTATTCGTCATCTTCAACTTCATTGATAGCGACGGTATTATCCATACATTATCCCGTTCGCCTCAAGACACTCCTCCTCTATCTTGTGAGGGTTGGAGAGTAAAAGATGTTACGTATGACGGACTCGCAGGTACACTCTATATACATGACAATATGGTAATGACTGGCACGTCAAAGACTGCCTTAGGCCAATGGTGGCTCTGTGATTTCACCACCAACACCTTAAATTTGTACAAAGTCATCTCGAATCCCACGGCTGAAGAAGTAAGGGATGCCCTCAATTACTCCATACCTGTGGAACCGGGAAAGAAGAGAATCTTCCTGAAGCATACTGCTCCCTGGGAGAAGGTTTTTCTATATTCCTGGACTAAAAATAATGGCATAACTACAGAATATTCTGGAGGATGGCCTGGCACGCAAATGGTTAAAGTTTTTTCCCACACTAACCAATATTGGTATGCAGACATTTCTATTGAAGCCGAAAATATCATTTTCAATAATGGACAAGGTGGCAATGGCAATCAGACAATCGACCTCCCAATTGCTGGAGATGACACAACCACCAAGATTTACGATAATACACAATTGAAATATTAATACCCTTTCGATAGCTGATATCTATGAGTGCCGGAGGAAAAGGTATCTTCAGCCGTAGCTTTGTAGAAGCATCGTATTTA
>CAZGJH010000109.1:0-8714 GCA_964525735.1 uncultured Sangeribacter sp.
CAGATGGTTTATCTTATAGCACTCATAGCAGCCATCATCGGCGCATGGCTCAACAGTAGAATGACTCCCACGATGCGGAAGTCGTTTCTTATCGCATTGTGCGTATACGTGATTCTTGTAGTGGGCTTCCGTTACAAGGTTGGCATCGACACATTGCTTTACATGCAAAACTACCGATACATACCGGGCCTTGACGAATTCTTCCTCAACCGCACTGCCACAATAACTCGTTTCGAGCCTGGTTTCCTTTTCATTTGCTGCCTCTGCAAATCGCTTGGAGCAGAATTTTGGGTAGTACAAATGATTGTTGCCACAATCGTAAACACCTGTATTTTTATTTTCATACATCGAAATTGCCCAAACAACCCCTTCTGGGGCATCATCTTCTACTTTCTCCTGCAGTTTCTTTATTTCAACATGGAAATTATGCGCGAGAGTGTGGCTGTGAGTATTTTCCTTTTGAATTATAAGAATTTGAAAGAAAATCGCTTGCTGCTCTATTATCTTCTCTGCCCCCTTTCGATAATTTTCCACTATTCAGCCATCATTATCCTTTTCTTCCCTCTCGCCCGTTGGCTGAAATTCAATTTCCTCTTTGTGATTCTCTGCGTATGCTTCCTTGCTATCACTCCCCTTGTTGAGAATCTCAACGCCCTGCTTAACATCGCAGCGATTTCAGGACGTGTCACTCAATATGTGGAGGGTGCCGAAGAACTCAACCTCAACTGGCGATTAGCAGAGCTCGTAAAGGCTGCCTTCCCCTCGATTTTCGCTTTGATAATCTATAAGATGTGTAAAGTGGACATTCCGAATCGCGCCATGCTTCTCCTGCAGATTCTTTTCTGTATGGGTGCATTTGCAATTCCGATTATCTTCTCCCGCTTTACAAATTATACAGCTCTTTTCGTCACTGTGGCGTGTGCAAACATCATGAGCCTTCCCATGGTGAAGAACTGGATCAAAGCCCTATTCGTGGCAGGCGTGATAATGACCCAGGCTTTCAGCTTCTATTCCATGTATGATCGCTGGTTTCCTTATGTGTCGATTTTCTATCCTGAACCTCACCCGGTGAGAGGACAGCTCTATCGACATCACTTCCTGAAATGGAAGAAATATTAACCTAAGGAGATATCCTTTCCAAGAGAATAGATCCTAACTCTCAGCATTATGAAGAAGATTCTCGTTTTGCTCTCTACATATAATGGAGAGGTCTTTATACGTGAACAACTTGATAGCATTCTGGCACAAAAGAATGTCAACCTCCACTTACTCATACGTGATGATGGGTCGTCGGATGCTACCAAAAAGATTTTGGAGCAATATCAAAGCCGTGAGCCTGCGAAGATCACTATTATCGGAGGAGAAAATATCGGTTGGCGCGAGTCTTTTATGGCTCTTGCCAAATATGCCCATGCCAATTTCTCAGAGTTTGAATATTTTGCTTTCTGCGACCAAGATGACATCTGGCTCCCGGAAAAGCTGGAGAGAGGCATCAAAATGCTTGAGGAGGGTATAAACGAAAAAGGAGCTGAGGAGCCTGTGCTTTATTTTTCAAATCAATTTTTCTATCGTGACGGACACAATGAAGGTAAAGTGCACCCGAATCCTTTTCCTGTGAGTCTTAAAGGATCGCTCATACGTAATTATGCCACAGGATGCACAGTTATCTTCAACAGTGCGCTTCTCGATTTATTCGCAAAGGGATATCCCTCGGTGAGAATGGCACATGATTATTGGGCATATATGCTTGCCAATCTCTGCGGACGGGTTGCTGCGGATAATGAAGCCTACATTCTCTATCGCCAACACGCCAACAACCAGATTGGAGGCAAACCCTCGGGCGCCGATGTGTGGCGACGTCGCTTACAATCCATTTCAGCACTCTTGGGCAACCGCAATCGGGAGCTTATGGCAAAAGATCTTTTGCGAATGCATGGCGATGCTATGACTCCTGCTGGCAAAGCTGCTGTAGAGAAAATCGCAAACTACCGAAAGAGTATTTCCAGCCGTTTCTCCCTTCTCACCGATAAAGCCTATACTTTCAATTCTCTATCAAACGATTTCTGGCTCAAGCTAAGAATCCTGACTGGCCGGCTATAAACCCTTTAACGGTCAAAGATAAAACGATGCGTCCTGCCCCCGCTCATAGGAGTAGCGGCAGGACGCATCGCGTTATAGTATCTTTATCAAGAAATTGTCAGATGCTGTTTTTTACAGCAGCCACGTGTTGATGAGTGTCGTTCTTTTTCGGAGCTTTCTCAATCATGGTGAGCATCGAAGTGAGGCGATGCACATCGCTACCGATAAAATCGATCATGCCGTTTTTGAGAAGCCACTCGGCCTTCTTACGTGCCGTTTCGCCATAGCCATCCACGAGCGACATTACATTCATCTGAAACAACACTCCTCTATCTTTAAGGCTACGGTAATCTTTCTCTTCCATATAGCGGTAGCGCTCGGGATGAGCCAAGATCGGATAATATCCTTTGGCCTTGATTTTCTCGATGAGCTCATCCATACCATATGGAGGGGTATAATATGATGTTTCGATGAGCAAGTGTGTGCCATCGTCGCCGATAGGAAGGAGATCGTTGGCTTCAAGGCGCTGTTCGAAGAGATTGTCGAGCATATTCTCGGCAGCCAGACGTATTTCCATCTTCCCTTTCCACCGTCCCTTCAGATCCTCAAATTTCGCTTTGAGCTCTTGAGTGGTGTTGGGATAGTCTTCCATTATGTGAGGAGTCAGCCAAACTCGCTTGAAACCCAGCTTCTCGTAGGCTGAGAGCACCTCCAGCGAGTCGTCGATGGTCTGTATGCCATCGTCGACTCCAGGAAGTATATGTGAATGCCAATCAGTGAATCCGTCAAACATTCCGGATTCTTTCAAACTTTTTACAGCTGATTTAAAAGGCCACATGATTGTCTTGTAAAAAATTATTTAAAAGGATTAAGGAAGAGAGTCAGTCTACATAGTTATGGTAGTTGCCATAAGAATAGTAGCGACTGTGCTCTGAATCTGTGCCGTTGAGAATGAGACTCATATGCTTAAACTTATGCTCCTCGTAGAAGCTGTTCAGCTCCGGCAGCGACGCCTTGTCGAGCAAACCGGCACGAATCACGAACAGTGTGCTATCGGCATATTTACCCACAATCTGAGTATCGACAACGATGTTGACCGGCGGACAGTCGAGGAAGATGAAGTCGAAGTCGGCCTCAGCCTCTTTGATAAGCTCAGCGAGGCGGCCGTTTTCAAGAAGCTCAGCCGGGTTGGGTGGCATCTTGCCGATCGGCATAATTTCGAGATTAGGATTGGCGGGCGATTTCACAACCAGTTTCTGCCAATCGTCTGTAGCGCCTACAAGATAATTTGTAAGGCCCTGCGAGGGCAAACCTACAAACATCGAAGATGAGCCGTGACGAAGATCGCAGTCGATAAGAAGCACTCTCTTTCTCTTCAAAGCAAAGCTCAAGGCGAGGTTGTAGGAGATGAATGATTTGCCTGAACCGGGATTGAACGATGTGAGCATAATCACGTGACATCCTTTCTCACCCTTAGCCATAAATTCGAGGTTACTTCTAATGACACGGAATGCTTCATTTACCACATCTCGTTTGCCATCTTCAACCACTGCCAACGGAGCCTTCTCATCTTTGATATTGACCTTCTTGCGGGTGTTGGCATTGGTCTTCAACTTAGCTTTACCAACTTGCGGAATTTCACCTGCGAAGGGCATCTTGAGAGTCTCAAGATCCTTGCGGCCACGTATCTTGGTGTCGCCTGTCACTTTTACATAGACTGTGAGTGAAGGGATAGCTAAGGCCATAAGGAATGCGAACGCAAGGATAAAGGGCTTCTTGGGAGAAACCGGATTGAGGGGACCGATCGGAGGCGTGATGACACGAGTGTTATCGGCCGTAAACTTCTGGCTGAGCTCATTCTCCTCCCTCTTTTCGAGAAGGAAGAGATAGAGACTCTCTTTCACTTTCTGCTGACGCTGTTCTGAGAGCAGAGGAAGAGTCTGAGTGGGCGACGCCTTGATAATGGCATTAGCTTTCTGCTGCTCTTTCTGAGCGGCTTTCAAATTGGCCTGCAACTGCACAATCTGATTGGCAAGACCCTTTTCCAGACTGGAGCGCATACCCGTGAGCTGAATATCATACTCCTTCACCACAGGGTTTTGCTCAGATGAATTATTGACGAGCGCATTTCTTGAGAGAAGCAACTCATTGTATTTTCCAATCTGCGACTCCACTTCATTGCTCTGTATGCCCAGATTGGCGGGTATCACCTTATTATTGTTGGAGGGGTTGGAGAGATAGGTCTGCATATAACGAGCCATCTCCAACTCAGTAGACAGCTTTACGATATTCTCCTCGTATTCTGTCGACTTCTCCATCATTGCCATACCCTGCTCATAAAGATTGACTGTGCCGGTAGAGGAGCGATAACGAGCAATCTCGCTATCAACGTTTCCGAGTTCCTCCTGAATCACCTTCAGACGATCATCGATAAATGAAGAGGTGGCCTTGGCAATGCTATTCTTGTCGTCGAGATAATCCTGATTATAGACGGCCACAATCTCATTGAGCACATCTATGGCTCGCTCTACATTGTAATCTTTTATAGTGATCTCAATAACATCGGCAAACTCATCGACCAGATCGCCCGTCACCTTCTCGGAATAGTCTTCGATAGTAGACTGAAGCGCCGATTTCGAAATACCGATTTTCATCTCCTCAGTGACAGGCGCACCTGTATAGACGAGGTTGGGCATGATTGTCAGCTTTCCGACAGGAGTATTGACGGTCTGGCCAATTTTCATATTTACCTCCTGATCGAATTTATGTTTCTTCACCCCATCAAAGAGCTGAAATTTCGTCAGGGTCATTGAGCCATCAGGACGCAGGATACATTTGAAAGAGCAACTTTGCTGAATAGGAAAGTCGGAAATGATAGCCTTTATAGGGAGGCTCTCGCCATAAAGAGTCACAGGTTGGAGAGCTTTTCTCGTCTTATAATTCATCGTGAGATCAAGTTTATCAATCACTTTCCCCAGCACAGCAGGGGATGTGACGGAAATCAACTCATTCTGCACGTTACTGCTGCTTGAGAATAGCCCCAGCGCTGAGAAATTCGACATGCCAGAAATGCTGCCGCCTGCATCTTGACTCTTTATAAGGATCTGCTCATAACGCTGATATTGCGGTTCCTGGCGAAGGATATATAACACCGCCAGACCGATACACACTATAAAAGATACCAGAAACCAGAGCCATTTCGATGCGCAGGCACTCAGGAAATCTCTCAACGAGAATTGATCTCCTGTTTTGCCATTCTGATCGGTATTGGTTGCAGTTAATGCCATTATTGCCGTTGTTTTTTAGTTATTTGAATATAAGCACCGCTATCGTTGATAACAATGATGCGATCGATACCCAGAAACCAGCCGAGATAATATTATTACCGTTGACAGTGGTTTGACGTTTCTTCACACCATTTGGCTCAACGTAGATAATGTCATCCTGCTGAATATAGTAGGCCGGCGATTTCACTGTTTCCGAAAAATCGGTCAGGTCGATGCGATACGTCTTCACACCATCCTTCTCATGACGCACTACCGCTACATTCTCGCGTTGCCCCTGAATGCCAAGATCTCCAGCCATCGAAATAGCCTCAAGGATAGTCATATTATCCTTGTTGAATGTGAAACGCCCAGGACGGTTTACCTCTCCCATGACAGAAAACTCCTTATTAAGAAATTCTACCGTCACGACGGGATCCTTCACAAGATCACGTCCTATAAGATCGCCCTTGATGAAGGCTGCCAACTCACTGCGAGTCATCCCTTCTACCTTGAGGGTGCCGAGCACAGGAAAATCAATCGTGCCAGCTTCCGTGACATTGTAGTCGGAATAGCCATCGCCAGGGCGGTCGCCAGGAAGAGTAAGATTAAACAGATTCACCATCTGCGGATCTCTGCTCTTTACGATAATGCGCAGCTTATCGAAGGGTTCCACCTTTGTCTGTATGGCCGGAGCCGATGTCATGGTCGCCTCTGTCAGGTCTTGAAAGTAGGCCACTTTTTTCGGTGTCGAACAGCTGGAGGCTGCCGCAAGCAGCAGAACGCCGCCGAGCAACTGAGCTATTCTATGGGTTTTAGCACTCATCTTTATAGTGTGTATTTACTTGATTTCTTATTATGATTCGCTCTATAGCCAGGATGCGCTCAATCGTAAAGCTTCACGTTTAAACGTTTCTCACGCTGGGCTATCATTCTCGACATAATGATGTTGACCACCGTCCATATCACAACATCGGTGGCTATCAAGGCAGTAGGGTCGACATATGGCGAGAGAGCTACATTTACTACGATAAAAAGAGCCGACCAAAGCATAATCACTATAAGCGCCATGCGCTGATTAAGGCCGAGCGCCAGCAGTTTATGGTGTATATGGCATTTGTCGGGCAAGAAGGGGTTGCGATGACGCTGCACACGGTGCAGATACACTCTGACAACATCGAAACAGGGTATGATGAGCGGAGAGAGAGCCATCACAACTGGATTATATGAATTGGCAAAGCTGCCATTGTCGATATGCAGAACCGCTATGGCGCAGAACACCAGAATCATGCCCGTGGTGAGCGCACCGGTGTCGCCCATGAAGATCTTCTTTTGGCGGGCCGGGTCGCCGAATACATTGTAATAAAAGAACGGGAGCAGTGTGCCTGCGGCAGCACTGGCAAGCATCGAGAAGATATAGTCGCCTCCAGAGTAAAGAACTACCGCGAAGAAAACCAGAGCCACCGTGCTGAGGCCGGAGGCGAGGCCATCGATACCGTCGATAAGATTTATGGCATTCACTACGAAAACCACGGCAAACGCCGTCGTGAGCCACGCAAACCATGTGGGGAGATCATGTAGCCATAAGAAGCCATAAAGATCGCTGATGTAGAGCCCCGACATCACTATGAGTATCGAGGAGATAATCTGCACAATGAATTTGGCCATGTATCTTACACCAATGAGATCGTCGGCCATACCAACGAGAAACATCAGCAAGGCTGCACAAATCATGAAGCACATCGGCACCACCGCCTCGCCCAACTCCGAGAAAGCCTCCACATCTCCGAATCGGATATTGACACCCACCACCAGAGCCATGGCAAACATTACCGAGGGCAGAAAGGCGATGCCTCCAAGACGCGGCACTACCCCTTTGTGGATTTTTCGCTCGTCAACTTCATCGAAGAGTTTCTTACGGAAGGCGATCAGTAGGATCTGAGGGATGATGATACCCGCCAAGATTAGTGCGATCGCAAATGATACTATGTCGTTGGTTACCCAGTTTATCATAAATTCAGATTATCGATAGATATGGTTCTTCTGCTGGTAGGTCGGTTTGACTTATTTTCACACAGACTTTCTTTAGCAGTGCAAAGTTAACGATTTTTCATTAATCTTCAAACTTGTTTATACACCAAAAGAGAAACATATTTCACTCTAAAAACGCACAGATAATATTTTTATTGAAAAAACAGGCTATTCTTTTTGCTGACGGCTACTCTTTTTCTCGCCTTACAGCCACTCGCGGTTTCGCCACACTGTTATATTTACTCACCTTTTTTTATCAACTTTGCCCTCCTTTATCATACTTTATACTATTAAAAAGCGTTAATTAGAAAAGAAAGCGCCTGAGCATGCTATTCCTGTGATTTCGCAAAGTAATCAGGAAAGCCTATTTTTCTCTGGCCTCTCCTCAATAACTATATGCCAATCACCTCAATATGAGATTGAACCACTTCAAAATATCTTTCAACGAAATAGTAAGCGGGCTGCTTAAAGGGGCCGCTGCATGTGTCGCGCTGTCGGTGCATGCCGCCTCTCCATCAGATTCAATCCGGTATTTGGGTGAATTGCATGCCACACTTTCCGACGGCGAAAACACTCCTTTTTGGCTGATGAGCAATCTGCAGGGGCTCGGTTCGCCCGAAAAAAACAATGGCTATGTGCGTGGAGCCCTTTTCAAGGATATTGATCAGGAGAAACGTTTTTCCTGGGGCGCCGGCATCGATCTCGTAGGTGGTTGGCGACAGACAGCACCTTTCAGCATACATCAGCTTTATGGCGAGATAAAATATCGCAGTCTCGACTTTCTCTTAGGCTCGAAGGAGATATGGGGCGATTACAACAATCCGCGTCTATCTTCAGGCGGCCTCCTCTATTCGGGAAATGCCATGCCTGTGCCTCAGCTCAGAATCGGAATATTCGACTATGCACCTTTCTGGGGCACTCACGGATGGTTTTCTATGAAAGGATACATCTCCTATGGTTTCTTCACCGATTCAGAATGGCAGAAATCATGGGCGGCTCCTGAATCGAAATATAATATGGACGTGCTCTATCATTCGAAAGGGCTTTGGATAAAAGGTGGCAATCCTGAGAAGTTTCCTCTCGAAGCCGAAGTGGGCATAGAGATGGCCACTCAATTCGGAGGCAAAGCTTTTGAGAATGGCAAGGTGATAAATCTCAAGCCTTCTTTCAAGGATTGGCTAAAAGCCTTCTTCCCGACCCAGGAAAATATGGAGTCGCTTAAGGGTGAAACCACAAGCATCATGGGCAATATGCTCGGCCAATACACCATAGCCCTGTCTTGGCGCCCGAAAGCCGATTGGAGCATACGTGGATATTTCGAGCATTATTTCGAAGACCAAT
>CAZGJH010000110.1:0-8714 GCA_964525735.1 uncultured Sangeribacter sp.
CGCGGCGTGCGCCGGGGCGAGCGCCAGAGATGGCGTCGCACACCTGTACGATGGGCGCCAGAAGCGAAGTCTGTTCCACCTCGTCGTGGTGGGCGCCGATAGCGTTGCAAATCTCGGGTTTCTCCTTATACTTCTCGGCGAGCTTCATGCCGAGGAGTGCGTGCGGCAGTTCGGGCTCGTCGTCGGGCACCTTGCCGATATCGTGGAGCAAGCCTGCGCGACGCGCCTTCTTCGGGTTGAGACCGAGCTCGGAAGCCATTACGGCACAGAGATTGGCCGTCTCGCGAGAGTGCTGAAGGAGGTTCTGGCCGTAAGATGAACGATATTTCATCTTGCCCACCATGCGGATGAGCTCCGGGTGCAGACCGTGGATACCGAGGTCGATAGCCGTGCGTTTGCCGGTTTCGATAATCTCCTCCTCAACCTGTTTGCGCACCTTTGCCACTACCTCCTCGATGCGGGCGGGGTGGATACGGCCGTCGAGCACGAGCTGATGCAGAGCGAGACGCGCAATCTCGCGGCGCACGGGGTCGAAGCCTGAGAGCACGATAGCCTCCGGGGTATCGTCGACGATGATTTCGATGCCGGTGGCGGCTTCGAGAGCGCGGATATTGCGACCCTCGCGGCCGATGATGCGGCCCTTGATCTCGTCGTTGTCGATGTGGAATACGGTGACGGAGTTTTCTACGGCAGTTTCTGTGGCGACGCGCTGAATCGATTGGATCACAATCTTCTTGGCCTCCTTGGAGGCTGTGAGTTTGGCGTCGTCCATTATATCGTTGATGTAGCCGGCGGCGGCAGTCTTGGCCTCATCCTTGAGGCTTTCGATGAGTTTTTCGCGAGCTTCTTCGGCCGAAAGACCGGACACGTGCTCAAGTTCATCCTGAGCCTGACGATGGAGCACTTCCACCTGTTCGTGGCGAGAGATGATAGAAGCCTCGCGCGAGTCGAGCTGCTGGCGAATGTTGTCGAGTTCCTTCTTGCGGCGGGCGAGGTCGCCCTGCTGCTGATTGAGCTGCTGCTCCTTCTGGCGGGCACGTGCTTCAGAGGCCTGGGCCTTCTGCACCTTCTGAGATGCGGCACGTTCGGCATCGGAGAGAATCTTCATCTCCTCCTCCTTAGCCTGGAGAATTTTCTTCTCCTTTATGACGTCGGCCTCACGTTTGGCATCTTCGATGATGAGATTGGCCGACGATCGGGCGTTCTTTTTTGCCACAAAAAGAGCTACGACATAGCCTATGGCAGCTGCTCCGATGGCGATAATAATCCATATAGCTGTTTCCATATTGTCTGTTAAAAAGTTACTGTTGTGTTAATTGGTATCTGTTAAAAATATTATGAACAAACTGATTTTCAACAGCCTTCTCGGCCGCCGGGGGGATGGAATACAGATACGAAACAGACAAAAGGGCTCATTCGGCCGCGTCCTGGGGCGGCACTTTCCCTGCGAGGAGGGCATCGAGCATAGAATCGGTTTCTTCGGCAATAGACACAGCCTGTGCCTGCCGTTCGAGCAGATCCTGGTAATAATAGGCAAACTGGTAAGCCACCATTGCGAGAATCTCCTTGTCGGTGCGGTTAGGCCAGCGAAGGCGCCACGTGGTGAAGAGGTCGGCGGCAGCCTTTTCGGCGTCGCGCACGGCGTCTTGGAGATTGAAATCAATGGTGAGCGGGATATGTTCCCCACCTATGTTGATAGTCATATTGACTTTGTCGGATTCGGTCATCGTCATTCCTCCTTAAGCATGGAGATGCAGTTGTCGATGGTACGTATCAATCGGGCAATGTGGCGACGGGCACTAATAATTGTGTCGGGGGAGGAAGCCAGACGATGGCTCATGGTAAGGAATTCGACATCGGTTTTAGCGGCGTCGAGTTCTTTTTGCTTTTCCTCCAGGTCGAGACGCAATTGCTCGTTCTCTTGTTCAAGCTGTTCGATCCGGGTCTGAAGACGACGGTTCTGTTGGCCGAGAGCGGCAACCTTATCTTGAATTTTATTGAGAAGAGTTGTAAGTGGGAGCGCCATCACTACCTAATTTTTTACAAAAGTAACACCTTTGGATGAAACTACCAAATTTAGATGAATGATTCTTTTAAAATCGGGCCCATTAATATAGAATATGGTCATTAATGCCGATTCCGGTAGGGACGCGATTCTTAATACCAATTGATGCCGTTGGTGTTGGAGGAGCGCTTGTCGTATTTGAGGTCTTTGAGAAGCGACGACTTCACCGAGATATGGAAATTGTAGGATTTGTAGGGGCCGAAAGGCACCATCGACGCCGACATTGTGAAGCAGTGGAGGTCGCGCGAGATGGAACAGTTCATGTAGGCAATCTTCTTGAGATCGAAGTTGTAAGATGCCGAGAATGAGAAATTCCAGTTGGTGGTGGGGCGTATGTTGCCCGAGAAGGAGAGGTTTTGGGTCCACTTTCCTTTGTATTCCATCTTGGTGTAGTCGAAAGCGCCGTAGCCATAGTTTACTGAATAGTTGAACGTAAGGCTCCAGGGACATTCCCATTTGGCATAACCGTCGGCATCGGCCGAGGCGGCCTCCTCACGGGCTTCGCGGCGGCGACGGCTTTTGAGGTCGCCACGGCTGTCGAAGTCGCTGGCGTCGGAGCCATCCTCACCATCGAAGGGGGTATCGGAGTCGGGATCGCGGTCGTCTTTGCTGTTTTTGTCGGAATCTTTCTTCTTCTTGAAGGTAGAATTATTGAAGGTGTAAGAGAAGGATGTGCCCGTAGATGAGAGGCGCGCCAAGCCCTTTCCGGCCTGGAGGCGGGTCTTGTTGACCTTCACCGGACTGCCCGAGGGTGAGAGGGCGTAGGTGTAGGGATCCCACGTGGCCGAGAGGTTGAGGTTGAAATTCTTCACCAGTCGGAGCAGGATCGAAGTGTTGATGTTGCTCCAGTTCATGGAGTCGGCCGCGAAGTTGTAGCTTTGGCTCACCGAGAAGTTTTCGATGAGCGAAATCTTCTTCACGCCAGTGGAGTCGGCGTCGCTCTTCACCTTCATCTCGAGGTTGTTGGCAAGGCTGAGCGATACTACGCCCGATTTGCCTTGCGACGTGCCGCCGAAGACGCCATGCGAGAAATAGCTGTAGCGCTTGGTCTGCATCACGCCACGCGAGTCGACATAATCATAGCTGCCCCAGCCTCCCCACATGGGGTCGCTGAAGTCGGGCGAAGCCGAGAACGATACCGTAGGGGTGAGCACGTGGCGGATCATCTGCACCTTGTCGCCGAAAATCTTGAGCGGCTTCCAGAAGCCGTAGATCTTCGTGTCGAAAGAGAGAGATGCGTTGAAATCGAAGAGGTTATAAAAACCGTAGGTTGTGTCCATCACCTCGCGCGATGCCTGAGTGTCCCATTGGCGGCGAATCTTGGAGGTATACATACGGTCGTTCATCGAGATCGATGGCGAGATGTTGATATATTTGAAGAGAGAGAATGTGGCCGAGACAGGCATCGAGTGACGCATACCATTGCGCCAGTCTTTGATAAGGCTCTTCTTGAAGAACTGATCCTGCTTGGCTGTGAGCGAGTTCTGGAACTGGCCCGAGTAGGAGAGACGGATCTTCTCATACCACTTCTCGCCGCCAACCGATTTCTTGCGCTTGAAAGGAGCCACCTGCGAGAGAGTGACGTTGAGGTTGGGAAACGACACCGATAGAGTGGAGTCTTGCGTGCGCTGCGAGATATTGGCCGTAGTAGAGAGGCTCCACTTCGTGCCGGGGAAGCGATAGGTCATATTCACCGTCGACGACTTCGTATTCTCCGTAAACGATTGGTTATAATAGGAGTTGAGGTCGTTGCGGGTATAGCCAGAAGTCGAGAAATTGACCGATGCCGAGAAGTTCATGTTCGGGTTGGCCTTGGCATCTTGCGAGTGGCTCCAGATCACCTGGAAGTTTTTCTGCTTCGAATAGTCGGGGCTACCTTTCTCGCCGTAAATCGTTGTGATATAGGAGAAGTCGAAATTGCCACGGAATTTGTAGCGCTTCACGTAGGATGTGTGTCCCGAGATGCCCCAGGAGCCCTTCGTGTAGATTTCGCCACGCAGAGCGAGGTCGACATAATCGGAAATGGCGAAATAGTAGCCGCCATCGCGCAGATAGAAGCCACGGTTGTAGTCATCGCCGAAAGTGGGGAAGATAATGCCGCTTGAATAATCTTTAGTGAAAGGGAAATAGCCGAAGGGGAGCGCGATGGGGAGAGGCACGTCGGCGAGTACCATATAAACGGGGCCCGTCACGATATTCTTGCCGGGCTCCATGCGTCCGCGCGTCACGTTGAAATAGAAGTGTGGATGGTCGTGATCGTCGCATGTGGTGTATTTGCCATCCTGGATGAAGAAAGAGCCATCTTCCATCTTCTTCGAGGCTCCGCCCGTGAGGTAGCCTTCGCCTTGCTCAGTGATGACGTCGGTGATGTAGCCGCGCTGGGTCTTGAAATTGTAGCTCATCTCCTTCGACTCATACTCGTCGCCGCCATCCTGGAAGATCGGGTTGCCCACGATCTGGCCCGTGGAGTCGGGTGCGCCGACGGCGTAGACGGTGCTTTTGTCGAGCTCCATGCGAATTTCCTGAGCGTTGAGCTTGAAATTGCCGTATTCCACTTTCGCGTTGCCGAAGAGATAAGTGTTGTTTTGCCCGATCATCAGGAGGGAGTCGGTGGCATCGAAAGTGACCGACGTTTCGAGGTCGGCCTGTTCACGGTTGATTCGCGAGAGGCGTTGACGGGTGGAGTCGGTAGGTATGATGCGGGCTGAATCTGCGGGTTGAGAGAGATCGAGATCCGGAGGGAGTTCGAAATCGATAGAATCTGCCGGAATAGAATCAGCTGGCACAGAATCTTGCACGACAGAATCGACCGCCGCAGGAGCGGCAGTCTCGACCGGGGGAAGGGCAAGCGCGTCGGTTTGCGGCCGTCCGGTCTGTGCGGCAATTACTGAGCCGATAGCGGCTAAAGCCGTAATATATAGGATAGTACGCCTCAATTGGTGCTCTGGTCAGCTTTGTATTATTTCGCGAAAGTGCGATTCAAGATGCAAAGTTAGTAATAAAAATATATGTGAGGGTTAAATTTATACTAAAAAATCTAAATATGGGGCCGGGACAGCACGAGCGATGGCTAAAGCCACCGCCCAGTAAAAGAGATTTGAGGAGGGGTTCAGGAGAAGAGGGCGTGGAGGGCGAGGAAGCGGCTGAGGGAGTCGGGGCCGAAACGCTCCATCTGGGCTATCACCTTCTCCAAAGGCTTCTCTTCGGTGAGATTTCCCGATTTGGAATAGAATTTATCGGCATAGCAGATCACCTTCTCCTCAATCGAGAGAGGGAGCATGTCGCGATGCGGCAGAGGGAGGTTCTGCCGCTCGATATCGGCAACCGATAGCCCCGAGCCGGTGTGCCGCTCGCATACGAGGGCATGACGGGGCAGCCCCGCCTCCTCAAGAATCTTCCGCCCCTCGATGCCATGGCAGATGTAGGGGAGAGAGCCATAGCAGAAGATAGATGGGGCGTTGCATTTCACAACGCCGATATCGTGGAGCAGAGCGCCTTCCCACACAAAATCAGTGTCGGCCTCTATGCCGTTTCTCTTTAAGCAAGCGAGCGCCTTGCGGGCGACACACTCTGAATGGGTGGCCACCGTAGCAAGGAGCTCGCTATTATCTTGATAAAGAGGCTGGAATATTTTTTCAGTATCTATCATTAATCCAAGATCTCACACCAGCCATGCACGTCGGGCTCTTCACCCCACTGGATGGCGCGCAGTTTGTTGTAGAGTTTTATGGTGACCGGACCCACTGTGCCGTCGGGAGAGATCACGTATTTCTTGCCCGTGTCAAGGTCGTGCACCTCGGATACGGGTGAGCAGACGGCCGCTGTGCCGCAAGCTCCGATCTCATCAAATGTCTCAAGTTCCTCAAGAGGCACCTGACGCTCCTCAACCTTCATGCCGAGGTCGAGCGCGAGCTGGCGAAGGCTCTTGTTGGTGATTGAGGGGAGAATCGACTCGCTGGCGGGCGTGATATAGGTGTTGTCGCGGATAGCGTAGAAATTGGCCGCGCCACACTCGTCGAGATATTTCTTCTCCTTGGGGTCGAGATAGAGCATCACGGAATAACCGAGTTCGTGGGCTTTCTCGCCGGCCACGAGGCTGGCTCCATAATTGCCGCCCACCTTGATCGCGCCTGTGCCTTTGGGGGCCACGCGGTCGTATTCACGGCTGATGCAAACCTTCGTGGGCTTGAAGCCGGCCTTGAAGTAGGGGCCTACGGGCGAGACGAGCATCACCACCATATAATCTGTGGCGGGGCTCACGCCTACGCGGGGAGAAATGCCTATCTCGAGAGGGCGGATATAGAGCGATGCGCCTGTGCCGTAAGGGGGGATGAAACGCTCGTTGAGCTTCACCACCTTGCGCACCATCTCGCAGAATTTCTCTTCCGGGAGAGGCTGCATCTTGAGGCCCTCGGCCGATTTGATGAATCGGCGGGCATTCTCTATCATTCTGAAAATGCGCACCTTGCCATCTTTCCCACGGAAAGCCTTGAGCCCTTCAAACGACTCCTGGCCATAATGAAGACAGGTGGCTGCGATATGCAGAGGGATATATTCGGAGTCGGAAACTTCGATCTCACCCCATTTCCCATCCTTATATGTGCATCTTACGTTGTAGTCGGTCTTGGTGTAGCTGAAGGTAAGATTGCTCCAGTCAATTTCTGTCTCTTTCATTTCGGTTATAAAAAATAAGGTTGGTTAAATAGCCACTTTGCATGTGAGCTCACCCACTTTAATGATGTATACGCCGTGCGCTCCCACGGAAAGCTGCGACACACCGGCGGGGAGAGTTTCAGAAGAAACGAGACGACCGAGAATAGTGAAAACTTTAATCTGCACCGGTGCCTGTGAAGTGACAATGATACAGGCGGGGGCAGTCTTAATCTCGATATCCTGTTCTTTAACGACCGATTTGGCATCTTGTCTCTCAGTCTTGAGCGGTTCCCACACGCCGCTGGCCGCCACCGCGGGGGCGATGGGGGCGCAGAGCATGATGCTCGCGATAATGATGTGGCGACAAGCTTTCTTCATTTGAAATAGTTAATTACAAGAATCTCCTTGAAAAATCCTTCCTACACCCAATTGCCTTTGAGAAATCCACGCCCCGAAGCCTTCGGGGGAGAGAAAACCAGCGGTTTTGGAGGCTGAGGAGGATGGATTTGGACCAAAAGATCAATTGTGGGTGTAAAGTTACAAAAAAAAATGGAAAAGCAGAAGCTTTTCCATTTTTATATGAAATTTTTCGGCCAAAGAAGGCCTGGATGGAGCAAAATTACTTACCCTCTTTCTGCATCTGCTCTTTGAGAGCCTGGAGAGCGCCGAGGTCGCCGAGAGTGGTCTTCTCGATCTGGGGAGCTGCAACAGTCTCTTCCTCGCGACGGGGCTTCTTGGAAGCGGGACGTGCGGGACGAGCCTCAGCCTTATTGGCATCTTCAGCGATGCGGCTGTGAGAAAGGATGATGCGCTTGCTGTCTTTGTTAAACTCGATCACCTTGAAGTTGAGCTTCTCGTCGAGCTTAGCCTGAGTGCCATCTTCTTTCACGAGGTGCTTGGGAGTAGCGAAGCCTTCAACGCCATACTCGAGAGAGATCACGGCGCCCTTGTCGATCACCTCAGTGATAGTGCCCTCATGGATAGAGCCGACAGTGAAGATAGTTTCGAATACATCCCAGGGATTCTCCTCGAGCTGCTTGTGGCCCAGTGAGAGACGACGGTTCTCCTTATCGATTTCGAGCACCTGAACCTCGATGTCGTTGCCAACCTGAGTAAACTCAGAGGGGTGTTTGATCTTCTTGGTCCAAGAGAGGTCGGAGATGTGGATGAGGCCGTCAACGCCCTCTTCGATCTCAACGAATACGCCGAAGTTAGTGAAGTTGCGCACTTTTGCAGTGTGGCGGCTGCCGATAGCATACTTAGTCTCGATGTTTTCCCAAGGATCGTTCTTGAGCTGCTTGATGCCGAGGCTCATCTTGCGGTCTTCGCGGTCGAGAGTGAGGACAACTGCCTCGATCTCGTCGCCAACCTTGAGGAAGTCCTGAGCGCTGCGGAGGTGCTGGCTCCAAGACATCTCAGACACGTGGATAAGACCCTCAACGCCGGGCTGAACCTCAACGAAAGCACCGTAGTCGGCCATAACCACTACGCGGCCCTTGATGTGGTCGCCCACTTTGACAGTCTGGTCGAGAGCATCCCAGGGATGGGGAAGGAGCTGCTTGACGCCGAGGGCGATACGCTTCTTCTCGTTGTCGAAGTCGAGGATAACGACTTTGATATCCTGGTCGAGCTCGACCACCTCGCGGGGATCTGAAACGCGGCCCCAAGAGAGGTCGGTGATATGCACGAGGCCGTCTACGCCGCCAAGGTCGACAAACACGCCGTAAGGAGTGATGTTCTTGACTTTGCCTTCGAGCACCTGACCCTTCTCCAGCTTGGAGATGATTTCGCGCTTCTGGGCTTCGAGCTCAGCCTCGATGAGAGCTTTGTGTGAAACAACAACGTTCTTATATTCCTGGTTGATTTTAACAACCTTGAATTCCATAGTCTTGTCGACGAATACATCGTAGTCGCGGATGGGGCGAACGTCGATCTGCGAGCCGGGGAGGAATGCCTCGATGCCGAAGACATCAACGATCATGCCGCCTTTGGTGCG
>CAZGJH010000111.1:0-4501 GCA_964525735.1 uncultured Sangeribacter sp.
TTGTTGTAAGAACGCTGGAAGTCGTTCATCGGGTTGGCCGGATCCCATTGGTCTTCCGGACGATAAACTGGAGTCGTGGGGTCCATGCTCATGGCATCTCCGAAGAGTTCGGGAGCGCTTTCCCAACTTTCGAGGTTGGGCGCGAGGTCAAGGCCTGCTTTGAGCCAGCTTGTAAAATTGTATTCAGTGTTGAGGCGCACGTTCATCTTATCCCAGTAGCCACCCTCAAACTGAGAGTTGTTGCGGAAATAGCCTAACGAGAGGCCGTAGACGTATTTGTCGTTGCCGCCGCGAACGCTGAGCGAATAGTTCTGCACGAGAGCAGTCTTGTTTACTACGAGTTTCCACCAGTCGGTGCTGTCTACCTCGCCGTAGTCAACGTAAGGGGAGTTCCAGGGAGCCACACGGCCGTCGTTTTCGTAACGAGCGTAGAACACCTTCTCATACTCGTCGGCCCATGCGATGCTGGGCTTCGGGATATACTGCCAACCTACTGAGGCTGAGAAGTCTACCTGTGTCTTGCCTGCTTTGCCTTTCTTGGTGGTGATGATGATGACACCGTTAGATGCGCGCGTACCATAGATGGCCGATGCGGAAGCATCCTTGAGCACTTCCATACTCTCGATGTCATTAGAGTTGATGAAGTTAATGTTGTCGGTATTCAAAGGCACACCGTCTACCACGTAGAGAGGGTTAGAATTGTTGACTGATGTGACGCCTCGGATCATGACTTTCGGATTTGCACCCGGGCCACCGCCTGATGCCACCTGCACGCCGGGAATACGGCCCTGGATAGCATCCATTGCGTTGCCAGTCACCATCTCGTTGATCTCAGAGCCCTTGATGGTAGAGATCGAAGAGGTAAGGTCGCTCTTCTTGGCTACACCGTAGCCCACTACCACGAGTTCGTCGAGTGAGGTAGATGTCTCCGCGAGTTCGACGTTGACGGTGCTCTGACCCTTCACGGGCACGGAGAGCTCCTGATAGCCGACATAGTTGAAAATAAGAGTTGCTTTTGCATCGACGTTGCTCAGCAAATAGTTGCCGTCGATATCTGTTGCTGTGCCTTGGTTGGTGCCTTGCACGCGTACGGTGGCGCCGATGAGCGGCTCGCCGTCTGTTTTTGAAGTGACCGTACCCTTCACTGTCAGGGTCTGAGCCATAGCGCTCAGCCCTAACAGAGTAAGGATAAGGGTCATGAAGTATTTTTTCATGATAAACCTTGGTTAGATATTCGGGATTGGATATTGAATCCTTGGGTTATAGTGGATGGAAAAGTTGAGTTATTTCTGTGGTACGAGACGTGCGCGTTCGGTATGGGCGTCGAAGATGAGCTTGAACTTGCCACCCTGCTCGAGGCTTGGGATATTTACCCAATTGTCGGGTACGAAAGTCTTACGGTAGGCCTCGTCCGACCATTTTTCGAGATCCACTGCGCTGCCGTATTTCCAGTCGAAGTAATCCTTATTGCCTGTATAGTGCGGATTGTCAGGGTGCACGTTGCCATAATACATAAACTTACCGGGATCCTCAGAGTCGTCGACACGCCATGCTACAAAATTCCACCAGCCATGAGAGTGCCAGTTGTGGAGCACGAAATGCAGGTTGTCCCCCTTCGAGAGCTCCCAGTCGGGATATACGTAGATATGGGGATTCTTGGCATCCTGCTCCATCTTCATCTTCTTCATCTCCTCTTCCATGGGGCTTCCCTCACCACCGGGGTTATCGGTCATCGGGCAGAAGTAATATGTCTGCCACCAAGGATCGGCTGTATTCCAATCCCACCAAGTGTTGAGGTCGTCGCCTTTGAAATGCATGTGCATTACGGGGTCGATAGCCTCGGCGACAGTGTAAGATTTTGCGGAGTAAGTGCGGTTGTAGGTATCGAATTCGATGAGGTAATACTTGCCGCCCTCGTTGAGTTTGATACGGTTCACCTCCTCGGGGTTATCGCCGAGCACGCTGGCGTTCTCCTTCGAGGGAGCGAAGCAGAGGGGGCCGAACGAGCCCTTCTGGCCGAGCAGACACACCTCTGTGCCGGCTGTCTCATTATAATAGCGCACTTGATACTTGAAGGGGCCTACGTGGTCGCAAAGGATGGGCACACCGAAGATATCGGTATTGAGGTCGGCCTCATCGGCTACGTCGCAGAGCCACATCTTCTCCATATCCTGGAGTTCCTGCACCTTCACGAGCGAAGTGAACGATACGCTGTGAGCGGCTTCGTTGGCTTCACGGTCGTAAGCTGTCACAGTGGCGCGGAGGTTGGCTGCCTTGTTGGGGAGCACGAGCTTCTCGGAGAAGTTGAAGGTCTTAGAGCCGTCGCCATCTACGCGGCGGGGGAATCCGGCGATATCCTTGGCATTCTCTTCGCCGTCGGTCACGTCTTTGAGATCGATCTCCACATAATCTACCACGCGGTTGTCGGCCACGCCGAAGGCGAGGTTGAATACGGTCTCATTCTTGATGAGCACGATGATCTCCGCGTCGGGGCTGGTGGTGAAGTAGGGGGGAGTCCAGTCGGCGTCGAGAGTGAGACGCATTGTCTGCTTCTCCTGGCGGCCGCCAACGTCGGTCACGGTGATTTCGATATTGAAGTCTTCACCCTTCTGGTTTTCCTCAATCTTGAATTTATAGTTGAGGTCATACTCCGTGAGGGGCTCGCCGTAAATATCGATGATGTTGATACGTTTGTTGAGATCGATGTCGTGGCATACGAGATCGATGGTAGAGATGCCGTCGGCATCGGTTACTTTGCCTGCGATCTTGATTTCAAGACCGGCTTCCGTACGTTCATGATTCGAGACGAGAGCGAGATTAGGAGCGCCGCCGTCTACTGTTGGCTAGGAGGGATCGTCCTTGCATCCTGTGAGCAGGGCGAGTGCCGAAAGGCAGATACCGGCCGAGCGACAAAATGAAAATAGGTTCATGCGTAGAAATTATTGTTTTTAGGTTAAATTCTGAAATGTTCCCGAGCGAGTTTTTCAGGTTCGGTTTTCTAAACGCAAAATTACATTATCCTGCGCGTATATTCAAATATAAATCGTTCAAATATGATAGAAAAATCAGTCATGACTGAAATTTCCCTCATCATTTTATTGCTGTTAGAGGAAAATAGGCTAAATTTGACGTGTAATACGATTCCAACCCCTACCTCCATGAAAAATCTGTTTCGTTCTCTCCAGATTCTTCTCCTCATAGCTCTTTCGCCGACACTCGCCGCTGCGGCTGCCCACGATTTCACCGTGAGCCACGTTGGCGTGGAGCGTGGCCTGAGCAACAATCACGTCGTGGGTATTGTGCAGGATAAGCAAGGATTTATCTGGATAGCCACCGACGAGGGGCTCAACCGCTTCGACGGACACAACTTCAAGACCTTCTTCAAGGCCGAGCTCCCCGGCTCCGACGGCCTCACGGGCAACGAGCTCAACGCTCTGCTCGACGACCCCACACGCCCCATTATCTGGATCGCCACACAGCGAGCCGGACTGAACGGCTACGACTATCAGAACGACCGTTTCCTATCGTTCCGACATTCCGACACCGACCCTGCCTCTCTCATTACCGACGACGTCACCTCTCTCTCCGCAGCTGCCGACGGCGGCATTTGGGTCACTACCTTCTGGGGCGGAATAGATCATTTCGACCCCGATGCGCAGGTATTCACCCACTACAACGCCTCAAACGTAAAGGGCTTCCCCGCGAGCGCGGTATGGAGTGTGGCCGACGGCAACGACGGCTATCTCTACGTGGGACACGAGCATGGCGGCTTCTCTATCATCGACCTTGACCGACGCACGGCACGCAATTTCATGCCTGAGCCTGGAAAACCAGGCTCGCTCCCTACACCCAACATTCATAAGGTGTATCGCGACTCGGTCAATAATATCTGGCTCGGCTCTTCCTTGGGCCCTCTGCTCTTCAATCAGGAAGACTCCTCTTTCACCCCTCTTGGAAAGTATCACCCCGGTCTGAATCACCCCGTGGTAGATATACATCAATTCGCCGGCAATAAACTTTGGCTCGCCATGGAACGGGGCGGAATCGCCACACTCGAACTCAACGACACCCTTTACTCCACGCCCGAGAAGGCTCAACCCCGCTATCTCTCATCGGCTCTTTCGAGCCCTTCGGTGAGGTGTCTTTTCGAAGATGATTTCCACAACGTCTGGGCCGGCAGCTGGGGAGGCGGGGTGAATCTCATCACTGCCACGCCGCCCCCATTTCGCCGTTTCGCGCCCCTCGCTGAATCGGGTGAGGAGGAAGTGGGTACGGCCAACAGTGTGATGACCGTAGTGCAAGATCTCCAACGCCGCCTCTGGATAGGGCGCGATGGAGGCGGAATCACTGTGCTCGAAAATAATCGCCCTGTAGCCACCTACACCCAGGCTGCCGGCAATCTCCCGGGCGATGTGGTGCAGGCATCCTATCGCGACAGCCAGGGCAATCTCTGGTTTGGTTTCTTCAACGGAGGTGCCGGGCGCTTCAATGAGCAGACGCG
>CAZGJH010000111.1:4601-8703 GCA_964525735.1 uncultured Sangeribacter sp.
GACAGCACGTTCACACCTCTCAAGGTGTTCGACATGACCAATGGTCTACCCTCCAACACCGTCAACGACCTCTATCGCTCGCGCGACGGCCATCTGTGGGTAGCAACGGGCGAGGGTTTGCTCAATTTCCCCGACTTGAAGAACGCCCCCACGGAGTTTAAGCTCTACAACCGCAGCAGTGGCCTGGGCAACAGCCATGTGCAGGCCGTGGCGCAAGACCGTAGCGGCGCGATATGGGTATCTACCAATGGTGGAATCAGTTGCGTGCGCGGCGATAGCGTCTCCAGCTATTCCTATCGCGACCATGTGCCGCTGGGCAACTTCTTCGGGCGCAGCGTGGCCTCCGATGCCTCCGGAAATCTCTATTTCGGCGGCCTGAGCGGCCTCTGCATGTTTAATCCGCGCCATGTGCTCGACGAGGTCACACCCCCGCAGTCGGTAATCACTGATATCTCGGTCTTGAGCCGCAATAATTCGCCGGCTCTCCAGCCTCGTCAGATCTCGATGGTGGGCAAGACGGAGATCCGTCTGCAAGCCGGCGACAACAGTTTCGATATCTTCTTCACCACCCGCAACTTCGCCCTGGCCCGTGAGGTGGAATATGCCTATATGCTCGAAGGGCTCAGCGACCGCTGGACGATGGTGAGCCAAGGCAACATGGTCTCTTTCCGCGATCTCCCCACGGGCACTTACACATTCATGCTGAAGTCGCGTCTGCGCAATCAGGCCTGGGGTGAGGTCACTTCGTTGCGCATAGAGATCCGCCCGCCGTTTTGGTGGAGCTGGTGGGCCAAGCTCTTCTATCTCCTTTTGGTGGTTGGCATCGTAGCCGTTTTGCTCTATCTCTATCAGAAGCGCATCAAGGCCGAGGCCATGCTCAAGGCCGAACAGGAGCGCAGTCGCCAGGAGAAGGAGCTCAACGACGAGCGACTCCGTTTCTACACCAATATCACCCACGAGCTGCGCACCCCTCTCACGCTCATTGCCGGGCCGCTCGACGATCTGGCTCGCGACTCTTCGCTCCCTGAAAAGGAGCGGCATAGCCTCGGGCTGGTCAACCGCAACGCGCGCCGTCTGCTCGATCTGGTCAACCGTCTGCTCGAATTCCGCAAGACCGAGACCCACAACCGCCGCCTTTGCGTGTGCCGTGGCAATATCGCCGCCACATTCTATGAGGCCGCCCTAAAATATAAGGAGTTGAACCGCACCGACAGTCTTACAGTGTCGGTTGAGGTCGACCCGGCGAATATCGAGGCTGTCTACGATCGTGAGGTGGTCACGGTGATTATCGACAACTTGGTGTCGAATGCTGTGAAGTATACCCCTCGCGGCCATGTCGACGTAAGCTGCCGCAGGGTAGGGGAGGAGGTCGTGATCTCCGTGCGCGATACGGGCGTGGGTATTTCGCCCGAGGCCCTGACGCATATCTTCGACCGCTATTATCAGGAGCGCGGGGCCCATCAGGCTGCCGGAACGGGCATCGGATTGGCTCTCGTGCAGAATCTTGTGACGCTCCATCACGGCAAAATCGAGGTGAAGAGCGAGCTCGGGAAGGGTTCGGAATTTGTTGTCACACTTCCCCTCGCTGATCCCTATCCGGAGGCGCTTCACACTGAAGAACCATCCGACTCTTCGGCTGAGACACCCGAGTCTGCTCCCGATAACGAACCGGGCGCGCTCCCTGGGGCCGACTCCAAGCCGATCGTGCTCGTAGTGGAAGATAACGCCGACATTCGCGACTATATCCGCCAGGCGTTTACCGATCTTTACGACGTGCGTTGCGCCGAAAACGGAAAGGTGGGCCTTGAGATGGCGATGGAGATTATCCCTGCTATTATAGTATGCGACGTTATGATGCCCGTAATGGATGGCATTGAGATGACTCGTCGCATAAAGGCCGACCAGCGCACGAGCCATATCCCGGTGATACTGCTCACGGCCAAGGAGACACCTACCGATCGCGAGGAGGGCTACGAGAGCGGAGCCGACAGTTATCTCACGAAGCCTTTCAGTTCGTCGCTGCTTCAGAGTCGCATCAATAATCTGCTGCTTCAGCGCATGAATCTCACGGCGCTCTTCGCGTCGCGTCCCGCTCCGGTGTCAGATCCAGGGGCCGACAGCATCGAGGCTAAGCGCGAGAAGCTGCGCCAGAGTCTCAGTGAGGTCGACCGTGAATTCCTCGACAAGCTCACGCGCGCCATCACCGATAATCTTCCGGGGGAGAATGTCGATGTCAACTTCGTGAGCGATGCCATGTGCATGAGCGCTTCCACCTTATATAGAAAGGTGAAAGCCATCACCGGTATCTCGCCCAACGAATATATCCGCAAGACCAAGATGCAGCTCGCCGAGGGGTATCTTTTGGAGGGGAAGTACACACTTTCGGAGATTTCTTTCAAGGTTGGCATAAACAGTGTGCCATATTTCCGTCAATGCTTCAAAGATGAATTCGGAATGACTCCGAGCGATTACTTGAAGCGTGTAGGTGATAAAAATCCGTAAAAAGCACCAAATTTTGGGCAGCAAGGCCGTAAAAGTGGCAAAAAATCGTTATCTTTGCGGCCATGGCAAAAAAAGTTGAGTTTGGCAGCCGTATAGGGCTGATAGCGGCCACGGTGGGCAGCGCCGTAGGCCTTGGAAATATCTGGCGGTTTCCCGCCGAGGCTCAGGCTAATGGCGGGGCCGCGTTTCTTATGCTGTATATAATATGTGTGGCTTTGCTGGGCATACCGGTGATGCTCGCCGAGTTTTCGCTCGGCCGTGGCACTAAAAGCGACGCCATCGGAGCGTTCCGTAAGCTGGCTCCAGGGAAGCCGTGGTGGCTTACGGGCTCGCTGGCTGTGCTCGCCTCATATCTTATTCTATCATTTTATATGGTGGTGGCAGGCTGGACACTCGAATATTTCTGGCAATCGCTCACGGGCAACCTTTACGCACCAGTAGCGGGCAGTGAGGGAGCTGCCGATCCGATGGCCTTCTCTTTCCGTTCGCATATGAACGATTATGTGGCCGGCAGTTGGCGTCCGCTTATAGTGACCTACGTGATGATCCTGATAAATCTGGTGATTCTGATGAAAGGTGTGCAGAAGGGCATCGAAAAGATGAGCAATGTCATGATGCCTCTTCTCTTCGTGCTTTTGCTCGGATTCGCTTGCGTGGCGATGACGTTTCCGCAAGCCTACGAAGGTTTGGCCTTCTTCTTGAGTCCTGATTTCTCCAAGATCACTCCCACGACGGTGATCAATGCCCTTGGGCAGGCCTTCTTCTCTCTTTCGCTCGGCATGGGTATATTGGTGACTTATTCCTCCTACTTCCCGAAAGACACCAAACTGGTGTCGACATCAATCACAGTGGCAGGTCTCGATCTGCTCGTGGCCATACTGATGGGCTTCATCATCTTCCCGGCCGTGATGTCGTTTGGGTTGCAAGGTGAGGAGTTGGAGGGAGCCACGCTCGTGTTCGTGACCCTCCCGGAGGTATTCGCCAAACTGCCGGGCACTCAGTTTTGGTCGGCACTCTTCTTCCTTCTTTTGATGGTGGCAGCTCTTACGTCTACCATCTCTTTGGCTGAGGTGACCATCGCATATCTTCAGAAGCATTTCAATATGGGGCGCGTCAAGGCATGTCTTTGGGTAATGCTTCCGTTGGCAATTTTGAGCACACTTTGCTCCCTGTCGCAAGGGGTGCTGAGCGATTTTCATATCTTCGGCATGAATATATTCGACTTCCTCGACAATACGGCCACGAATATCATGCTTCCCGTAGCGGCTATCTTTACATGCATATTTATGGGGTGGGTGGTTCCGAAGAAATATCTTCTTGATGAACTGTCCAACCACGGCAAATTCACCGTGCGTCTTTTCCCGGCCATCTACTTCATCCTCCGATACGCCGCCCCGATCCTGATAGCCGTGATCCTCCTCGCCAAATTCCTCTAAAAAGCACCCGATCGGGATGCATTTGCCGGTAGGGACGCGATCGCCGGTAGGGACGCGATCGGCGGTAGGGACGCGATCGGCGGTAGGGACGCGATTTTTCGCGTCCACAGAGCACCTGCACCAAAGCACCTGTTAGGTGGAAAGCATTGTCCTCAATGCGTCAA
>CAZGJH010000112.1:0-8548 GCA_964525735.1 uncultured Sangeribacter sp.
TCTCCTGAGAGATACGCCATGCCACAGACACAGAGGGGAATGTAGCCCACTTGTTGTTGGAGCCGAACACTGAGGCACCGTCGCGACGGATAGCGGCCTGAAGGAGGTAACGTGAGAAGAGGGAGTAGTTGACACGACCGTAGAAAGAGATCATCTTGGTATGGTCTTCGAGGTTTGCCCAAACGGGATCGGCATCCCAGCTGTTGGCCATGCCTATGTCGTTCCAGCCGAGGGTATCGTCGTAGAAGTTGTAGCCCTTCGCGCCGAAGCCTTCGCCATTCTTCTTTTCCTCCCATGAATAGCCGGCCATGAGGGCAAGTTTGTTGTTTTCGTTAAACTCCTTGTCGTAGTTGGCGAAGATCTCCATGAGCTTCTTCCAATTGTCTTTTACATTGCGGTTGGCCTCGCCGTGGCGTGTGTTGTTCTGCGACTGTGTGGAGGTATAGGCCTTGTAATGGTAGTTCTCAGTCTCATACGAGAAGTTGGCGTTGAGGAGAAGGCCCTCGATGATCTTCAGAGAGGCCTTGCCTGTAAACTGGAGGCGCTTGAAGGTAGCCATCGAGCGATTTTCGTAGATGAGCGAGAGGGGGTTATAGTTCTGCGAGATAGTCTTGTCGGCATACCATGTGCCATCTTCATTGACGGTGGGCACGAGGGGTGAGTAGTAGTACATACCCTCGTAAACGGAACTGCCCTGGATATCGCGGGGCACACCCCACTCCTTGCGGATGTTGCCGTTGATGCCCACGCCGAGCGTGAGTCGATCCTTAAGCGTCTTGGTCTCGATATAAGAGCGGCCGGTGAAGAGGTTGTTGCCAACGCCCTTGATGATACCGTCGCGCTTGAGATAGTTGATTGATACGTTGTAAGATGTGTTCTTGCTGCCGCCCGAGATAGCCACGTCGTGGTTGGTGGCGAAACCTGTGCGCTGCACCTCCTTGGCCCAGTTGGTGTCGGCGCCATGGTCGTTGAGGATAGTGATGCCGTTATCCTCGGCATATGCGCGGAGCTCGGAGGCCGTCATCATCTTGTGGTCGTTGGCGATACGTTCCCAGCTTACGTAGCCAGAATACGTAACGCGTGCGGGGCCCTCGCTGCCGCGTTTGGTGGTGACGATAATCACACCGTTGGCAGCTTTCGAGCCGTAAATAGCTGTGGCAGAGGCGTCGCGGAGCACGTCGATGCTCTCGATCTCGCTCGCGGGGATAAGGTTCATGTTTACGTCAGGAATACCGTCTACCACGTAGAGGGGCTCCGAGTTGCCGCTCAGTGTGGAGGCGCCGCGCAGAGTGATGGAGTTGACGCCGCCGTTGGGGTCGGAGTTCTGCACGATAGTAAGGCCCGGCACTTTGCCCTGGAGCAGCTGACCGGGATCGGTGTATGAGCCGACGTTGAGGTCTTTAGAATTGACGGTTGTAATAGAGCCGGTTAGGTCTTTACGTTTCATCGTGCCGTAGCCTACCACCACTACTTCGTCGAGGAGGGCGTCGTCGGCCGTCATCACGATGTCGATCACGTTTTTAGTGGCTTTCACGCTCTGGCTGGCGTAGCCTACATAGGAAAAAGAGAGGGTCTTGCCCAAGGCGCCGTCGAGGCGGTATTTGCCATCGATATCGGTGGCCGTGCCTACGGATGTACCCTCGATACGAACTGTCACTCCGATGAGTGGCTCTCCGTCAGCGTCGCTGACAGTTCCCGACACTCAGTTTGTCTGAGCCGCTGCGGGAATCCAGGCCATCACGAGCAGGAGCGGAAGCAAGAAGCGCCATGCTCCGACAGGGTTTCTGCGATGCCGGTTGCTTGTTACAGAAGGAAAAACTTTCATTTTGTCAGTTAAGTTTTTGGTATTTTTTCTACAGGTCGTGTTCAAATCTCTCACCCGCGTCTGAGGGCCGCGATGAAAGGCGAAGTTATGAATATGACGAGTTGAGTTTGTTATTATGTAGCCGCAAAATTAGGTTTTCTCTTTCAAATAGCCAAACATTTCTTAAGATTTTTTCAGAAACCAGGGGTGATTTGGCCATTTTGCACGGTTTGCCTACCCCTCTTGCAAGATTTTTATTCTCTCCCGATTCAAATTTTTATTAACTTTGCACCTATAAATAATACAATGTTAACCTGACTCAATTCTACATTATGAATTTTCGATCGTCACTGCTATCCTGCGCTCTCCTCGGCGGCCTCTCCGCCCTCGCCCAGGAAGCACTCTATGTAGATGCCGGCTCAAAGGGTTTCGATATCAACCCCTCGATGTATGGCATCTTCTTCGAAGAAATCAACCACTCAGGCGACGGCGGCCTCTACGCCGAGCTCATCCAGAACCGTGGCTTCGAAGAGCAGACTATCCCCGGCGGCTTCCACCAGAACCCGCTCAACCCGGGACAGATCCAGACGGATCCCTTCACCGAGTATGTCAACCTCACTTCGCGCCAGCTTACCTGGGACTGGGACACCAACCGCAAGAAGATGACCGGCTGGGAAGTGAGCCGCGCGAATTGCTCGCTCGCCTACGACGTGATGACTCCCGACACCCCTCTGCATGAGGCTACCCCCAACGCCATGCGCCTCGCTATCTCCAACTCTACGGAGGGCTCTAAGGTGACGCTCGCCAACACTGGCTACTGGGGCATCGCCGTAGAGAAGGATGCCTCTTACGACCTGCGATTCTATCTCAATACGGCCGACTATACCGGCAAGGTGAAGGCCGTGATTCTCGGCTCCGACGGCAAGGATCTCGGCTCCACCACTTTCGACGTAGACAATTCGGGCGAATGGAAGGAGTATACGGCTGTGATCAAGGCTACCGCCACTACCGCCGACGCCAAATTCGCTCTCATTTTCGAGGGCGACGGCACTATCTACGCCGATTACATCTCGCTCTTCCCGCAGAATACGTTCAACGGACGCCCCAACGGCATGCGTCCCGACATCGCGCAGATGCTGGCCGACCTCAAGCCAAAGTTCATGCGCTGGCCGGGCGGCTGTATCGTGGAGGGTATCGTGCTCGAAAACCGTGTGAAGTGGAAAGAGACCCTCGGCGACCCTATGACGCGCCCGGGACAGTATGACCTCTGGGGCTATCGCTCCACCTGGGGCATGGGCTATCACGAGATTCTTCAATTCTGCGAGGATACGGGCATGGATTGCATGTTCGTGGGCAATGCCGGCATCTCCTGCATAGGCTGGGGAGGCCAGTATGTGAAGCCGGGAAGCGACCTCGACCCGTATTACATCGACATCCGCGACGCCATCGAGTATGCCATCGGCGACCCCGCCACCAACGAATGGGCGGCGAAGCGTGCCGAGGCCGGCCATCCGGAGCCTTTCCCGCTGAAGTATGTCGAGATCGGCAACGAGAATTTCGGCCGTCGCTACGACGACAATTACAAGTATATCTACGAGCGTCTGAAGGCGGAATATCCCGAGCTGACGTTCCTCAACACGATGGGTCTGGAGCACGCCGTGGAGTTTGACATCCACACCGATATGATCGACCCTCACTGGTACGTGGCCCCCGATTTCTTCTACAACAACCGCACGATGCTCGACAAAGTGCCGCGCGGCAACTATGACATCTACGTGGGCGAGTATGCCACCAACGTCAACGTCGGCCAGGGCAACCTCGACGCCTCGCTCTCTGAGGCCGTGTTCATGATGGATATGGAGCGCAACTCCGATATCGTGAAGATGGCTTCGTATGCCCCGCTGATCGAGAACTCAAACGCCCGCAACTGGACCTGTAACCTTATCTGGCAGCGTTCGGGCGAGGTGTTCGGCCGCGCATCTTATTACGTGCAGAAGCTCTTCTCGGAGAATCTCGCCTCTTACAACCTTCCCTTCATGATGCAGACTGTGCGCAACGAGGCTGCCTATTGCGGCCGCGCGGGTCTGGGCACATGGCTCACGGGGGCGAAGTTCCGCAACATGACCGTCGCCACTCCCGAGGGCTCGAAGCTCTATTCGCCTGATTTCGTGGGCGCACGCCAGGAATGGAGCGACATGCAGGGGGCCTGGAGCGTAGATGAGGATGGCAATTTCGTGCAGACCAACACCGCCTCTACGCGCTGCATCTCGCTGATGAATACGCTCGCTTTCCGCGACTGCGTGATCGAAGTGGAGGCTATGAAGACCGGTGGCGCGGAGGGATTCCTTCTCGTGTTCGGCGCCAACGACGACAACTGGGACCACTATTACCAGTTTAACGTGGGCGGCTGGAACAATGCCCAGGCCGGCCTTGAGGAGGTGAACAACGGCGTGGGCACAGTGATTTCCGAGCGTCCTAATTTCCGCATCGAAAACAATCGCTGGTATAAGCTGAAGGTGGTGTGCCAGAATGGCCGCGTCGACGCTTATATCGACGACACTCTCTATTGCTCTCACGATTTCGGCACGATAGCCCCGGGACGCATCTCGGCTCATGCGGGCTACGACAAGGAGGCCGGCGAGATCGTGGTGAAGGTGGTCAACGCTCAGGCGGAGCCCCTTCCTCTCGCGCTGAATATCAACGCTTCGGCTATGGCTTCGGAGGCCGACCGTATCGTGCTCAAGGGAGCCAACCTCTGGGAGGAGAACTCTTTCAGCGCGCCTGAACTCGTTGTGCCTGTGGCCGATAAGGTGGCCGTAGAGAATACCGTGGAGTTTGATCCCTTCTCGCTCACGATTCTTCGCATCAAGGCTCAGCCGGCTGAGGCTCCGATGGAGCTGCCGGAGGTGAGGTTCAGCAGCGAGCCCCGTTCGCTCAATCCTGTAGTGGAGAGCGCATGGCACGTGGCCCTGAAGGAGGCTGTGGCCGAGGCTGAGAAGGTGGCCTTCCCCGACGTGGAGGGTTACGACGCGCTTTCGTCGGCTATCGCCGAGGCAAAGAGCGCGTTGACGGTGGCCGATGAGGATACGTTCCGCCCCGCTACGGAGGCTCTTCGCGCGGCTCTGAAGGACTATTACAAGCTTCAGATGATTCCGGCCAACGAGCTGGATGATGCTGTGGTGAACGGCACATTCCCCGTAGATGGCGACAATCATGGCTGGACGGGCAACCTTGTGGTGCGCTCTCACGTGGCCGAGATCTTCAACGCTTGCTTCGATGTGTCGCAGACCGTAGAGGGTCTTGAGAACGGCTACTACTTGGTTTACTGTCAGGGACATTACCGCAACGGCGGACAGGAAGATGCCAACCGCAAGCATGCCGATGGCTCTGAGGAGTTGCTCGCTCGCTTCACTCTCAACGATATGGAAGCGCCTGTGGTTTCGTCGATGAGCGAAGTGCACGACGGCTACTGGTGGGGCGCTCCCAACACGATGGAGGAGTCGTGGGCTATCTATTCGAGCAATCCCGATTTCTACGCCAACTATCTGATTGCCAAGGTTGAAGATGGCACACTCCGCATCGGTTTCAAGAAAGACCGCAACTGCGATGCCGACTGGTTTATCTTCGGCAACGTGCATCTCTACCGCGTGCCTACCGCAGGCAGCGGCGTCGATTTGGTTGATGCCGATCTGACAGGGTTCTCGCCTGAGGCCGAGATCTACGACCTTCAGGGCCGTCGCGTAGGCAGCTACGCCGGCTTGCGTCGCCTCTCGCCGGGTGTCTACGTGATTGCCGAGGGCACTCGCAGCGTGAAGATACGCATCTGATCTAAGATCCGCATAGCAACAACTTAGCCTGGTTGGCCTCGCGCCTACCAGGCTTTTTTTTTAACAAAAGCACTCCCGCCATCGTTATACACATATATAACCCACACCCACATGCATCCAGACGTAGAAAACATATTGCTCAAAAACACCACTCTCCTCTCATTCACCTCGCCCGAGGAGAAACGGATGGTGCCCAAAGGCACCGGCAACTTCCCCTCTGTCGACAATCTGAAGGAGGCGATGCTGCTCGTGCGCGCCATCGTGTTCCCCTCGTTTTACGACAAACAGCGCAACAGCTCCACTATGCGCTCCTATTTCATTGGCACACAGGTTGAAAAACTCTATTTCATACTCTGCACTGAAATCTCTCATGCGCTGCGCTTCAATAGCGAATGCACCTGCGACGAGCAGGCTGAGGAGTGCAAGGACCTGGCCTTGCAGTTTATCGATAAACTGCCGGAGATCAAGCGTTTGCTTTACACCGACGTGGAGGCCGTATACAACAACGACCCTGCCGTCGACGACCTCAGCGAGGTGATTCTCTGCTATCCCGTGGTGCAAGCCATGCTCTATTATCGCGTGGCTCACGAACTGCTTCGCGTGGGCATCCCCGTGATTCCGCGCATCCTCACCGAGCTGGCCCACTCGCTGACGGGCATCGACATTCACCCCGGGGCCGAGATCGGCGAGTATTTCGCGATCGACCACGGCACGGGGGTCGTGATCGGCGAGACGTGCATCATCGGCAATCATGTCACGCTCTATCAGGGTGTTACGTTGGGTGCGAAGAATTTCACTTTCGACGAGGAGGGGCATCCGATCAATCTGCCTCGTCACCCGATAATCGAAGACAATGTGACCATCTACTCCAACTCTTCGATCTTGGGACGTATCACCGTGGGGAAGGGCTCCGTGATCGGCGGCAACGTCTGGCTCACCAACTCCGTGCCCCCCGGCTCCAATATCGTGCAGCGGCGTGCCGTAGCCCAAACCTTCACCGACGGCTTAGGAATATAATTCTAAAACACAATAAATTATGGAAAAACAACAAATCATTCTGCAAAACATCCTTACGCGCACCAGCGACCGTATGTTCGACCCCTCGAAAGAGGTAGATCCCGACGACATCCAGATAATGCTGCAGGCCGCAATGGCTGCACCGTCGGCTGTAAACCGTCAGCCCTGGCAGTTTGTGGTGGTCACCAACCGTCAACTGCTCAACCAGTTGGCCGCAGAACTCCCCTACTGCCACATGGCCAACCTGGCGGCCGGTGCCATCGTGGTATGCGGCGACAAGGAGCGTTTCTTGGAGGGCGACGACAGCGAACTCTGGGTGCAGGATCTCTCGGCCGCTTCGGAGAATATACTGTTGGCTGCCCACGCCATCGGACTGGGAGCCGTATGGACGGCCCTCTATCCGCACAAGGATCGTATGGGCACCGTGACCGAGGCGTTGACCCTCCCCGAAAGCTTCGTGCCCTTCAACGTGATCCCCTTCGGCTACGTCACGACGGCCCACACCCCTCTCGACAAGTGGAACCCCGCTGCCATCACCTATCGCACTTGATAAAATAAACTACTACGCGCGCCTTGAGGATAATCCCTTAAGGCGCGCGTTTTTGTTTATTTGTTAGCGGCTTGGCCGTAGGGCCGACGTTCCGATCACCCATTTGCTACCGGGTATGTAGGAGATAGCCAGGGCTGTAAGGTAACAGCAGATAAACGTGGGCACAGCTATCGCGGGGATGGCCGCTACCGTAGGCAGAGGGCAATCTACCTTGAATACCGTCACCCAGAAACCAAGCCAGAAGATGTGCATCAGATAGATGCCGTAGCTTAGTTTCGAGGTCTGAGTGATGATGGCCGGGGCTTTTACCTGGTCGATGCAAGTGAAGAGGAGGAAGGCTCCGGCGGTGAGCACCACGACGTTGATCGTGCAGAAAGCCCAACCGATCTCCAGCACGGGCGTTTCGATGAGTTGACCGGGGATGGCTTGTACGTAGAAAGAGTAGATTGTAGCCAAAGCTCCGGTTATGAGCATGATGAGTCCTGACCAGAGGCGGGTGGAGCGGCTCCAGTCGAGGTGGACGCGGATATAGTGGGCCATCACGAGATAGCCGAGGTAGCCTGAGAAATACCAGAGGAGATGGTACTCGTTCCAGAAGCATTGACCCCAGATTTCGCCCCAGTTGCGGCTCATGTAGGGCATGCAGGTGGTCAGGAGGAAGAGCAGGATGAAGAAACGCTCCTCTTTGGCGGTGGCTTTTTCAAGCCAGGGGGAGATCATCGGTATGAAGAGGTAGATGCTGATCAGGGGATACATAAACCAGAGATGGCCGGCCGTTGTGGGGAAGTTGAGCAGGATGCGCGAGAGGTCTCTTGCGGATGTTGCGCCATCGATCTGGCCCCAGAGCACGGGCAGCGTGCTGTAGAGGATGAGGAAGATGAAGAACGGGGGGAGGATGTGGGTGAACCGGCGCTTGTAGAAACGGCCCATGGTTACCCCTTTGGGCATCGGAGCTAAGAGGTAGGCCGAGACGATGAAGAAGAGCGGCACGGCCATACGAGAGAAGCCGTCGTAGATTGATACCCAGAGGCGGTCGGCCTCCGTTTGGAGCAGCGAAATCGGACCGGCCATGTCTGATTCGCCGCCGGCGCCGTAAAAGTTTTCGGCTGAATGCACGAGAATCACCAAGAAGCAGGCGAACACTCTGAGATAGTCGAGAAAGACTATACGTTCCTGAGGTTTGTCGATTAGTTGTGACATTGTTACTGTGTTTTATGTTAGAAGTTTGGGTTTTATGTCTTAGCTGTCGGGTTTTAACCGTCGGGTTTTAGCTGCCGGGGTTTAGCTGCCGGGTTTAACCGTGCAAAATTAACTCAATTTCACCGATGCTGCAATAGTTATTTATAACCA
>CAZGJH010000113.1:0-8441 GCA_964525735.1 uncultured Sangeribacter sp.
GGATTGTCGGCTGAGAGGATGATGTCGCCTGTGTCGCCACGCAACGCGATGTCGTCGGAGGGAGCGACGTATACCGGGTCGATGTCGCTGCTGCAACCCGCTGCGGCGCAACAGATCACTCCGCACAAGGCCGGCGTGAGAATATTATTCAGTTTCATGATAATGCGAATTAATATAAGGGATTAGAGAGATTCGGGTTGGCGGTGAGGTCGGTGTCGGGCACGGGGTAGATGTTGAATTTGTCGTCTACCGCGCGTCCGTCGAGCACGCCACCCTTCCATTGCCAGATATAGGCGGCTGAGGTGAACTTGCCGAAGCGGATAAGGTCGGTGCGTCTTACAGATTCCAAATAGAGCTCACGGCCGCGCTCGTCGAGCATGAAATCGAGCGTGAAGTCGGCATCGGAGATCTTGCCTGCCTCGTCGCCGTTGTAGGCGCGGAGGCGCACCTTATTCACGAGCTCCAGAGCCTCAGCACGCGATATCCCCGCGCCGCCGCGCAAGAAGGCTTCGGCAGCCGTGAGATATACGTCGGCCAAGCGCAGCATCGGGTAGTCGGTAGAGCAACCGGTAGCGGCTGAATTGGAGGCCGCCTCGCCGTCGTCGGTAAGGTTGGTAAACTTCTCGAAGAAGTAGCCCTCGGCCTGATTGTCGATGGCGCCGGTGAAATATTGCTCCTGCCCGTCGGTGTAGAAGAGGGCGCGCCCGTCGGTGGTGGAGAATACGTCGCCGAAGAGGCTCACGATCTCGCCACGCGCACGAAACATGCCCCAGCCGTTGGTAAGGCCATATTTTGTAGGATCTTGCGAGCTGGAGTTGCCGCATGAGCCGCACACGAGGTAGGTGCCGCCGCCCCACGTCACGGAGGTTGTGGCGTCGCAAACCATCGCGAAGAGTATCTCGTTGGTGCGCTTGTGGTTGTCGGCGTTGAAGAGTTTGGTATACTCCGGCTCCAGATAGAAAGCGGGGTTGGCTATCACCTTATGACAGGCGTTGATACATTCGGTGTAGTATTTCGCTTCGGCTGAGCCGCGATATACCGCGCTGTTGAGGTAGAGGCGTGCCAAGAGAGCCCAGGCTGCGGGGCGCGAGGCGCGTCCGTATTCGTTAACGTCGGGGAGAGCCGCATCGCTCGAATCGGCTGTGAGATCGCGCAACTCGCTCTCGATGAAGTCGAAAAGTGTCACGCCGTCGTAGGCTTCGGGTATAAAGCCGCTCACGGGAGTGTTTTCATCCACTTTCGGGCCTTTACGGTAGAGGTCGAGCACCATCCAATAGCTGAAAGCTCTCATAAACCGGGCTTCGGCACGATAGCCTCTGATCTCATCCCTCTCTTCGGCCGAGAAGCCGCTCAGCGCGCTGTCGGAACAGTTGCGGATAAACTCGTTGCAGAGGCTGATGTTGAAGAAAAGCCAATAGTAGGTGTCTGAAACCCAGGCATCTTTGGCGCTCCACGTGATGTAAGTGAGATCTACGAGGTTGTTGCCCGATAGCCACGTGTTGGCCACTTCATCCGTGGCGGCCTCCTGAAGATTGAAATAGCCGCGCGAGAAGTCTTGCCCGTTGATAGTGGCGAGGTCGCCGTTGTCGCCTCCTTGACCCTGGCCGGCCAAGACGTAGGAGGCGTATATTTTCGCCAGAACGCTCCGATAGTTGGAAGCCACGGCGTAGACATCTTTCGAGGTGGTCTCCGTCACCGGCTGCTGGTCGAGATCGCTCGTGCAACTGCCCGTCAGGATGCCGAGACTGGCTGCGAGGGTGAGAAATATGTTGGTTCTTTTCATTGATGCTGTGTAATTTGAGGTTTAGAAATTCAGGCCTAATGTCACTGAATATGTGCGCGGACGGGGATAGACGGCCGTGTCGACGCCGTTGCCGGTCTCAGGATCTACGCCCTTGTAGCGGGTGACGGTGAATACGTTCTGCACCATGGCCGAGATGTGGAGGTTGAGGCTCTTGTAGACCTGGCCGAAATTGTAGGTGAGCTGGAGATTGTCCATCTTGAGGAAGGAGGCGTTCTCCAGGTAATAGTCGCTCAAGAACTGGCGGCGCGTGAAGCGGGTGTCGAGGAAGCTGCGGTTGAGGTTGTTGAGCTGGTAATCATTGTAGCTCATCGTCTCCCAGGCTCCGGTGTTCATCGCCATACCGTTGAAGATATAGCCCCCGAGGTTGGCGCGCAGAGAAGTGGAGAGGGTCCATTTCTTGTATCTCAGGTTGGTAGAGAGACCAAGAATCCAGTCGGGAGCGGGCGAATGGCAATGGTAGCGGTCGTTGTCGGTGATTTCGCCGTCGCCGTCAAGGTCGGCGTAGAGACCTTCGATGGGTCGACCGGTCTCCGAATCGTAGAGCTGCTTGTAGAGGTAGAAAGCGTAGGGGGCGTAATCGGTAGAGAACACCTGCATCTGGTAGGCGTCGATCCATGGACCAACACCCGTGTCGGGACTCGGAGCGCCAGGGGTGAGGGTAAGATTCTTGATTCTCACGCGCTGCCAGGCTGCGTTGGCCGTCACGTCCCAGGTCCAGTCGCGTGTGCCGATGAGATGAGCCGTGAGGGCGAGCTCAAGGCCGCATGAGCTTACGTTGCCCACGTTTTCGAGCATGAGCTTGTCGAAGTTTGTTCCGGCCGGCACGGGCACTGTGGCGAGCAGATTCTCCGTCTTGCGGGTGTAGAAATCGGCCGAGAAGGTGAAGCGGTTTTCAAGAAGGGCGAGGTCGAGGCCGAAGTTCCAAGATTTGGTTGTCTCCCACTTGAGATCAGGGTTGTAGGCCTCCGGACGGTAGGTGTATACGGGTTGGCCGCCGAAAAGATACTGTGCGCCGTCAAGACCGGGGGTGTACACCGGGATATAGCCGTAGTTGGTGATGCCGTCTTGCTGACCGGTGACGCCGTAGGAGGCGCGGATCTTGAACTCGTTGACGAAGTTTCGGGCCGGCTCGAAGAAATTCTCTTGCGAGAGACGCCAAGCCAAAGCCACTGAGGGGAATGTGCCCCAGCGGTTATCTTTCGCGAAACGAGAAGAGCCGTCGCGGCGCACGGTCGCCGTGAGCAGGTAGCGGTTCATCAGATTGTAATTCACGCGGCCGTAGTAGGAGAGGAGGGTGTGACGCTGGTCGGTGGCGGCAGAGGTCGACTGTTGCTGGCCGTCGGCATTAAGCACTGCGTAGAAGGGGGTGGTGTATTTCCAGTACTGGTAGTCGTAGCCGAGTGTCACGTCGAGATTCGAGTCGATGGCCTCGAAATCGCGGTTGTAGTTG
The DNA here is from genome assembly GCA_964525735.1 of uncultured Sangeribacter sp. Taxonomy (GTDB): domain Bacteria; phylum Bacteroidota; class Bacteroidia; order Bacteroidales; family Muribaculaceae; genus Lepagella. The sequence continues at coordinate 3,255 of CAZGJH010000113.1, forward strand.
GCATAAATTGTAAGAAGTCGGTTGTAGTTTTTCTGCGGGCCGTAATCGTAGTCGCGGCCGCCGGTGGTGTAGTAGGAGATAGCTTCCTGAGGCACATAGATATGGCCCTGGCCTTTCGACCAGTCGTAGCCACCCGTGGCGTGGAGGCGGAGCCCTTTCACCCAGCGCAGGTTCCAGTCGGCGTCGATATTGCCGATCACGCGGTAGACGTCGGAGGTAGATTCATACTGCATGAGGCGGCCGAGAGGGTTGGCGAGCGCGCCCGTCACGGGTATGCCGTTGCCGTCGATGGCCTCGTTGTAGCCTCCGAAAGTGTCATTGCCCGAGTAGATTGGAATGGTGGGGTTGAAGGTTGCGCCGCCCCAGATAGCGTCGGTGTCGGCGAAGCGGTTTTTGGAGTAAGTGCCCTTCAGGCTGATCTGGAAACGCAGTTCGTCGCGATATGAGGGGGTGAGATTGATGTTGCCCGTGAAGCGCTTGGCATTGTCGGTCTTCAGGATACCATCCTGATAGTATGCTCCGGCCGATACGCGGAAGGGGAGCCAGGAGGCCATCTTGCCGGTGAGGCTGATGTTGTTGTCGGTGCCGAAAGCTGTGCGGTAGATCTGGTCGTTCCAGTCGGTGCGGCTCTCGCCGAGGAGCGATTTCTGGCGGTCGTTGCCCATTTCTCTCACCACTCCGATAAATTCGTCGGTAGAGAGCATGTCGGAGGTCTTGGTGCGGGTGGAGATAGAGTTGGTGGTCTGGAAAGATACCTTCACGCCGTCGCCCTTGCCCTTCTTTGTGGTGATGATGATCACGCCGTTTGATGCGCGCGAACCGTAGATGGCCGTCGAGGAGGCATCTTTAAGGATGGTCATGCTTTCGATATCATTCGGGTTTATGAGGCTGAGGAAGTTGCCGCTGCCGCTCACGGAGCCGCCCACCTCCATCGGCACTCCGTCGAGCACGATGAGAGGATCGTTGGAGGCATTGAGCGATGCGCCGCCTCTGACGCGGATTGTGGAGCCGGAAGTAGGGGAGCCGCCGCCGTTTACGATCTGCACGCCGGCAATCTTGCCGTTGACGAGTTCCTCGGGCGATGATATCATGCCCTGGTTGAAGTCTTTCTCCCCTACGGTGGAGACGGCACCGGTGAGGTCGTCTTTACGACGCACGCCGTAACCGATCACGACTACTTCGTCGAGAATCTCGCTGTTGGCTTTCATCGTGACGTTGATCACGTCGGAGGTGATATCTACGGTGAGGTTGTCGTAGCCTACGTAAGAGAATACGAGGCGACGGGCCGAGGCAGGGATGGTGAGCGTGTAGCCGCCGTCGAGGTCGGTGGTAGTGCCCAAGGTTGTGTCGGCCACCTTCACAGTGGCTCCTATCAGAGGTTCGCCGGTATCGTCTACCACGACGCCTTTCACTGTACGCATTGATTCGCCGTAAGCCGTAGCGGGGAGGAGGATTATCAAAGCCAATAATCCCCATAGCCATCTTATCGGCACAGCCATGATGTAGTTGTTACTTTTCATTTTGATGTTTTTATTGTTAGTTGATTCTTTCCTGAATTTTAAGGTCGTCACTTGAATTTTAAGGTTATCCTTGAAGCCCAAGCAGTCGCTAAACACAATCTTTTCTACCTATACCTTTACCTGCAAGCGGATAGGCAAAATTACTTAAAACATTCAGAATCAACCCTTGATTATCGGACAAATGCTGCAACATTTCAGACAATCGGCCCCTTACGGCTCTGGAAGGGAGCTGAGAGTCTCATCGTCACACTTATATTGGCTCGGCTTCACGCCAAATTGGTTTTGGAAGCAGCGGGCGAAGTAGGAGGGGGTCTTGAAGCCCACCATGTAGCTCACTTCCGACACCGTAAACCGATGCTGGCTCAGCAGCACGGCCGCCTTCTGAAGGCGCACGCTGCGGATATAGTCGAGCGGAGCCATGTCGTGATATTTCTTGATGAGACGGTAGAGCTGCTTGTTGGCCACGCCGCTTTTCTCGCAGAGAAGATTCACGTTGAGGTCGGGGTCGGCGATATTCTCCTCGATGATTCTTGCCACTCGGGCCAGGGTCTTCTCGTTGATGCTCTCGGCTTCGATCGGTTTCGCTTCCGACTCGGCGATAGTCTGGATGCGCACCTTCTCCCTGATCTCCTGGCGCCCTTTGAGCAACTGGTTGATGCGTCCCGTGAGAGCTGCCGGGTCGAATGGTTTCGTCATGAAGATGTCGATGCCGGTCTTGATACTTTCGTTCTCGGTGCGGTTGTCGCTCTTGGCCGTGAGCATTATGATCGGTATGGAGGCGAGTCGCGGATTCTGTTTCATACGCTTCACCATCTCCAGGCCGCTCATGATGGGCATCATTTCATCTACTATCATGATGTCGGGTAGGAATGAGGAGGCGATGGCGAGCCCCGAGCTGCCGTTTTCAGCCCCTTGAAATGTGAATTTATCTTGCAGAATCCCACGGATAAATTCGGAAATCTGGCGGTTGTCTTCCACGAGCAGTACTCTCGGGCGTCCCCCATCCTCGGCGTGACTGACGGGCGTTTCGGTAGCGATCTCTTCAGAGATGGGGAGGGTGACTACGAAGGTAGTGCCCTGACCCTCCTTGCTGTAGAGCTCGATGCTACCCTTCATCAGTTCGAGGTAACGTTTTATAAGGTAGAGCCCCAAGCCGGTGCCCTCCTTTATTTTCGATGTGGCCGGCGAGCGGAACATTCGCTGGAACACGAGCTGCTGGTCGCCGTCGGAGATGCCGAGACCGTCGTCGGAGACGGCTATCTCCACGTTGGCCTCGTTGCGGAATATGCCGCAGGAGATTGTCGCCCCCGCTTCTGAATATTTGCAGGCGTTCGAGAGGAGGTTGGTGATCACCGATTCCAGCTTCACGGCGTCGGCTTCGATGAATATGTCGGGCTCGGAGGCGTGAAAGAAGAAGCGTTTCTGCGGGTTGTTGTCTTTGAATATGTCGAAGATACCTTTGCAGAATTCCACTACATTGACTCGGGAGAGAATCAGCAGACTCTCATCGATATCCTCTATGTGCTGGAGTTCGAGCGTGCGGTGAATCATATTGTTGAGGCGCACGGCGTTGTCGTATACCACCTCCAGGCTCTTCCGGCTCTCGGGGTCTTTCGCTTTCTCTTTCATCAGGCTCACGGGGCCTAAGATCATCGAAAGTGGGGTCTTGAGATCGTGAGAGATATCGGAGAGGAAGGTGAGCTTCTTCTCCACGTTGTCGAGAGCGTTCTGGCGCGTCTGCTCTTCCAGCAGACGGCGGTTGCGCTTGCGCGATTGATAGATTATGGCTCCGATGATAGCTATGATAATCAGCACGTAACACGTGATGGCCCACCATGAGAGGAAGAACGGCGGACGCACCGTAAGCGGTATCGCCACAGGAGCCGAGGGGGAACCTACGGTCTTGATCAATACGCTATAATGCCCCATTTTCAGATCGGAGAGGGTGATCGTGTTGGCTCCTTCGGGGAGCACGACCCACGGCGCCACGGTATCTGTAGGTGAGGAGGCTAATTTGTACATGTATCGCTGCAGAGCGTCGGGCGAGTAATTCAGGGTGCTCACCACCAAGGCAATGGAGCCGCCGTAGGGGATGGTGAGCCCACGCTCCGCGCCGCGCAGGTCGGAGAAATCATGGTTGGCTCCCGGCTGCGTGTTCAGTATCATCTTGATGCCGTTGAAGTCTTCCTCCTCATCCATAAGGGTGGGGTCTACCTCGATTATCTCGTCGATGGTGCCTAAGTAGATTTTGTTGGTCAGAGTATCTTCGTAGACAGAGACATACGATCTTTGCGGCACAGGGAGTAGGGTGGCATTCTGTGCCTTGGCCGAGACCTTCCAGACGTTGCTTTGGGTGGAGATCCACATGCCGTCGCCTACGGCTCCCATTGCTAAGACTGCTTCATCGCTGTTGGTGGTAGGGAATGTAATCGTTTTGAGTTGGCCGTCGCCGTCAATCACCACGGCTCCCCCTTTGTAGGCACACCAGATGCGACCCTCCTTATCTGCCTCCAAATGTGTGGGGTATCCCCCGGTGAGAAGATGTATATCAAACTTTTGGTATTCTCCGGTGGCAGGGGTATATTTCACCAGGTTGCTGTCTCTGAAGAGGAGAATCCATAGGTTGGAATCCTTGTCGATCACTATTTCATTCACGAGGTTGTTGGCCAAGCGGAAACCATCCATGCCTGTGGTGTCGGCATTGATCGACCGGTCGGCCCTGATGATGCCCGGCGTGCCTCGCAGTTTATCCTTACTCACGTAATGTATGCCGTTGAGGAAGCTCCCCACCCAGAGATGATCCCGCTCCTCGGCCAAGGCATACACCCAGTTGGAGGGATGTCCCCCCTGCGAATCAAGTATGAGGAAGCTATCGAAATTCTCCTGCGCGGGATTGTAGCGGTTGAGTCCGGCGTCTGTGGCCAGCCACATAGTGCCCTCTTGATCTTCTACAATCTTCCTTATGCGGTTGTGGGAGAGGGTATTGGCGAGCAGAGAATGGCGGTGCCATTTCACAGGTTGGGTGGCATCAAGGTGGATGATGCCGTTAGTGCCGCCAAACCATAGGCTGCCCTTGCTGTCGCGGTAGATTGAGTGTATCTCGTTGCCTTCGCCCGAATGTACGAGCGAGCCTAACTTGATAGTGCGCAGTATATTAGAGTTGGCCGCTATCGATACGCCACGTTCGTGGCCCGTCCAGAGATTGTGATCGTCGTCCATATAGACACACCAGATCTCATTGTCGGCCAAGCTCTGTTCGTGGCGAGAATCGTGTATGTGGTGCTTGATGCTGTCTTTGAAGAGCTCATAGACGCCTCGGTCGGTTCCGGCGAGCAGTTGACCGGCCTCACCTTGGGCAAGACTTTTTACATTGTTTCCCTCCACGGCATCGATTGCTTGCAGTCGGTTATCGGCAGGGGAATATTTGTAGAGGGCTCCTTCTCCGCCGAGGTAGATGCTCTCGCTGTCGTCGCTCTCCGACATGCAGTTTATGAAGAAAGTGGAGGGCTGCTTCTCCAGGCCGTGCAGTTTCACCGGTTTGAAAGAGGCTGAGCGTGCGTCCCAGCGGGCCAGACCGTTGTAAGTGCCCGCGTAGATGATGCCGCGGCTGTCGCGCAGAATCGAGTAGACCGATCTGTGAGGCAGACCGGCCGAGCAATCGGTGAGA
>CAZGJH010000114.1:0-8380 GCA_964525735.1 uncultured Sangeribacter sp.
TAATTCATAATTCAGAATTGGAGGACTCTCTCTTAATTATGCATTATGAATTATGCATTATGCATTGGAAGTGCAAAGTTAGTGAAATTATTTTGAATAACCCAATTTTGCGAGCACTTCGTTGCTGACATCGATTCGAGGGGAGGCGAAGACGATGCTTTGGGATGATGCGCGATCGAAGATGGTCTGGTAGCCTTTTTCTTCGGCAACGGCTTTGACGGCGTTGTAGACATCATCTTGGATGGGCTTCATGAGCGACTGGCGCTTTTTGTAGAGCTCGCCCTCGGGGCCGAAGTATTTGTAGCGTGCATCGGTGACTTCTTTTTCTTTGGCCACGATGGCTTCTTCGCGTTTCTTTTTCTGATCGTCGGTGAGGAAGACCATGTCGCTCTGATAGTTTTTGTACATGGTTTCAGCCTCGGCGGCGAGCTGATTGACCTCTTTTTCCCAGCGTTGGGAGACTTGGTTGAGCTGCTCGTTGGCCATTTCGTAGGCGGGGACATTGCGGAGGATGTAGTCCATGTCGACGAGGGCGAACTTCTGGGCGGAGACAACTCCCATGCCACAGAGCACCAACATTAGAGAGAATATTATCTTTTTCATTCTTTTTGCTTTTTTATTATATAGACAACTAAACTATCGGGATGGTTTAATTGGGCATGGATGCATGGATGCATGGATTTGCATGGATTTGCATGGATTGGCATGGGTTGCATGGATGCATGGGTTGCATGGATGCTTGGCTTAGAATTCTTGGCCGAGGACGAAGTGGAGCTGGCTGCCGCCGCGTTTGCCCCAGACTTTGTCGAAGCCGTAGCCCCAGTCGATGCCGAGGAAGCCGAGCATGGAGAGGTAGAGGCGGACACCTACACCGGCACTGCGCTTGAGATTGAAGGGGGAGAACTCCTTGACGGAGGTCCAGCAGTTGCCGGCTTCGGCGAATGCGAGGGCGTAGATTGTGGTGGAGGGCTGGAGCATGAAGGGGAAGTGGAGCTCCATGCCGAAGCGACCGTAGGCGTAGCCTTCGTAGCCCCAGGGTGTGAACTGGCCGTTTTCGTAGCCACGCATGGCGATGGCCTCTGTGGCATAGGTGTAGCTACCCGACATGCCGTCGCCACCGAAATAGAAAGTCTCGAAGGGGGTCTTGAAATACTTGTTCCAGGAGCCGAGGAGAGCGAAGTCGGCGCGCGTCATCATGACGAGGGTCCACTGGCCGTCGGGGTCGGTGAGCGGGGTGTAGGTCTTGCTCTTGAACTTCACCTTCCAATACTCGATCCATTTGTAGAGCTGACGGGCGGCTGCCTCGCGCTGCTCAGTGTCGGTGTTGGAACGGCGCGAGAGATAGCTGAGCTGCTCCCAGTTCTTATGCTTCGAGAAGAGCTTGGCCGGGGGAGTGAGAGTGGCCTCGACCGTGAATTGCGAGCCACGGCGGGGATAGATGGGCTGGTCGATACTCGTGCGCGAGAGGGAGAGGGTGAGTGCGAGCGAGTTGGAGACGCCATTCGACATATCGAAGAGATAATCCCAGTTTTTGAGGTAGTACCAGCGATAAGAGAGCATGGCCTGGAACTGGAAATAATCGTCGGGCCAGGAGAGGCGCGTGCCGAAGCCGACATTGACGCCCGCCATCTGGATCACCTTGTTGGGGTCGTAGGCATTCTCATAATAGTTGTAGCCACCATAATTATAATTGTTGCCGTAGATGCTATTATAATAGAGGCTGTTGTAGCCCGAGGACATGATAGAGCGGTTGTAGAAGGCCGAGTTGATACCCGTGGAGCGGCTATAATCGAGCGAGACGGAGAGAGAGTTGGGACGCTTGCCGCCGAGCCAGGGATCGAAGAAAGAGAGGCTGTAGCTCTGATAATACTTCGCGTTGGTCTGGGCCGAGATAGAGAAGGTCTGGCCGTCGCCACGCGGGATTATGCCACGGTAGGAACCGGGGTTGAAGAGATTCTTGATAGAGAAATTGGAGAAAGAGAGGGCCACCTGACCCGTGACGCCACTCTGGCCCCAGCCGAAAGAGAGCTGCACCTTATCGTTGGCCTTGCTTTCGAGGTTGAAGACGATATCGACAGTGCCGTCCTGCTCGTTGGGCTGCGGCTGGATATCCATATTCTCAGGGTTGAAATGGCCCGAGGCGGCGATTTCGCGAGCCGAGCGCATGAGGTCGCTCTTAGAGAAGAGGTCGCCCGGGCGGACACGGAGTTCGCGGCGGATCACTTTCTCGAAGAGCTGGTCGTTGCCATTGATGACGACGCGGTTGATCTTGGCCTGGGGGCCTTCGATGACGCGCATCTGGAGGGCGACGCTATCGCCCACGACATTCTCCTCGATAGGGACGAGGGTGAAGAAGAGATAGCCATTGTCGAGATAGAGGTTGGAGACGGCATCATCGTCGTCTTTCGTGCGCTTCTCGAGGAGCTTCTGATTATAGACCTCGCCCGGGTAGATGCCGAGCACCTGGTTGAGATAGTCGGTGGGATAGACAGTGTTGCCCACCCAGTTGATATCGCTGATGTAATACTTCTTGCCTTCGTCGACAGTGAGGAAGACATCGACCGTGTTGTCGTCGTAGCGGGCCACGCTGTCGCTGACGATGCGGGCGTCGCGATAGCCGAGCTCGTTATACTTCTGAATGATGCGCTCCTTATCGTCGCGATAATCGGAATCGACAAACTTCTTCTGCTTGAAAAGATTGAGGATGTTGCCATTCTCATTGGTCTTCTTCATGGCGCCCTTGACCTTGCGATCGGAGAGCACCTCATTGCCGTCGACATAGATCTTATGCACCTTGACCTTGTTGTGGCGGTCGACGTTGACATCGAGAATCACCTGGTTATCGTTGGAGAGATCAGGGGTCTGGCGGATATTGACCACGGCATTCTTGAAACCCTTGCCGCCATAGTAATCTTTAACGATCTGAGTGGCGCGGGCCACGATGTTGGGAGTGATCTGCTGGCCCTCGACCATGCCGAGGCGCTCGGTGATATCCTTCTTCTCGCCACCCTTTACGCCTGCGAAGCGCATCTCCGACATGCGGGGCTGCTGGCGGAGGTGGATAGTGAGCCAGACCTTGTCGCCGACAATCTTATCGGCCGTGATGTTGACTTTGGAGTAGAGACCCTGGCGCCAGAGACGCTTGGTGGCGTTGGTGATGGCATCGCCCGGCATATTAACGCGTTCACCCACAGAGAGCCCGGAATTAGCGACGATGATATAATCGTCGACATGGTTGATTCCCTCCACGGCAATGCCCGCGATCTCATAGGAACGCGGAATGGGGGAGTATATGATGTCGGGGTTATAGATAGTGTCGCCGACGACGGCGGGAGCCTGTGCCATGGAAAGGGCGGCACCCGACATCATGATAGACGCTAACGAAATCTTCAGGAGATTCTTCATTCTGAAAAGGGTGTGAGTAGGAAAATTATTCGTTGTTCTGTACCTGTTCGCTTGTCTTGCCGAAGCGGCGTTCGCGGTTTTGGAAATCCAAGAGAGCGTCGACATACTGCTCGTCGGAGAAATCGGGCCAGAGGACAGGGGTGAAATAGAGTTCGCTATAGGCAATCTGCCAGAGGAGATAATTTGAGATACGCTCCTCGCCACCGGTGCGGATAAGGAGGTCGGGGTCGGGGACGCCGGCCATGGCCAGATGAGAGGCGAAGATATCTTCAGTGACGGCCTCGGGATCGAGCTCGCCCTTTGCGGCGAGGCGGGCTATGCGGCGCGCGGCCTCCGTGATTTCCCAGCGGGATGAATAGCTGAGGCACATATTGAGCTGAAGACCTGTGCAATGGGCCGTAGCGTCGCGGGCATAGAAGAGGCGTTGGCGGGGCTCTTCGGGGATACGCTCGATATCGCCGACGAGCACGATGCGCACGTTATTGCGCAGGAGCTCGGGGAGCTCACGCTCTATGGCCCAGCCGATGAGATACATCAGCGTGGCCACCTCATCGGAGGGGCGGCGCCAGTTCTCGGTAGAAAACGCGTAAAGGGTGAGGTAGCGCACGCCGAGGTCGGACGAGAGCTTAGTGACGCGGTGGACAGTAGAGACGCCTTCGGCGTGTCCTTCGGATCGGTTGAAGCCCTGTTGCTTAGCCCAACGGCCGTTGCCATCCATGATCATGGCCACATGCACGGGAATGCGTTCTTTGTCGAGAGATTCTATTTTCTTCTGAAGAGGGTCCATTGTAGGTGGGTTTATTCAGTCTTTATAATTGCAGACGGCGCAACGTTTTGAGAATTCGTAGCTCACGGTGAAGGTGAGGGTGGAATACCAGTCGGTGTTCTTCATGAAAGAGCTTTTGATGCCGACGGGATCGTCGAGAGCGGTGCCGTCGAGGCGATCGGTGAAGGTTTTTTTCATGAGGAACTCGAGGCCGAGGTTGAGGCGCCGGGAGGGTTTGTATTTCACGCCGACGCCGAGGGGAATGCAGAGGGCGGCGCCAGCCGAGCCAGCGACGCTCCACGCCGTAACGCCAAGGCCGGCCGTGATATAAGGTGATATTCTTTTCAGTTTGCGATAAGATTCGCCCATTCCGTAGCTGAAGAAATTGAATTCAGCCATCTCGCCGAGCTCGTAGAAAGTGGTGGAGAAGCGATAGGTTTCGTCGGAGGGGAAGACATTGGTCATACGCGCGGAATTGCCCGAGAGGGCACCGACGTAGAAATTGGTCTTGAAGGCCCAGCGCGGATTTGCTATGTAGCGGAAGAGGAGCTCGAGGTCCCAGGAGGGGGAGCTCCAGAGGTTGGAGGTGTTGGCATCGCCGAGATAGCCGGTGAGGCCGAGGCCACCTCCGGCGTCGAAGCGATAGTCTTCCTGAGCCGCGCAACGAGAAGAGGATAGGAGGGCCGAGAGAGCCAAGAGGAGAGCAAAGATACGCATAGCTGAAAAAGATTGTTAAGAGAGAGACATCAGAGAAGAGGGGTGAAACGGAGGCGAGCGAGGACACCCTTGTAGATATCGTCGGAGAGACGGGCCGAGGCATCGTAGCCGCCAATCAGATAGATATAGGGGCACTCCCAGGTGACATCATAGCCATCTACGACGTAGGCCGGCTTGAGCCACATTCCGGCCTCGCGCGAGGGTGCGGCCTTCCAATAGTCGGTGAGGCTTACGGTGTGAGAGGCATCCATCACGAGAGCGTCGGCCGCCATGAGACCCGGCACATAGTCGGGGAGCTGCATGAGCGAGGAGCCCTCCTTCCAGGTGACACCATTATCGTGAGAATAGAAGAGAGTCTTGCTGAAAGAGCCGTCGGCGCGGCGGCCGCCGATGAGGAGCCACGATTCAGCCTCCTGGGTATAGAAGATGTCGGAGGTGTTGCGATAGGTGAAATACTTCACGATGGCCGGGCCTTCGAGGGCAGGGACGGGGGAATCGTTGACCTGCGCCCACTGGGAGCCGTCGAAAGCCCACGTGGCGGCCGAGATAGAGCCGTCGGGACAGACACCACCCACGAAGAAAGCCGTGGGCTGATCTACCCATTTCGAATAGACCGACACGAGCGCGCTACGGCCCGAGAGGGGGAAGGCGGGATCGACATCGGTATCTTCGATGAGAGGTGAGGCCGGGTAATGGCAATGGCGCAGGCCGGAGGCGTCGGAGCGGATGCCGAGCACCGAGTCGAGGTAGGGGCCGACGATAGCGACCCACTGCTGACCGGTGGAGGTCCAGGCGAGGGCGTCGGCCGACTCGTAGAGATTTCCGGCGGTGTCGAGCATATAGAGCGACTGGCCGGCTGCGGCGAGCGACGAGACATCAGGGGTGAAGGGGAGCGAGAGAGGGCTCTTCTCCCATTCTCCGGCGTAGAGCTGCTCAGATGATGCGAGAGTGTAAGAGCCGTCGCTTTCCTCGATAACCGAGAGGGCTTTGCCGTCGGGGAGCTCGACCGACTTCTGGGCCACGGGGGCGGGGAGGCGCGAGGGGAGCTTGCCGACAGCCATCTCGCTCCACATCAGGGAGTCGGGGAGCTGCTCATGCACATTGACCTTGAGCCGATAGGTGTATTCGGTCTTCTCATCGTAGGCCGTGACGCTGAGCGTGACGGGTGAGGAGAAGTTGACGCTATCGGTGGTGGTCTCGAGATAATTGACGGTTTTCTCCTTACCTTCGGTGTCGGTGTACTTCAGTTCGGCCTTGGAGACGGTGGTCATGAAGGTGATTACGGGAATCAGCTTAGTGACTTTGGTGCCCTTCGGGAGGGAGTCGGCATTGAAAATGACACCGTTGTTGAGGTCGATAGAGAAAAAGACAGAGTCGAGGTTGGAGAGCACCTTCGAATCGGCCTTGAGGTTGAAACTCTTAATGGCGACGGTAGAAACAGTGACTGCGATCTCCTCTGCCTGCTCCTTCTTATCATTGCATGAAGATGCCGCGCCCATGAAAAGGATCATGGCCGGGAGCAGCAGGGGCGATTTGCGTAAAAATGATTTTTTCACTATTTAAGACGTTGGTTAGAGGCGCCCCGAGCCGCGGCGAGGAGAGGGCTACGGCGAGAGCGCACTTGTTACAATCTGCAAAATTAGTATTTATTGGTGAATTACAGGATAGAAAAGTGGCAGATTTTAACAATTAATAATTTTTTATAAGTTTTTAACGTCTGAAAACAGAAATTTCGTTGCCTCGGCAGGGGGTTCGGGATATGAAACGCAAGCCGGAGGGGAGCTGCGGGGCGGGCAGACCTTGGCCGAGCGAGAGGGGGGCCGACTCGATGCGGATCTCATCGTAAAGGCCGGCCTCGATGAAGCTTTGGAGGAGCGTGGGGCCCCCTTCTACCATGAGCGAGGTGACGCCTTCGGAGCGGAGGCGGCGCATGAGAGCCGGGAGATCTTCGTCGTGGCCAATCTCGACGCGGCGCGGGGAGCGGCCGGCCCAGAGGCGCACGTCGAGGCGTGGGCGATCGATCTTCAGAGTGTTTGAGCCCGCCATGATGGCCTCGACGAGGGCGCGCTGGCGATGCATCCAGACAGAGGAGAGAGGGTTGGAGAATTTCACCGTTTTCGCTTGGCCTTCATCGTCGACAGCGGCCATGAAACCATCTGCGCTCTGGGCCCACTTGAGCTGGATCCAGGGACGATCGGTGGAGAAAGCCGTCATGAAGCGGCGGTTGAGCTCGTCGCACTCCTCTTTCAGGACGCCTTCTACGACCTCGACGCCCGCCTCGCGGAGCATGCGTATGCCACGGCCCGCCACGAGCGGGTTGGGATCTGACGAACCGACCACCACGCGCGGGATGGCAGTGTCGATGATGAGCTTGGCGCAGGGGGGCGTCTTGCCATAGTGGGAGCAGGGTTCGAGAGTGACGTAGATAGTAGAAGATGGGAGTAGGTGACGGTCTTTCGGGGCCACCGAGGCGATGGCGTTAACTTCGGCGTGGCCTTCGCCGCATGTGCGATGGAAGCCCTCGCCGATGATGCGGCCGTCGGCGACGACAACAGCCCCCACCATAGGGTTGGGGGCTGTGCGTCCTTCGCCGCCGCGCGCGAGTTGGAGCGCGCGGCGCATATAGGTGAGATCGATATTTTCAGTCATTTCCGAGGGGGATTATTCGAGACCGCGCAGACGGAGCACGGCCTTGGGGTCGGGTTCGTGGCCACGGAATTTCTTGAAGAGCACCATGGGGTCTTCCGTGTCGCCGCTTTCGAGGATATACTTCTTGTAGGCCTCGGCATTCTTCTTATCGAATGGACCCTTCTTCTCGAACTGCTCCCAGGCGTCGGCTTCGAGCACCTGGCTCCAGAGATAAGTGTAATAGCCAGAGGCATAGCCGTCGTCGCCGAAGATATGCTTGAAATAGGGTGAGCGGTAGCGATACGTGATTTCTGCGGGCATACCGATCTTCTCGGCAAACTGGGCCTCGAATTCAGGCACATTGACGTTCTGGCCGTCGGTGGCGCCCCAGGCAAGGTCGAGCAGGGCCGCTCCGGCGAGCTCGGTGGTCATGAAGCCCTGGTTGAACTTCGAAGATGCGTTGAGCTTGCGGATGAGCTCGTCGGGGATCACCTCGCCCGTCTTGTAATGGCGGGCATACTCCTTTAGGAGCTCAGGGGTGAATGCGAAGTGCTCGTTGAGCTGCGAGGAGAGCTCCACGTAATCGCGGTCGACGTTAGTGCCGGCGATAGAGCGGTAGGGGGCCTGCGAGAGGATAGCCTGGAGGGCGTGGCCGAACTCATGGAAGGTGGTCTCCACCTCGTCGATAGTGAGCAGGGCCGGGGTGTCGCCCGCGGGGCGAGTGAAATTGCCAACGTTGTAGACGATGGGTCGACGCTCGCCATCTTCATAGAGGCCAGAGCTTTGCATCTGCTCCATCCAAGCTCCCTGACGCTTCGAGGCGCGGGGGAAGTAGTCGGTCATGAACACGGCTACATGCTCGCC
>CAZGJH010000115.1:0-8301 GCA_964525735.1 uncultured Sangeribacter sp.
AGCGGGTGGGGGCGACGGGGCGGATGGTGCCGTCGGGGTTGAAGTAGAGAGGGTCGATGCACACTTCGCGATGCGTGCCCGGGCCTTTGTCGCGGTCGATGTAATCCTTGTTGATGCGGTGATAGACTATGCGCCATTCATCCGTGCCAGGAAGATTGATCACAGAATTATGCGCCGGCCCGTAAATCTCCTGCGCCGGATCCTGAATGAGCACGATCGGTTGCTCGGCCACGACGATCGGACCCAACGGATTGTCGGCCGTCCCGTAAGCCACATGATAATTCGGCGACCCCGTATCATCTACCGACCACATGAAATAATACTTCCCATCGCGATAAAAAGCATACGGCGCCTCGCGGAATTCGTAATCCTGAAGCGTGCCCCCCTGCGGCGTCATCACCGTGATAGTCTCCTCTTTAATAGAGGTGAGATCATCGTTCAATTCGGCTCCGGCCATATAGCCATTGCCCCAGTAGAGGTAATATTTCCCCGACGCGGGATCCTGAAAAACATCCACATCGATCTGCTGCCCATGCCCTGTCGGCGAGTCGGTTACGATAGGATGACCGAGGTCGGTGAAAGGGCCGGTGGGGCTGTCGCTCACAGCCACGCCGATCGATTTCCGGTCGAGTTTCGGATCATGACCGCTGAAATAGAAATAGTATTTGTAGCTGTCGCCCTCCTTGCGCTCGATGATAGCCGGGGCCCATGCGTTGCCCGTAGCCCACGCCACCTGGTCGGTGGCCAGATCGAGCATAATGCCCTCGTCGGTCCAGTCGGCGAGATTATCGGAAGAGAACACCATGAAATAATGGCCGCCCCAGCCGGGCACACCATCCGTGGTGGAGTAGATGTAATATTTGCCCGTCTTCTCGGCGTAGAGAATCTCAGGGTCGGCGTGAAAATCGGGCAGAATAGGGTTGGCTGCCGTCAGCGGTAGAGCGGCGGCCGCGAAGAGGGCCATGGTAATCAGATGGTTCATAAGCGTGAAAGAGTTTGTTAGAGTGAGTCGGCCAGACTCGCGAGCCCGGCTGCGATGCAAAGTTAGCAATTTTTTTCGGAAATTCACATCGCGCCGGCACGCGGCGAGCGAAAAAGTTTGCATATCTCGGAAAAATTTTGTAATTTTGCGGTGCTTTTCGCGAAAAGTGGCCGCAAGGGGGAGAGCCCTGCGCGCAGGCTTTTCAAACAAAAGTATCATAACATACAATTAACAAATAAATTAACTCTCACAACTATGCATCTTTCAACAGAAGAGAAGCAGGCCATCTTCGAGAAATATGGCCAGGGCAAGAACGATACAGGCAGCCCCGAAAGCCAGATCGCACTTTTCTCAGTACGTATCAAGCACCTTACTGAGCACCTCAAAGACAATCACAAAGACTACGCGACAGCTCGCGCTCTTAAGATGCTCGTAGGTCAGCGTCGTTCGCTTCTCGACTATCTGATCCGCAAGGATATCAACCGTTATCGTGCCATCATCGCTAAGAAAGAGCTCGGTATCCGTAAGTAATCATCCTGCAAACAAAGAAAAAACATCCCTCGTCGGCCAGCGCCGATGGGGGATGCTTCGTAATAAGGAAAGAGGAAGAACAGAGCATAACAATCAGGTCTGTTATTTCCCTGAAAATAATAAGGCGACCTTCCCGAGGTCGCCTGTTTTGTTGTTGATAATAGCGTGGGGGAAGAAACTGGATGGTTCCGTGTCTCTGAGTGGCATCTTTTGCGCCCGATCTGCAAGCGGCTTCGCGCCGAAGGAGAAAGACCCGCCGTCAATGTCCGGGAAACAGCGGGTGTCTGTCAAAAAGACACCGACCCGCCCCGCGGTCGTCAGACAATTCAATTATTGCGTTTCGAATGCTCTCTCGCGAGCATCCTTAGGGTAACTGATGAATGAATCGGTATTTCGTTCATTCTGTCTTTATAACGCTCCAGCCCTCTCTGCGGTTCATTTTAAGAAAGTGTTTTCTACTCTCGGAAAAATTTTGTAACTTTGCACTCAGGAATCGCAAAAAGACTCCTCAATTACAGACGTTTTATTTTATGCAAGACATTCGTAATATAGCCATCATAGCACACGTCGACCACGGCAAAACCACCCTGGTCGACAAGATGCTTCTCGCTGGACATCTCTTCCGTGACAATCAGTCGACTGGCGAGCTCATTCTCGACAATAATGACCTGGAACGCGAGAGAGGCATAACAATTCTCTCTAAAAACGTGTCAATCAACTATAAGGGTACGAAAATCAACATCATCGATACCCCGGGACACGCCGACTTCGGCGGCGAGGTGGAGCGCGTGCTCAACATGGCCGACGGATGTCTTCTGCTCGTCGACGCCTTCGAGGGCCCCATGCCTCAGACGCGCTTCGTGCTCCAGAAAGCTATCCAGATGGGTCTCAAACCCGTAGTCGTAATCAATAAGGTCGACAAGCCAAACTGCCGCCCCGATGAGGTAAACGAGATGGTGTTCGACCTGATGTTCAACCTCAACGCCACCGAAGACCAACTCGATTTCCCAACAATCTACGGCTCGGCCAAAAACAACTGGATGTCGACCGACTGGCGCGAACCCAAGGAGGACATCACCGCCGTGCTCGACGCCATAATCAACTATATACCGGCCCCAACGCAGATTGAGGGCGACCCGCAGATGCTCATCACGAGCCTCGACTACAGCAGCTACGTAGGCCGAATCGCCGTGGGGCGCGTGCATCGCGGCACACTCCGCGAGGGCATGGAAATCGCTCTCTGTAAGAAAGATGGCTCAGTGTCGAAGCAGCGCATCAAGGAGCTGCACACATTCGAGGGCATGGGCCGCAAGAAAGTGAGCGAGGTGAGCTCGGGCGACATTTGCGCCATCGTAGGCCTCGAAGGCTTCGAAATCGGCGACACCGTCTCGGCCGTAGAGAACCCCGAACCGCTGCCGCGCATCGCCATCGACGAGCCCACGATGTCTATGACGTTCACTATCAACGATTCACCCTTCTTCGGCAAGGATGGCAAATACGTCACCTCACGCCACATCGCAGAGCGCCTCGAAAAGGAACTCGACCGTAATCTCGCGCTCCGCGTGCAGAAAGGCGACAACGAAGACAAGTGGACGGTCTTCGGACGCGGTGTGCTCCATCTCTCTATCCTTATCGAGACTATGCGTCGCGAGGGCTACGAGCTGCAAGTCGGTCAGCCCCAGGTAATTATCAAGGAGATCGACGGCGTGAAGTGTGAGCCGGTAGAGTCGCTCACAATCAATGTGCCCGAAGAATACAGCTCGAAGATGGTGGATATGGTGACGCGCCGTAAGGGCGACATCATCTCGATGGAGACGCAGAACGACCGCGTCAACATCGAATTCCAGATACCTTCGCGCGGCATCATCGGCTTGCGCAACAATGTGCTCACGGCCACAGCCGGCGAGGCCATCATGGCCCACCGCTTCCTGGAATACCAGCCCTGGAAGGGCCCGATCGAGCGACGCACCAACGGTTCGCTCATCGCCATGGAGGGTGGCACGGCCTACGCCTACGCCATCGACAAGCTCCAGGATCGCGGCAAATTCTTCATCTTCCCCCAGGAGGAGGTTTACGCCGGCCAGGTGGTAGGGGAGAACGCCAAAGACAACGATATCGTGGTAAACGTCACCAAGTCGAAGAAACTCACCAACATGCGTGCATCCGGAGCCGACGACAAGGCGCGTATTGTGCCCCCCATCGTATTCTCTCTTGAGGAGGCTCTCGAATACATCAAAGAGGATGAGTATGTTGAGGTTACCCCCAACCATATCCGTCTGCGCAAGATAATTCTCGACGAGAACGAGCGCAAGCGCGCCAACAGATCATGAGCTACACACTGAACATACACGGGCGTCTCCTTGACCTCTCCACACCGAAAGTGATGGGGATTGTCAATGTGACGCCCGACAGCTTTTATTCCGGCTCGCGCACTATGGCCGACGCCGCCTCGGCACGCCAGGCGATACGCGACATGATTCGCCGCCATCGCGAAGAGGGGGCCGACATGCTCGACATCGGTGGCTACTCCACGCGCCCCGGTGCGGCCGAGGTGACCCCCGACGAGGAATACAGCCGTCTGGCCGTCGGCCTCGAGATCGTGAAAGAGGAGTGGCCCGAGGTGCCCGTCAGCATCGATACTTTCCGGGCTTCCGTGGCGCGTAAATGCGTAGAAGAGTGGGGCGCCGACATCATCAACGACGTGGGAGGCGGCACGCTCGACCCCGAAATGTGGGCCACAGTGGCCGAGCTGAGAGTGGCTTACGTGCTGATGCACATGCGCGGCACGCCATCCACGATGCAGACGCTCACCGACTATGCCGACGTGACGGCCGACGTGATCACCGACCTTTCGCGGAAGGTGTACGAGTTGCGCCGACTCGGCGTATGCGACATCATTATCGATCCGGGCTTCGGATTCGCCAAAACCGTAGAACAGAATTTTCAGATGCTCAACGAGTTGGATGAATTCTGCCGCATGGGTATGCCTGTGTTGGCTGGGCTCTCGCGCAAGACGATGATCTGGCGCACGCTCGGCGTGACGCCCGAGGAGAGCTACGAAGGCACTGTCGGTCTCAACGCCATTGCCCTCGACCGCGGCGCCAACATCCTGCGCGTACACAATGTGAAAGCGGCCAGCCAACTGGTGAAGCTTATCTCGCGCCTGCATACTTTTGAACCTTTCCCCTCACTTTGAGATTTTAAAAAACGATAAAGCTCATGCTCGACTTTCTCTATACGCTCGGAATGTTGACACCGGGAATAAAAGACATCATAGACATCCTGATAATCGCGCTGCTGCTTTTCTACATCTACCGGATGATGAAAAACAGCGGCACGCTCTCGCTCTTCTACGGCGTGTTGGTATTCTTCCTGGTGTGGGTGGTGGCCTCGGAGATTCTTGAGCTGCGCCTCACTGGCTCGATACTCGACAAATTCATGAGCATCGGCCTTATCGTGCTCGTGATCATCTTCCAAGACCAGATCAAACGTTTCCTCATAGAGATCGGTTCGCACGGTAAACTCACGTATTTCAGGCGATTATTCAAACACGATGTTAAGGACGACGGCGGCCATTCGCGCGTAATGGCCGTGGTATACGCCTGCATGAGCATGAGCAAGACGAAGACCGGCGCACTGATCGTGTTTCAGCGAAAGATGCCGCTGACCGACTATGAGAAGACTGGCGACATCATCGACGCCAACGTCAACGTGCGCCTCATCGAAAACATCTTCTTCAAGAATTCACCGCTCCACGACGGCGCGATGATCATAGCCTCGCATCGCATCAATTCCGTCGGCTGCATCCTCCCCGTGAGCCACGACATGAACATACCGAAGCACCTCGGTCTGCGACACCGCGCCGCCCTCGGCATGAGTCAGGAGACGGATGCCGTCTGCGTAATCGTGAGCGAAGAGACCGGCAACATCTCCGTGGCCAAAGACGGCGTCATCACCGAGCGCGTGGCCAGCACCGAGCTCGAGAAGATCCTCTCCTCCTCCCTCCTCGACGTCTGACCAACGCGCCTCTGTAAAAGTAGGGACGCGATTTTTCGCGTCCACATTAGCTATGCCACATTAGCTATGCCGCAGCGCATTCATAGGTGCGCAAGCACTATAACATTTGTTGTATTCAGTATAAAAATCGTGCAAATGCCGAAATTTTGATACTCCCGGCTGAATTTTTATAGCTTTTGCATATTTTCCTGTATAATTTTGCAGCGTCTTTCGATAAGCGTCGTGACGACCGAATCGGAGGCTTTCGCTAAAGAAAAGCGAAAAAACTGTTTCTAACTAATTCCATACCTAACTTTGTTCTTATGAGAAATTTTACATCTTTCGCGGCCTTCGCTGCCGCTTGCATGCTTTCAACAAGCTTCTACGCATCTGCCGGTAAAGTAGCAATGGTAGTCGCTTCTACCGACGTTGAGTCGCTCTCCATTCAGGAGAAAGTGGCAGCTCAGTACTTCGTACAGAACTTCCCCGACGGCGAGCTCGTGAGCGTTGCCGACGCTGCCAATCTTAAGGCAGACGTATATGACGCTGTGTGGGTGCACGTAGATCGTGTAGGCATCGGCATGGGTGCAGCCAACCTTCCCGACGGCTTCGGTTCAGAGGAGTTTGCAACGTCTCTCGCTGCTTATCTCAATGAAGGCGGCAACATCTACCTCAGCAAGCATGCCACTCAGCTCACCCCATCTATCGGCCGTATCCCTGAAGCTTACGGTCCTCACCTCTTCGGTGATGCCGACGGTGGCCGTGGCACTGATGTCTGGACAATCCAGGCAATCATCGGCGCAATGAACGACGCATCTCTCTTCCCCGATGCAGAACCCTCGCGCACATTTGACGCCACTCAGGTTTACGACCATACAGGCCACGCAATCTACGCCGGTCTTCAGACCGTTCCAGCCGGTTATGAGTATGCCGCTTTCGTCACTGCAACTTATCCTATGGAGGGCACAGGTGACGGCTCTGCAATGTGGCGCGAAGACCACAACTGCATGTGGGACCTCAACTCTTATCAGTACGTTTCCGAAGGGAAAAACACCACTGAGAAATTTGAGAAGGATTTCAACTGCGAAGTGCTCGGCACATGGGGTCACGTTCAGGACTACTGCGTTGCGGGCATTGTAGAGTTCAAGCCTGAGGGCGGCAAGGGAACAGTGATCGCCAACGGTCTTGCAGCTTGCGAGTGGGCTCCACGTGAAGGTGGCAACGCTTACCACAGCAATCTTGAGATGCTCACTACCAACACCCTCAACTATCTCGCTTCAAAGGCCACCACAGCCGTCAAGACTGTAGAAGCAGTTGAGAATGCTAACAAAGAATACTATACCCTTGGAGGTGTGCGCGTTAACGCTCAGAACGCCACTCCCGGCATCTACATCGTAAAGCAGGGGGCCAAAGTATCAAAAGTCGTAGTGAAATAACCCATCGACTTTCAGAAAAACTTGCCTCATATCAAAATAAAGCGGCCTCATGTCAAAGTGACGTGAGGCCACTTTTTAGCCTCCAGCATGCAGAAGCGGAGTTAGGGGTTGCTACTCATCAGTATTATTTCATTTCGCCCAGAGAGGGCTATTCGGTTATAGGGATAATGTTATCCTCAGGTGCTTGTGGAGGAGGCTCACGCTACTCGATCTCTTTGGTGAAGGGTTCGGAGTAGCAGAGTTCTAAATATTTCGAAGGGATAGGGAAAGACACATTTATGGTGTAATGAGTGCGCAGTGGCACCCATCTCTCTTCTTTGGCGTTGTATTGCCGACCGGGTTTAAACGTGCCTAAGTGCTTGATCGCTTCAATCGCAGCATTAACGTATTCATCAGGCAAAGAGGTATCACGTAGCAATTTGATGGTTTCAGCCTCAATAACACCCTCTTTAGAGATGGCAAAAGACAAGAAACATCTCCCTTTAATACTGTCGGTCTGAGACAGAGATGCGTTTGAAAGGTTGCAGTATAAGTCTCTTAGCAGCCCGTCATTGCCACCGTTGAGATAAACAGCAACTTCATTCACACTCGTCGCTTTCGCAGTTTGCGTGGCAAACGATACCATGAGCAACAAGAGAAACAATATTTTAAAGCTTTGAAATTTTTTCATAGCGCAAATATACGAAATTTTTATTTGTAGTCATCCATATAGTCGAAAAATTGAGGCTGCCTATACTTGTTAGACAGCCTCAATTATTTTCAGCTGCATTTTAGCTGCATTTGGTAGTAATCAGCCCGAAAAACAGCCAGCTTCCCCTTTATTCATTCAAAAAATCATTTACTATATAGAGGTCGCCTCGAAGATAGAGATCAGAAGACGTGTCATGTAGTTCGCTGCAAGTTTGGCTTGCATAAAAATTCTTTAAGGCCTCAATCGGTGGTATCTGAAGCTTTTGAGCAATGATACACGCTATTCGTCCAATTTTATACGATCTCAATATTGTGCGAGCAGTTTCTTTTTTCTGATCGATACTTTCACTCTTACTAAAATCCTTTTTAACGACTGATTCGGATATATTTTCGTCTTTCTCCCAGAGATTGAGAGTTTCAATAATATCTTGCGTTAGGTTTTTACGACTCTCGGTATGAAGTGCATCATAGCAGGGGAAAATATAATTATCAATAAGGTCTACAGCTTGCATACGGTTGAAAACATCGAGATAATTTTCACCCGTTTCAACCACCACCCATTCAATACAGGAAGCCACAAAGGCCATAAGTATTTCGTCTTTAGAAAGTTCAATTCTTTCAGGAGCCATAACCAAATATTTTTATTATCGCAAAATTAAACGATAA
>CAZGJH010000116.1:0-8209 GCA_964525735.1 uncultured Sangeribacter sp.
TATGTGCGCGGGTTGGGGTATTCGAGTTTCTGAATGAATCTTTTTTCCGGCTCAGCGCCGGCTGTGCGTGCCAGGAAATCGAGTTCGTCGAGATATTCCTTCACCTTAGCTTCAGTCTGGCGCAGAGTGACGAGGCCTACGAGCACTGTGCGTTCGTTAGCCTCCTGATTTATAATATTGTCTTCAATCATGGCGGATTAAGTGTTTTATTATTTAACGCCGAGAGAGGGTGTAGGGTTTTTAATTAAAGGCGGGCCGACTTCTGGCTGGAGTCGGCCCGCGTAATGAAAATATCTTTTACGAGGTGGAGCGGTGTGGTCAGTTTTTCACCTTGTTATAGCGGGCGTTGAGACCCTCTACTACGTCGGCTGTTACATCGAGCTCGGGGTCGATGTAGAGAGTGGCGGCCTTGAAGAAGATGGCGTCATACTTCTTTTTGGCGTTATACTCCTTGATGAAAGCCTCGATCGAATCGTTTACGGCCTTATGGGCGGCGAGGGCTGCGTTTTCGAAATTGCTCTGCAGAGTGGCGATCGATTTCTGAGCGTTGGCCTGCATGTTGTTGATCTTCTCCTGGTCGGCCTTATAGGAGGCTTCGGAGAGGTAGCCGTTGTTTTGCATTTTATTCTGCATCGTGTTTGCAAACGACTGTATGGAGTTTTCATGACGTTTCACTTCGCTCTCCATATTGGTCTGCATGCGGAGCATCTCCTCGTTGTAGTCTTTTGCGAGGTTGTATTTGCTCAACACGGTGTCGAGGTCTACGTAGCGGTAGTTAGGCAGCACGTGAGTCTCGGCTTTAGGTGTGGCGGCTGCGGGTTTGGCAGCGGGGGCAGCATTGTCGTCTTTCTGGCCGCAAGAAGTTGCGGCGAGGCAGAGCGAGAGGGCGAAAGTGAAAGCCGAAGCTCTGAGAAGGAATTTTTTCATTATATGATGTAGTTATTTTTTTTACGATTCTTTTTTAGCCTCCGGAGCGATTGCCCCGGCTGTCGGTGTCTCCTTTGCAGGCACCCCTTTGCAAGCGTGACCTTGCAAGAAGGAGTGTGATTTAGAGAAAATCACCCTTACGGAGAGCAAAAGTAGTGCAATTCCGCAAAATAACAGGGCCATTAAGGTTAATTTCACTTTTTTTAATAATTTAATAGGTTATCAGCGCGGGCCGACCCGATAAATTGGGAAAACCCGGGATATTATGGCGCAAAATTAGAAAAAAACGCCCACATATAAAAGAAAACGGCCCATATAATCGGTTTTTTCTACTCTTTGGAGGCTTTTTTTGACCCATAAACGGCCACGGAGGGGCCCCGGCGTTTGCAGAGTTGGGAAATTTTATGTACTTTTGGGGCAAATAACCCAAAACAAAGACACAAACATAAAAAAAGCATATGAAAGTAAAAGATCTTAAGCCGGAGTTGCTCTGGCAATGTTTCGATGAAGTCACGAAAGTGCCCCGTCCCTCCTGCCATGAGGAGAAGATACGCGAATTTCTGCTCGCCTTCGCAGAGAAAAACGGCATAGCAGCCAAGACCGACAAGGTGGGCAACGTGGTGTTCTCAAAGCCGGCCACAAAAGGCCACGAGAACGCGCCCACGGTGGTGCTTCAGGCCCACATGGATATGGTGTGTGAGAAAAACGGCAATGTGGAGCACGACTTCATGAAAGATCCGATCGACACTTATATCGACGGCGATTGGGTGAAGGCTCGCGGCACGACACTCGGAGCCGACAACGGTATCGGTGTGGCTGCTGCCATGGCCGTATTTACCGACGACACTCTGGAGCACGGCCCGCTTGAGGCCCTCTTCACCGTCAACGAAGAGATCGGCCTCGAAGGAGCCGAGAACCTCGGCAAGGGCATGATAACCGGCAAGATTCTCATCAACCTCGATTCTGAAGACGACGGCGAAATCTTCATCGGTTGCGCTGGCGGCATTGACACTACAGCCATATTCAAATACAACCGCAGTTTCTCACCCGAAAACTTCTACTATGTGAAGGTGAAGGTGAGCGGCCTTCTCGGCGGCCACAGCGGCGGCGACATCCATCTGGGCAGAGCCAACGCCAACAAGGTGCTCGCGCGCTTCATCTGGGAGTGCTCTCAGAAGTGGGATATCGAGGTGAGCAGCTTCAACGGCGGCAACCTGCGCAACGCCATTCCGCGTGAGGCTGAGGCCGTGTTCGGAATCCATTCCGACCACAAGGGTGAGATTGAGCGTTTCCTCGCGAAATACTCTGCCGCTATCGTCAACGAATACAAAGGTATTGAGCCCTCCATGCAGATGACTGTAGAATGTGTGGAGCGTCCCGAATATTGCATCGACTCGAAGACTTCGCTCGCTCTCGTGAGAGCTCTCTACTCCGCTCCTCACGGCGTATACTCCATGAGCCAAGACCTTGAGGGCCTCGTTGAGACCTCTACCAACCTCGCTGCCGTTAAGATGGAGGGCGACGACAAGATTAAGGTTACTACCTCGCAGCGTTCATCAGTTGAATCGCGCAAGGAGGATATCGCCGGACAGGTAGAGGCTCATTTCGAGCTCGCAGGGGCTGAGGTGACTCACTCCGACGGCTATCCCGGCTGGGCCCCCAACATGGACTCTACAGTGATGAAAGTGGCTGCCGACGCCTACGAGGAGCTCTTCGGAGTGAAGCCGGCCATCAAGGCTATTCACGCCGGCCTCGAGTGCGGCCTCTTCCTCGCGAAAAATCCTGATCTCGACATGGTGAGCTTCGGCCCCACAATGAGAGGCGTGCACTCTCCCGATGAGCAGCTTCTCATTCCTACGGTTGAGAAATTCTGGAAGCATCTCGTGCTCGTGCTTAAAAAAGTGGCTGAATTATGAATCCCCCGCTCGCAACCATACCGTTCCTTCTGATGGCCTACGCGCTGTCGGAAGGATCGGGCGGGGAGGGGAATTATGATACTGAGGTACAGAAAAGCGTACTGGAGAATATAATAGAGAGTGGCGAAAGCGATTTCAACCTCTTGAAACCCGTGGCGAAAGACAGCATCGACCCCGCCATGGATGCGCTCATTGAGAAAGCCGAGCAGGCCGACGAAACGAGCCGCTACTCCGAGCTCACCGATGCCGATTTCAAACTTGTGGCGGAGGAGCTGCAGGTGGAGGAGGCGGCCATCCGGGCCGTGGTGCTCATTGAGGCGGGCCAGCAGATGAAGGGATTCTATGCGCCGGGTGTGCCGGTGGTGAATTTCTCGGCCAAGATGTTTGCCACCTATAAGAAGAAGGGTGGCAAGCCGGGCCCGAAGGATGAGAAAGTGCCTTCGGGGCTCACCGGCTACGGCCTCAAGGAATGGACACAGCTCGTAAACGCGCGCAAACAGAACGCCGAGGCTGCAAACCTGGCCACATTCTGGGGCATGTTTCAGATTGGCGGGTTCAATTACAAGCGGTGTGGCTGCGCGACGGTCGACGAGATGGTGCGCCTGATGGGTATATCGGAGCTGGAGCAGCTCGAACTCTTCGCGGCCTTCATCACCAACTCCGGAATGCTCGACGACCTCAAGAAGAAAGACTGGGCGGCTTTCGCCCGAAAATACAACGGAGCCGGCTATGCCAAGCGTGGATATCACACGCGCATGGCCACGGCTTACAAGAAATTTGCCGCCGAGGCCAAGACCAAGCAGAGCGGCAAGAAGTAATTAAAGTAAAGTCAATAACATGAAGATAACTGATCTCGAACCGAAACTTGTGTGGCAATGTTTCGATGAAATAACGAAAGTGCCTCGTCCTACGCATCATCTCGACAAGATGAGAGAGTTTCTCGTAGGCTGGGCAGAGCGTCACGGCATAGCCGTGAAGACTGATGCCGTGGGCAATGTGGTGATGAGCAAACCGGCCACCCCGGGCCATGAGAACGCTCCCGCCGTGATACTTCAGGGTCATCAGGATATGGTGGCTGAGAAGCGTGGCGACAAGAAGCATGATTTTCTCACCGATCCAATCACTACGATTGTAGATGGCGATTGGGTGAAGGCCGACGGCACGACGCTCGGAGCCGACAATGGCTTGGGTTGCGCATCGGCAATGGCCGTATTGCTCGACGATTCGCTCGTGCACGGCCCCATAGAGTGTCTTTTCACCGTAGATGAGGAGCAGGGCCTTATCGGAGCCAACGGGTTGCAGCCCGGTTTCGTGACAGGCCAGATCCTTCTCAATCTCGACAGCGAGGAGCATGGCTCGCTCGTAATCGGTTGCGCAGGCGGCAAGGTGACAGTCTGCACGTTGCCGCTCGACATAATCGAGCCGGATACCGATACGGAATACGTATATTATAAGGTGCATCTGAATCATTTCAAGGGTGGCCACTCCGGCATGGAGATCAATCTGGGCCGTGGCAACGCCAATCAGCAGCTTTGCCGTTTCCTCTGGCAAAACTGGTTTGAGATGGGCCTGCAGATGGCAGCTATCGACGGCGGCGGTCTGGCCAACGCCATTCCGCGCGAAGCCTGGGCTGTGGTGGGTGTGCCCGCGGAGCATTGCGCCACATTCGAGAAGAGAGCCGTAGAATTCAGCGATATGCTCCATGCGGAGTTCCTGCTGGCCGAGAACGCCGACTTCACGTTTACCGCCGAGAAGACGGAGGCTCCGGCCGAGGTGATCGATCCTGGTCAGGCCGAGATGCTTATCTCCGCTATCTTCGCGGCTCCCAATGGCGTGCAGGGTATGTCGAACGCCGTGCCAGGGCTTGTAGAGACATCCTGCAATCTCGCTTCAGTGAAGATGAAAGATGATACGGTGGTCGTCACTGTGCATGTGCGTTCGTCGGTCGACAGCCGTCGCGATGAGATAGCCGACAGAATCAAGGCTCTCTTCGAGATGATCGGTTGCGACGTGGCTTTCGACGATGCCTATGTAGGCTGGGCTCCCAACCCTGATTCGAAGGTGCTCAAGGTGGCTGAGGAGAGTTTCGAGACCCTCTTCGGGCGGGAGCCGAAAGTCGAGGCGCTTCACGCCGGCCTGGAGTGTGGCCTCTTCCTTGAGAAGATGCCCGGGCTCGACATGATTTCGTTTGGCCCGACGCTGAAGGACATCCATTCGCCGAGCGAGAAGGCTTACGTGCCCTCTGTGCAGGAATTCTGGAAATTCCTTTGCGATATCTTGCGTCGCCTGGCTTGATGGCGGCTTCATTTAAAAGAATTTCATTATGTTAGGATATTTATCGGTCGGCGTCTTTATCGACGGCGGCTATTATGCCAAAGTAAACCGTGCGTTGAAGGCGATAGAGAGCTCGATAATCAAAGTGAGATCGCTCTTCGATTTCATCTGCGCGCGTCTTGCCGTGACGGAGGGTGTAGATCCGGCCAACTGTCAGATCACTGAGGCCCACTATTTCAGAGGGCGTTTCAGAGTGAAGGAGGCTTACGACAAACACCTGCTCTACAACGAGAGAAAATTTGAGGATACGCTGATCGAGAACGACGTGATATTCCATTACAAACATCTGCGCGAGATGGAGAAAGACGGCCTCGTGCAGGTGGTGGAGAAGGGTGTAGACGTATGGTTTGCGCTTGAGGCCTACGAGCTCTCGGTGTTCCGCAAATTCGATTACGTGGTGCTCATCACGGGCGATGCCGATCATGAGATGCTCGTGCGCAAGCTCAAGGCGTTGAAGATCAAGACAGTGCTTCTCACGTGGAACTTGGCCAACGTCGACGCCACATCGCCGCTTCTTCGCGAAGAGGCGGGCCATCACTGGGAGCTCTCGCAGCTCATCAAGGAAGATCCCGATCTGAAGCGTCATCTGCTCTATAAATTACGTGATTCCGCGCTCAATCCGTTGGGCGACGAATTCTGACCCGTCATCAAAACCGCGGCATAATGTCGCGGTTTCTTCTTTGTATGCAATAAAAAACGCACTGCTGCGTTTAGAAATGTAAGGAGAGCTATGTCTCTTCGCCCGCGTGGCGGGAGTTTTTGATTTGCCTCTGTGTTCTCCCTTCCGTGGGAGCGTAGAGAATAAAGAAGAACATCAGAATATACCAGATATGTGTGGAATTGTAGGTTATATTGGAGATGGCAACGTCTATGACGTGCTGATCAAGGGACTTCATCGCCTTGAATATCGTGGCTACGACAGCGCCGGTATCGCTTTGGTGAGCCCTGAAGGAAAGCTCAATGTTTACAAGAGCAAAGGAAAGGTCAGCAATCTCGAAAATTTTTGTAAGGACAAGGAGCTCAGCGCGAAAGCGGGCATAGCCCATACACGATGGGCCACCCACGGCGAGCCGAGCGACTGCAACGCGCATCCCCACTACAGTGAGGATGGTAATCTCGCGCTCGTACACAACGGCACCATCGAGAATTATAAGGTGCTCAAGGATGCCTTGACGCAGCATGGTTGTAAATTTCATTCCGACACGGATACGGAGGTGCTCGTGCAGCTCATCGAATATATCCGCGTCACCAACAACTGTTCGCTTCTCGATGCCGTGCGTAATGCGCTCAAGCAGGTGGTGGGAGCCTATGCCATTGCCGTGATTGAGAAAAACAACCCCGACAGGATCATCGCGGCCCGCAAGAGTTCGCCTCTCGTGGTGGGTATCGGCGAAAACGAGTATTTCCTGGCTTCGGATGCCACTCCCTTCGTAGAATACACTCAGGAGTGCGTCTATCTGAAAGATGAGGAGGTAGCCGTGATCGAGAGAGGGGAGCCCCTGAAGATCCTCAATCTTGAGAATGAGGAGAGCAAGGTCGACGTCACTACTCTTCAGATGAGTATCTCTCAGTTGGAGAAGGGTGGCTACCCTCACTTCATGCTCAAGGAGATCTTCGAGCAGCCCAACACGCTGCGCGATTGCATACGCGGCCGTGTTGTGGAGGGTGGCAAACGCTTCATGCTCAACGGCGTGCTCGATAATCTCGACAAGTTCCTGAAGGCTAAGCGCATCATCATCGTGGCTTGCGGCACATCATGGCACGCCGGCCTGCTCGGCAAATACCTGCTTCAGGATATCTGCCGCATTCCGGTTGAGGTGGAATATGCCAGCGAGTTCAGATACTCCAACCCTGTGCTCGACGACCGCGACATCGTGATCGCCATATCGCAGAGCGGCGAGACGGCCGACACATTGGCCGCTATCCAGATTGCGCGTCGCCAGGGAGCTTTCGTCTACGGCATCAGCAACGTGGTGGGCAGCTCCATACCGCGTGAGACCGACAGCGGCACCTATATACATGTAGGTCCCGAGATCGGTGTGGCTTCCACTAAGGCCTTCACGGGCCAGGTGATGGTGCTCACCCTGCTCGCTATCTCTATCGCGCAGGTCAAGAAGACCCTTCCGCAGGAGACAATCGAGGAGCTCGGACGCCATATATTGGAGATTCCCGACAGGGTGAAGGAGGTGCTCGACAAGCTCGCAAAGAAGATAGAGCGTCTTTCACTCATATATACATATGCGCGCAACTTCCTTTATCTGGGCCGCGGCTACAGCTATCCCGTGGCTTTGGAGGGTGCGTTGAAGTTGAAGGAGATCTCCTATATACATGCCGAGGGTTATCCAGCGGCCGAGATGAAGCATGGTCCCATCGCGCTTATCGATGCCGAGATGCCGAGTGTAATCATCGCTCCCAACGATCATCTCTATGAGAAGATCGTGAGCAATGTGCAGCAGGTTAAGAGCCGCGGAGGTTCGATCATCGCCATCGTGACGGAGGGCGACACCGTGATACGCAACATCGCCGATCATGTGTTGGAGGTGCCCGAGATGCCGGAGTGTCTCACGCCGATCATCACGAGCATCCCGCTTCAGCTTCTTAGCTATTATATTGCCATCAACAAAGGCAAGGATGTGGATATGCCCCGCAATCTTGCGAAGTCGGTGACAGTAGAGTAAATGAAAAAAATGCCAGCCGTCTTGCCTCTAAAACAAGGTAGGGCGGCTGGTGTTATATACAAAATGCGCGGCCTGCGAAAAAATCGGCTTGCAGCGCGGCAAAAATCAGAAACTTTTCAGATGATGCGAAGTGGCTGAATTTAAGCTGTTTGAGGGGTTTTAGAGCGCAATGTGAGCAGGATAATAAAATTTTTTAACGAAAAAAGTTACAGAAAAATTTGGAGTGTAAGATAAAAAGCAGTAACTTTGCACTCGATTTCGGGAATGACCGACGGGAGGCCGTCAGAGAGGTCAAGACTGAAAAGGGCGAATACCAGAGTGGCCAAATGGGGCAGACTGTAAATCTGCTGGCTT
>CAZGJH010000117.1:0-7942 GCA_964525735.1 uncultured Sangeribacter sp.
CACAGAGACCGTAAGCCGCTCCTTCTACCACGACCTCAAGAAACACGACTATTCCGACGGCGCCGACCGCTGGGTGATCGACCAAGACTTCATACCTCGCTACAAATCAACGGCCACGATCGTGATCGAAGGCTGCCCCCCGCTCAAACCCGGCGAGAAGCCCTCCCCCGACCTCATTGAGCGTCAATACATCATGTGGACCGGCCTCGGCTATCCCCCCTGTGCCGAAATCACCCCCGTATGGTGCGCCCCCGACGGTGTCGACGCCTCCCTGCGCGGCACAGGCGTCAACGGTCATTCGCCACAAGGCGACAAAGTGAAAGCGCGTCGCAACGAGGTCTTCCCACTCAAGAAAGGCAACGGCGACAAATACATCGACATGCAGAAACTCTTCAACGATCAAGGCACAGGCTACGTGCAAACACTTGTGCCACAAAATCTTGAAGTCTACCGCACCGTCCGCGCCAAACGCGACCGTCAATGACCCCCTCACTCCTTGAAAGCAATGGAAACCGACCTGATCAGGATGCCCCGCATGCGCCTCAACACCACTCTGCTCTATCTCTACGGCTGGGTGCCTATAGCCTCCGTGGCCCTGCTCGCCATCCCCGCCCTGATAGCCGGAATCTTCCACGACATCCGCTGGCTCATCATCTTCCTCATGATCTGCTTCATCCTCTCCCCCATGCTCATGGCCTTCCTCTACTTCTACCACGGCATGCGCCCCTCCACCTCCTCAAACGTAGCCCTCCACCGCCTCTCCTTCACCCCCGAAGGAATCACCGTAACGGTCTACGCCGAAGAAACCCCGAACGATGAAGTCTCGCACGAAGAAGTCTCGCACGATGAAGTCTCACACGAGACGACACCCAAGCCTCTCAATTCAGCTCTCTACCCCTACTCGGCTGTAAAAGAGCTATCCACGGGCCCGAATGCCGTGATAATCCGCCTCTCCCCTCCCTACAACGGCTTCCTCTGGCTCCCCTACAACGCCTTCGCCGCCGGTAGCCACGAAAGCGGCAAAGAGCTCTTCTCCGAAGCCCTGCGCCTGATAAGAGCCCACAAAGCAAACCCCTAAAAACCAGGAAAATGAGAATACTAAAAAACAACAATAAAAACTACTGCTTCATAATGGATATGGAAGTGCGCGATTACGAACTCGACTGCGAGCAAATCGTCAACAACGCCAACTACCTCCATTACATGGAGCACACCCGCCACAAATTCTGCAAAGACGCCGGCCTCTCATTCATAGAGATGCACAACCAAGGCATCGACGCTGTGGTGCGCAAAATCGAAATCGAATACATCTCCCCCCTCCGTGGCGGCGAAAGCTTCCTCAGTTGCCTGCGCCTCGAACGCAAAGGTCCGCGCTTCATCTTCCACCAAGACATCATGAAACCCGACGGCGACATGGTGGCCGAAGCCATCGTAACCTGCGTGGCCCTCAAAGATGGCAAACTATCGCGCGGCGACGAACTCGCGGCCGTATTCCACAAATTCCTTCACTAAACCCTCCCCGTGTTGACCACCCCTCAGCCACATAACGACGACCTCCTTTATAAGATAGCCCTCTCGCTCACACCGCGCATGACGGCCGAGACCGTGCGCCAGCTCCACGACGCCGCCATCCTACCCAAAGACGTCTTCAGCATGGAGACTCACCGGCTCAACGAACTGCTCGGCCTGCGTCCCGGCCATGGCTTCGAGCATCTGAAGCTCGACGAAGCCCTCTTCAACGCCCGCAAGGAGATAGACCACATGAAGGCCCACCACATTCGCGCCGCCTTCCTCATGGACGACGACTATCCCATGCGCCTATCACACATCCCCGACGCCCCGATCGTGGTGTACGCCCTCGGCGAAGCCGACCTCGACTCGCGCCACGTGATCAACGTCGTGGGCACACGCAAACCTACCCCCTACGGAATCGACTTCACCCGTCAACTCGTAACGGATCTTGCCGCCTATTTCCCTGATCTCGTGGTGGTAAGCGGCCTGGCCTATGGTATCGACGCCGAAGCCCACCGCTCAGCAATGGATGCCGGAGTGGCCACCGTAGCCGTCGTGGCCCACGGTCTCAATATGATCTACCCCGCCGCCCACCGCGACCTCGCCCGCCAGATCATCAAAAAAGGTGGCGCCTTAGTTACGGAATATCCCTTCGACACCAACCCCTACCGCCAGCGCTTCCTCGAACGCAACCGTATCGTGGCCGGACTCTCCGACGTAACGGTCGTGGCCGAAAGCGACGTGAAAGGGGGCGCAATGTCTACGGCCAACACCGCCTTCTCCTACTCGCGCGACGTCATGGCTCTCCCGGGACGCATCACCGACAAACTCAGTTCCGGCTGCAACTACCTCATACGCAAAGAGAAAGCCCACATCATAACCTCCGCGGCCGACCTTATCGAACTCACCGGTTGGCAACCGCTCGACCTTAAAGTAGACACAACACAAAGAAACCTCTTCCCCGAACTCGAGGGAGAGGCTAAACTTATTTACGAAACTTTACGCTATAGCCGCGACCCGATGCCTACAGATCGCCTTCATTCTCTGACACTTATACCCGTGCCGAAACTGATGGGCATCCTCGCCGATATGGAATTCGACGGCATAGTGATTCACCATCCCGGCAACCGCTACTCTGTCGGTTAAAAAGGGTAAAAAGGTTAAAAGCGGTCGAGCACAGTCTCCACAAGCCGCTTCACAGAGGGCTTGTAATCCGTATTGGCGTCCTCGGCGCGTCGCTGGGCTATGATGCAGCACACCGTCATCGCCTTGTGGCCGAGCAACTTGGCCATACCTTGCAGGCAAGCCGATTCCATCTCGAAATTCGTGATCGGTCGCCCCTCATAACGGAAGCTTTCTATCTTCTCATTCAGCTCGGGATCCTTCAGTTGCAGACGCACCTCACGCCCCTGCGGCGCATAGAAACCAACGGCGGCAATCGTATAGCCTCTCACCATGTCGTCGCGCCCGATGCGCTCCACGAGCTCAGCATCGGCATCTACCGTATACGGCGCGGCCCACGTCTTGTCCCATTTCACATGCTCGCAAAATTGCTTCTCAAACTCCAGGTCGCACACCTTGTCGCGATCCTTGTAGAAGTTCAGGATGCCGTCGAAACCCATACCCTTCTGAGCGATAACGAAATCGCCTATCTTGAGGTCAAACTGCAGCGAGCCCGACGTGCCGATGCGCACCATATTGAGCGTGCGGTGATGCGGCTTCACCTTGCGGGTCTCGAAATCGATGTTGGCCAAAGCGTCAAGCTCCGTCACCACGATTTCAATATTGTCGGGGCCTATGCCGTGGGAGATACACATCAGCTCCTTCCCTTTATACTTGCCGGCGATAGCGTGAAATTCGCGGCTATGTACGTCATAATCAATCTCATCGAAATAAGAAGCCACCATGTCTACACGTCCCGGGTCGCCCACAAGGATTATATTGTCGCGCAGCTGGTCAGGGCGCAAATGGATATGAAACGCCGACCCATCATCATTGATGATGAGTTGCGAAGGGGGTATTATTCTTTCGTCGGCCATAAAAATGTCTTTTTAAGTGTATATCGTAATAACACTGTAAGCCGCTCAAAAGTCGGAAAGTATGTTTTTTAACATATTCTCATGTTGGTCATCATCTCTCCGGCAAAGGGACGGCGTCCTACTTCACGGAAGCCTCTCCGCTCATACAGCCGGCGCGCGTCATCGTTATGGTCGGCCACGAGCAGCCCCAACGGCAGATCAGCCCGCTCCGCTTTCTGCTTGGCGTCGGCAATCAGTGCCGTAGCCACACCGCGTCCTCTGAAGCGAGGCACAGTGGCCAACGTGTCAAGATAAAACTCATCGCCCGAGGTCTCCCCCGGCAGGTCTTCTATCTGTTGCGGCGTGATCTCCCAGCCGAAAGTGCGCACGGCATCGTCGAAGAAACTGCGTCTGAGTTCCTTCAACCGGCCGCCGTCGTAACTGATGCACACCCCGGCCCGCTCCCCTTCGGGAGTCGTGGCTATGCGCGTATTAAGATAGGAGTATTGCGAATCGTCGCGCTTGGCCAGGCGCGAAAACACACCCTTCACATCCTCACGCGTGTGGCTCCCGGCCATTCCGTCTACAATCTCCTCACCTACAGCCTCCATGATAGCCTCGGCAATCATATCGGCATCTTCGGGACGGGCATCCCGTATAATGATATCTTCCATAGCAATTTTCCAAATATAATTCTTTCTAACTACTATTATAACGCATAAACATCACATTTTTCTCATTCTCAACCCTATTTACCTCGGTTACAGACGCGATACAATGACAAACAGGGCTGCCGTTTTTACAAACTCTCACAAACCTTAAAATTCATTAGTAATCTCACCCCCTGCGCGGATTGTTATATAGTCAGAAACGCGGTTAAAAGGGTCGCTCCCCGATAGCCGCCTTCCAAGCAGCTGCGAATTTCCGCAGAGCTTAATTTAAAATCAAACAGAATTATGGAAAAAGAGAAGAAATCTTATTTCGTCAACATGATCGAGGCCAAAGACGGTAAAATGGCTGAGGTGATCAACTTCAACTTCGGCGGCCATCACGACATCGCCGAGATGGTAGAGAAAGCCAAATCACTTGGCTTCGCTAAAGACAAGCATGCCAAGGAGTTCGTTCTTGCAATGCGCTTCATGCACCATGTAATCAAGAAGAACTCCGACAACGCTATCTTCGCTGAGTTCGCACCTCAGTTCGAGGCATTCAAGAAGAGCATCAAGAGTCAGCTCGGTTGCACCTGCAATCAGTAATATTCCTGCTCAAGCTTGAATCTCGATTCAGCTTGACCTTGAAGTAGGCTTGACCCTCGATTCAGCTTATAGAAACAGAAGTTATATCCAACCAAACAGCGAAGGCCCGGTTGCCCCCAAAAGCAACCGAGCCTTTTCTTTCGTAAAGACTTTTCTTACTTAAAACGCTCAGGTTCTTACTTAAAGCGCTCAGGCACCTTGCTGAAGATAGCGTTCACGCGCTTCATGTCAAACTTCGGCGAGCGGTCGTAATTGTATACCCCGTTCTGCTCCTGTTCCACGTCGGTGAGCTGCGTATAGCAATAGCCCGACATATAAGGCACGGCGTTGATAGCGTCCACCTGACCCTCCAAGCGGGTGTAAAACTCCTCCTCTGTCTTCGGGCCCTCGCCATAACCCCATGAATTGTCGGCAAACTGCTTACCTACCACCCACTTGATGCCGCCGAACTCATCAACGAAGAAGGGCTGCCCGCTGTAAGGCACGTCACGACGCGGATCCTGACAAGGATACTTGCCATCTTTCACCACAAACCACTCGGCCAACTTCGCGGGATCCTGCTGGTAAGTATGCA
Organism: uncultured Sangeribacter sp.; assembly: GCA_964525735.1. GTDB lineage: Bacteria > Bacteroidota > Bacteroidia > Bacteroidales > Muribaculaceae > Lepagella. Next base: position 5,361 of record CAZGJH010000117.1, read on the forward strand.
CCGTCCAGAGGTCGGTGATCACGTGATAGTTGCCCGAAGCGTCGTTCACTGGTCGGTAATCGAGATTCTTCGTGATACGGTAGACGTCCTCGATGAGGCGGTCGTGCTGAAGGCTACCCTCGTCATTATCAGGGCGTTCCCAAGTCTCGTTGAAAGGAGTCCAGGCGATGATAGAGGGATGGTTTCTGTCGCGCACCACCACCGTCTCCCACTCCGGAATGAAATTGCGGCCCGTGAGAGCGTTGTTCATGTTGCCGCCCCAGCTTGCCATCTCACCCCATGTGAGATAACCCAACTTGTCGGCCCAATAATGGAAACGCTCCTCGAATACCTTCTGATGCAGTCGGGCCCCGTTGAAGCCGGCCGCCTTCGAGAGCTCGATATCATTGCGCAGAGCCTCATCCGAAGGAGCTGTCCAGATACCGTCGGGATAGAACCCCTGGTCGAGCACCAGTCGGAGGTAATACGGCTTATTATTAAGGTAATAGGTGTTACCCTCTACGTGCACCTTGCGCATTCCGGCGTAAGAATTCACCTGGTCAACGAGCTTCCCGTTCTTGTCGTAGACGTTGAGCTCCACATCATAAAGGAAGGGATCTTCAGGCGACCACGTCTTCGCCTTGTTGATCTTCACAGGTATGCTGAGCACAGGCGAAGCACCCCGTTTGGCCGAGGCAACAGTTTTCCCTCCATCCTTGAATTTCACCTCAAACGTCTGTCCGTCAGAGAGGTTGCGGAATTCCGGCTGCACGATAAACTGGCTGTTATCGAGGTCGGGCACGATGTAAACGCTCTTGAGACCGATCTCATCCACCGGCTCCATCCAGACAGTCTGCCAGATACCGGTGGTGCGGGTGTAATGACACCCCTCCGAATAGAAGTTGCCACACTGCTTGCCGGTCGGTTGAACGCCGCTGCGCAGGTCGTCCTCCACGCGCACCACAAGATTGTGAGGCTTTCCATCCTTTACATAATCGGTGATGTCTACCGAGAAAGGCGAACTGCCACCCCAGTGGCGCCCCACGAGTTTGCCGTCGAGATACACGCCCGTGAAATAGTCGACGCCCCCGAAATGGAGCAGCGTGCGCTTGCCCTGCCACGACTCAGGAATCTGCACCGTGCGGTGATACCACATAGCCGGGATGAAATCCTTGTGCCCCACCCCCGAGAGCTCGCTCTCCGGGCAGAAAGGCACCGTAATCTTATCGTTGAAGCCCTTGCTCTCGTTGAGGCGGCGGTTCATGCCCGACTTGCCGAAGTCGAATTCATAGGTCCATTCGCCGTTGAGGTTCTGCCAGTCCTGGCGTTGGAATTGCGGACGCGGATACTCCGCGCGAGGCACGGCTGCGGCTGCCGAGAATGCCGAAGCTGCCAAGGCGATAGCGCATGCGAGACGTGAAAACAGTTTCATAGTTTAGCTCGATATTGATTTAATGATTAGCTGGTGAATAGTTGGTATTAACGATTCAAGAGAATTTCGTTACATCGGCAAAGTTAGTGGTAAACGCCCACATTCCACTGATTAAATGTGCCAAAAATGTGCTCAAACATGCCAAAACCCACCCCCACAGCGATTTTGACCAGAATTTTTCATCCCCTGACCAGAAATTTCTCCCCCTCAACGCATGGCCATGCCTTTGGCATGTAGCGGAAGCCACCGGGTCCTGGTTCCGTGTGGCGTCTTCAGGCGCCCCCAAACGCAATTCCTTTCAAACGTTGCTATCACCGCCCATGCAATTTCCCACACAAACCCACTATAAAAATTTGCAATATCCAAAATTATTATTTAACTTTGCAAACGTTCCAAACGGAATAACAACTGAAATCAACAAACCATACTAACAAGAAGAATGAATACAGACAACAGGACAGTAAAAGATCGACTCATCGAGCTTCTCAAAACTGTCGGCATGAGCAAGGTGGAGTTTGCCCGCAGAATGGGCCTCTCCGACGCTTACGTCAGCACCATGCGCCGATCGCTCCCCGAAGATAAAGTCATCAAGATGAAAGAAGTCTTCCCCAACTTCAACCGCGACTGGCTGCTCTATGGCGAAGGCGAGATGTTTCTGAAAAACGAACCCGAATTGCGCTCCATCGAAGGCAACCCCAGCGAATACTTCGTGCCCCTGCTCCCCGTGCACGCATTCGCCGGCTCCCTGCAAGAATACTCCGAAGGCGTCATGCCCAATCAATGCACCCGCCTCGCCGTGCCCGTCCGTGGAGCCCAGATGGCCATCCCCGTCACAGGCGACAGCATGGAGCCCCAGATCCACAACGGCTCCGTAGCCGTCATCTCGCGCATCAACGACGCAGCCTTCATCCCCTGGGGCAATCCGATGGTGCTCGACACCGAAAACGGCGTCCTCCTCAAAGTCTTGAAGCAATCCAAGAAAGGCACCGACTACATTGAGGCCATCAGCTACAACCCCAACTACTCCCCCCTCGACATCCCCAAGAGCAGCATCTACGGCATCTACCGCATCCACTGCATCCTCCGCCAGCTCACCACCATGTAAAGCTGGCGCGCCCCCTGCCCTCAGTAGGGACGCGATTTTTCGCGTCCACCGAGCACTGCCCTCCGC
>CAZGJH010000118.1:0-7900 GCA_964525735.1 uncultured Sangeribacter sp.
TTTTTGCGAAGCGTCCATAATTATCAAATTTCTTCTTTCCGGCAAATTTAACATTAAATTCCGACTTCTGCAAGAGCACCAAACAGCCAAGTAAGTATAAACTCCGTCCCTTTCTACAATCGGCAAAAGGCTACGGTTATTGCGAAAAAATAAGAGAACGCATTGCTTCGATGCGTCCTCTTATGCTTTACTATTTCTATTTCGTGGGGTAGACTGTGAACTCGTAGATGGAGGGGGCTTTGGTGGCGTGCTTGGTGACGAGGGTTACTTCAGGAGTTTGGTGGTGGCGGTCGGAGTGGCTACTATGTAGAGGCCTGAGGAGGGGAGGGGGAGGAACTCACCGGTTTGACCTGTGGCAACTTTGCGGCCCACCGCATCGTATATCGTCACCGGAACCATCTCTTGGCCGTTGACGAGGAGGCCCGTGGGGAGAAGGGTGATGTGAAGGGCGCCGGAAGGGGAGGATTCTGTAAGCTCGTGGATACCGGAGTTGTCTACACTTAATGTGCAGCACGTGAAGCTACTCCCGGCGTAGGCCTGGTCGAGGGTCTGCACGCCGATTGTGTAGGTGCCGTCGCCTAAGGTGCTCATGCTGTAGCATCCCACCCGTGAAGAGAGCGATGTCTGAAGATCGGTGCCTACTCTTAGCGTGCCTGTGACAGGGTCGGCTGGAATCAGCATGAAGATCTCACCGGTAGTTTCGTTGTGAACCATAATATTGTAACGGAGCGCGGCTGCGCTACTCTCTTTGTCGCTACCCGGTTGCCAGGTTATGATTAGTTGGTCGCCCACCACTTCAGCATTGATCGACGATGGGGGTTCAGGGAAGGTGTTGGCAGGGCTGTCGGAGAGCTCGGGATGGTTTTCATAGACACGCAGAGGGCTGGAGTAGCGTTCAACACCATCGTCATTACGCCCCAGATACCCACCGATAATTATGTCCATATTGCCGTCGGCATTCCAGTCGGCCATGTTGATACCGCCGTCTTGATTAACGCCTATGATAGGGAAAGCGCCATCAAGATTGAAAGAGCCATCTTCATTGCCATAGTAGATGCGTGTGCGGAAACCGTCGCCATCCGAAGGTTCGCCATTTACGATGATATCCATCAAGCCGTCGGCATTAAAGTCGGCCACCAATGGCGTAGCCCTGGACACACCGGCTATCCCGGATTCATTTTCAGACACGCATTGCCAGCCCCCGTCGGCTGCGTTGCGGAGATAAATGGTTGAAAGACAAACCCAGTTGTCGCCATTGCCACAGCTGATAATGTCGAGCCAGCCGTCGCCATTTATATCGGCTACAGTTGATTGGCCTTGGAACGCTCCCGTTACAAGCGGGTGGGAGATATCCGACACACTGCCGTCGCGATTGTTACGATAGAGTTTCAGGGTCGTCGCGCTTCGGTCGCCGTAACCTGAAAATTCCAGGTCGAGCCAGCCGTCATTGTCGATATCGGCCAACATAACAGAGCCGTTGGTGGCACTCTCAGGATTAAGCCCCATGGGTAGGAATTTGCCTGAGCCTTTATCGTTTAGGAAGATCTCCACGTGGCGTCCGCCGGCATAATACATCATGGCGATATCGGTGTATCCGTCATGGTTGAAATCGCCTACCGACAAAGGATTGTAATAACCTTCGTCGCACACCTGGAGCAGACCCGTATCCGGCACATTTTCTAAACGGAAATCTTTTTCAGCACCGAGATTTCGGTAAAGAAGCACAAACTTCTTTGAAGACGGTATGTTCCAATCGCCTCCCTGGCCCATCAAGAGCATGTCGAGATTGCCGTCGTTGTTATAGTCGAAGAAAAGTGCATTGGTATAGGTAGTAGGCTGAATGAAGGAGTATTTCTCGAGAGTCCATCCCCCCTCGTCGTCAGGACGTGCCAGGGTGGCCAGTTCATCCCATACGTGAGCCTGCATACCGCCGGCCATACATACCATGATAGCCGATATTATTGGTTTTAAATATACTCTTTTCATGTGTGTCTTAGTGGGGGATATCATTTTGACTCTAAGAATTTTCCGGGGCCATCTACTTCATAGTCGAAGAAGTCGAAGAGGGCGTTGCCTGCAGTCGACGGGTCGCCGAGAGTATAGCTGTAGATGCCGGTGCGGACGCCTTTCCAATCGCCTTCGCCGATTTCAAAAGCATCACCGATGGGGTGGAATTCCTCTCCGTCGAAACTGTAGCTGAAGATGAATTTATTGTCGGCCGCGTTGGCATCCAGGCGCAGCCAGACACAATCGAAGCCTTTGTTGTAGAGAGCTTTCTTGGCGTCGGCACGTCCCTCTGTTTCGAGATAAAGCACCGGGTTGGGACGCCCCTCGACTGTGTTGACCATCACTCCGAGGCCCATGAACTTATTGCCGATACATTCTATGCCGGCACGATCGCCCTCTTTCATCTGAGTGAAATCGAGGCAAACCGTCGCTCTCCCCTCATTGCCCATAAGCTTCTGGGTGAGCTGATTGCGCGAGTCGCGGATCTTCCCGGCCTTCAGAGGATGGAGCGAGAGCCATCCCTCCCTATCTAAGAACGAAATACACGATTTTTCAGGGTTATGATTCGTTTGCCATTGTATGCCAAGCTTTCCTCCGTTGAAATCGTCGCTTGTCTGTGGCGCGAAGGGGGTATGAGGGCTACCTGTCGAGGGCTTCGAGCATACTTTCATCGGTTCGCCGATGCCATTGTTGTCATAATCCTCCCCGATAAAGGGGAAGCCATTGACCCATTTCACCGGCTGAAGATGCACGACTCTGCCGAGCACGCCGGTTGACTGAAAGTGATAAAACCACCATTCACCCTCGGGGGTATCGACCAACGCTCCCTGGTGAGGGCCATTGACTCTCGTGGCTCCCATCTCGAGCACCCTCTTCCCCTCATAGGGGCCGTAGATATTTTTCGAGCGGAGCACAGTCTGCCATCCTGTGCCTACACCCCCTTCAGGGATGCTGAGGTAATAGTAGCCATCCTTACGGAAGAGCTTCGTGCCTTCGGCTGTGGGGCCTTCATACACTTTTACGCCGTCATCGAGAAGCCGGGTGCCGTCGGGCGACATCTTATGTATATAAATTGGGCCTCCCCCGAGCTGGCTGCGCCCCAGGAAAGCATCGCCGTTATCGTCCCAAAGAGGGCATGGATCTTCCCAACCCGACACCTCACGCACAGCGTGGAGCGGAGTCCAGGGGCCGGCGGGATCAGTGGCTGTAGACATGAAGAGGCCTTCACCGGGGGTGCAGACGAAGATCCAGAATTTCCCGTCGTGATAACGCAAGGCGGGAGCCCAGCTTCCGGAGCCATATTTCTCCATCGAGTCGTAGCCGGGGAGGTCGATAGAATCGAACACCTGGCCGATGATGCGCCAGTTGACCATATCGTCCGACTCCAGAATCGGCATACCCATGTAGTGGAATTCGGAGCAGGTCATGTAGTATTTGTCGCCTACGCGAATTACATCAGGGTCGGAGTAGTCGGCATTGAGCACGGGGTTGGCAAATGTGCCGTCGCCCAGATCGCCCCAACGATTGTCTTTATACCAGCCTGAGGAGCCTCCGAGGTCTTGTCCGCCGGAGAAGACACCCATCATGGCTGAGGATGTGTATGCGCCCATAACAGGACGGGCACGGTGTTCGCCCGGGAAGAATTCCTGCACCGACTCAGCGGCCGCACCAACTTTCTGGAAGGCTGTAGGGACAGCTGCATAGGCCCCCAACGGGGTGAGGAGTGAGGCTGCTACGGGCAGGAGGGGTGAGGCGAGAGAAAAAATTCGCAATGCTTTGCTGGGGGTTTTATTCATAGTGGAAGATTTGTAAAAAGAGGGCACGGGCCGGGTGGCCTGTGCCCTCTTAGTGGATTTGTATTTGTTTGGTTGAATGAAGCTTACTTCACGATTTTGGCTGAAGCGGAGGGAGTAGCGATTACGTAGATGCCGTTGGCGGGGAGAGCGATGAGGCTGCCTGCAACGCCTGTAGCCACCTTCTGGCCGAGTGTGTTGAATACAGTCACCTGCTCGCCGTTGCCGGCTACGATGATGCCACCTTCTACTACGTTAACCTTGAGAGCCTTTGCTGAAGTAGCAGCGATCTCTTTCACGTCTGAAGTAGCAGCTGTTGCAAACTGGCTGTAAGTCTCATTCTTGAGGCTGATAGCCTGCACACCTACCTGAGCGTCGGCGCAAACAGTTGTGATAGAATATTCCATTACGTTGGGACGGAGAGCTACATGCTTGCCCTCGGCAACCTTGATGAAACCGGTCTCGATGTTGGCGGGAAGGAGTGAGTAGATACCGTTTTCGTTCTTAACGTATACGTTGTAAGCGATAGCGTCTTCGATAGCTTGAGCCTCATCATACTCCCAAGTGATCACGAGCTTGCCATCTTCATACTTCACAGCTACGTTTTCAGGAGCTGCAGGAGCCTCGAGAGCCTCAGTTGTAGTATTGTAATAGAGACGATCCTTAGCATACCAGCCGGTCTGGAAGAGATCGGTGTAGCCGTCGTTGTCGAAGTCGCCTACACAACCATAGCGGCCATCGGCACGAAGATCATTATAATCCTCTCGAACAAATTTGCCGTCAGCCTGTCCCCAGAGGATAATCACGTGATCATTGCCGTCGTTGTACCACATATCGTAGATGCCGTCGCCATTGAAGTCGCGGAATGTGGGGTGGCAGCCCTCGTTGCCCCAGATGCCGAGCTGATCGCCATCGATGGGATCTGTGAAGATAGCGTTCTCATCCTCTTCATACGGGATATTGTTTGAGTAGATGTAAGAAGCCCATCCACCGAAAGCATCGCTATAACCGGGGAAGAAGTAGTCGAGATAGCCGTCGGCATCGTAGTCAAAGACAGCAGTGCCGCCTGAACGTACATTGGTCATTGTGGCTGTTACATCCTCGAATTTCTGACCTTCGCGGTTGAGGTAAACGATAGTGCGAGCTCCACCTACGCGGTCGGCCATATGGCAATCGTCAGCCCAACCGGAGTTGATGATGTCGAGCCAGCCGTCGTTGTTGATATCGGCGAAGAGAACGTTGCCGCTGATAGGGGCAAACCAGCCTTCGAGCTGAGTGCGGGGAGTGATCACCTCATCGGTGTCGCTATCTTTAGCCTCGTTTGTCCACACACCACCCTTAACGTCGGCGATGAGCATCTTCTCAAACTTACCAGTGCCACCGATATTGCGATAGAGGTTAACGGCACGGCCGGGCATGAGCTCTTCGCCTTCACCGCGAACTACCTCAATAGCGCTTACGAGCACATCGACAAAACCGTCGCGGTCATAGTCGCCGACAGCGAGTGCTATTGGGGTACCGTCGTTATCAGGTTTCATATTGGGGAACCCAGCCTCTTCAACAAGAGAGAAAGTGCCGTCGCCGTTATTCTTGTAGAGGGTCATATGGTTGGTCTTCCACTCGTCACCCAATCCGGTCCAGTCGTCAGAGCTGTTCCAGCCGAACTTGATGAGGTCGACGAGGCCGTCGTTGTTGAAGTCGAGAGCTGCGTCGATGTTGTTTGAGTTGACGCGGATACCGTGTTTAGGCGCTGCCATATGATACTGGTAGATTGGGTTGCCATCTGCGTCGAGAATAGGATTGCCATCCTCATCCTTGTTGGGTTCGTCGTTCATGACAGCATTCCATTTGTCAATATCGAAAGCATCGTTACCCATATTATAGATCAAGGTGGATGTTTGAGTCCAACTCCAGATACCGGGTTTGTCAAGATCGGGGTCGACTTGGCCTCCATGGTGTATGTCGAGCATGCCGTTGTTATTGAAGTCGGCTGCGATAGGGGTTGTGCGGTGAATCTGAGGGAAGCCCTCGAAGCCGCTTTCTACGAACGGGGCCTGTGCCATGGCAGAGATACCGAGAGCCGAAACTCCGAATGCCATGAAAAACTTGGTAGAAGATTTCATATAAATGAATGATATTAGTTAGATGATTATTCTTCAGATCGCTTAGCTCGGTTGGAGCGAGCTTATCATGATTTTGTGATGCAAATTTCGGATTAAAAATGAAAAGAATCGGGCGAGATTACGCCAAAAAATGAAATTTTTGGGGAAATTTCACCCGATTCAGAGGGGTTTGCTTCAGAATTTTCATTATTTGAGGAAATAGGAGGCAGGGTCGGAGAGGCGCCCGGCGGCGGAGGCGGGGTCGGCAAAGCGACGCGAAACTTTGGCGGCGAACCAAGATGCGGGGTCGGCCTGATGACGGCTCATGCGTAGAAGATCGAAGAAACGGTTGCCTTCGAAGGCAGTCTCAGCGGCCATCTCGTCAAGAATCATCTCCTCCACCCAAGCCACACTGTCGGCTGCTGTGGCCAACTCGGGAATGGCGTAATCTTTCGAGAAGCAAACGCCGAGCCCCAGGCCACGTGAGGCTGTGCCACGGTTGGAGTCGAAGCGAGAGTCTTCGAAGTTGAGCCATTCTTCACGGCTCTCCCACTCTTTGGGATCGATCTTTGGATCGACCTCGTTGTTGACAACCTCGTTGCGCAAGCCATGCTTGAGCACAGCGAAGGCCATGGTGGGTTTCCCGGCACGGTTGATAGCCTCGGCATAGCGGAGGTAGAGGTGAGGGATACGGTAGGTGACCACGGAGTTGAGGATGGCCTGATTGCCGGTCTCGAAGATCGGGTTTGAGGGATTTTTCACGTCGGAATAGCCCACGGCGTTGTTGTAGAATTTCATGATGAGGGCCGGGGTGGAGAAAGCCGTGAGACCGGTAGAGGAGAATGCGGAGGGGGTGGCCGGTGTAGAAGCCGTGAGATAGCGTATCTCGCCGCGGGTGTCTCCTTCGAGGAGTGTCACAGATCCGGCTGCTTCGCCACGCGCGAAGATGTGGGTGCGTCCGTTCATCTCTTTCATCCACCAAGCGGCCGGCAGAAGGGTAGGCTCTGGCGCTACGGTCATATTGATAAGGTTGGGGTGGTAATCGCCGGCTGAAGTGGAGTAAGGTATCTCCACGAGAGCCTCCGAGTTGTAGGAGGTGAGGCCTCCGTTTCTCGAAAGATTTGCGGCCGAAGCGGTCTCCCAGATATTACCGTAGTCCTGACGAGCCGTTATGCTCTCGCGCATCATATAGTTGTGATAGAGCGAAGCTGCGGCCTCATAATTATTGCGATATAGTTGGAGGTCGGCGAGCAGGAGCATCGGTGAGATGAAGAAATGGGCCGAATTGTGAGAGTCGATGTTGCCGTAAGAGGCAGTCTCATGTGCGGCGAAGGGTGTGAGATCGGTTATGAGACGCCCGATAAGGTCGTCGAGCTGCACCGTGGGATATTCATCCTCGGCGTTGTCGAGCGATGAGAGCCCCTTCTTGGCAAATTCCTTCTCGTCGATCCAGATTGCCTTGCCATAGGTGAGGCCGAGCTGCAGATAAGTCCAGTCGCGCATCGACCGGATGCTCACATACTCCGGGAGGAGCACGGCGCGGTTGTGCTCCGTGATGAGGGTGTCGAGGCGGTTGAGGGCGATATTACAGTTGTTGATCACCGAGTAATAGTCGCGTCGCGAAGAATAGGCATTGTCGGCTGGTGCATCGAACGCCGCGATGCGCTGGAGATCGAGCGGCGCGGAGGCGGGCACCTCCACGAGGTCGCCACGGATTTCGCCGAGAACCACGTAGCGCTCGCCGAGCTTCTGGAGCTGGCTCACGACTCCCATCGCGGAATAGAGGGAGTCGTTGGCATTGTATGTTGGCATGCCGTCGAAGTCGACGTAGCTTTCGGTTTCGGTCTTGAGCATGTCCTCACATGATGTGAGAGATGAGCCAAAGAGCATTACGGCTGCCGCTGTGATAATATGTTTGAGTTTCATAATAATTTTGCTGATGGTTAGAGGTTGATTTTGACGCCGAAGGTGTATTCGCGGACGGAGGGGACGAGGCCC
>CAZGJH010000119.1:0-7833 GCA_964525735.1 uncultured Sangeribacter sp.
TTTCCGTTGGGATGACATCGTGCGCTGGAAAGCGGGCAAACTTCTGGAGAATCCGAAATCGATGCTCGGCATGAAGGTGAGCGATACGCTTCGCGAGCAGTATGACGACTTCAACCGCACGGTGAACGGCGACGGCTACCTGGTAGTGTATCCCGACAGGGACTCGCGCAAGTGGGACGACAAGCTCTATCTGTATCCGCTGCCGATCGAGGAAACCACTCTCAACCCGAATCTGCTTCCCAACAATCCCGGCTGGGAGTGAGGCAAGCTTATTAATTGATTGGGAATAAATTGATTGGGAACTAACCTTTTAATAATTTTAAAATCATGGCAATATCAAAATTCAAACTCATAGCTGCGGCTGCCCTGATGGCAGGGGCGATGGCTTCATGCAGCGACAATGATGGCGATGCCACCGTATATATCCCGAACGCGGGAGCAATCGTGAAGGCCAACTATTACATCACCGATGAGCCCGATGTGAGAACCTTCACCATCAAGATCACACCGAAGTCGTATCCCGACCTGAATCCTATGGGGGCATCTTCGGAGGCCACAATCTACTTGGCCGCAGATCCGGAGAAGGCTGAGAGCTATAATCTGCTCCACAATACGGATTATCCTGTTCTGCCTGCCCAGGCGTATACAGTGAGCGAGTCGGTGGCTCTCCATGCGGGTGAATCGGAATCGGAACCTGTGACTATCACCCTCAACGCGAAGGGAAATGTGGAGCCCTTCACGGAGTATATCCTTCCGGTGAGCATCGTTTCGGCCGACGGAATAGATTGCAGCCACTGCTGCCAGACGGTCTACTTCCTCTATCGCGGCAGTATGGATGCGAGCAACATGGAGCTTCTCGACCGCACGGGCTGGGTTGTGCTCGACGCATCTTCAGAGGAGCCGCGCGAGGGCGACTGGGGCCACAGCGGCTTGAAGGAGGCTTGTATCGACGACGATCTCAATACTTTCTGGGGAACAGACTGGGCTACCACTCATCCGCAACCGCCACATTGGATTATCGTAGACTTGGGTAAGACTACCCACATACAGGGTGTGGCCGTGCAGGCTCGCGAAGAGGGCTACGACGGCCCGAAGGAGATGACTCTCGAAGTGAGCGATGATCTTTCGAATTGGACTGAGGCAGGCACGTTCAAGGATATTCCGGCAGCGGGTCAATACCGTTCCTTTCTGCCTCAGGCCGCCGACGGGCGGTATGTGAGATTGACCATCACGGCTGTAAACGGTGGTCCGCACGTCACTGTGAGCGAGTTCAATCTCTTCTAAGTCGCCCCCTTTTGGTAGTGAAGATAGTTTTTAGGTTTGATGTAAGTTATAGGTAATTATCAATCGTGAATTAACACAGTGTAGGGCGTCGGGGTAGATCCCGGCGCCTTTTTATTGCGTTTTTGTGTGGTGAGTTTATTACGTTTTGTGGGTGGTGAGCTGTTTTAGTCGGTAATATCTGCGAGGGGGATGGGATAGGGCTCGCCCATTAGGCGTAGGTATTCTTTGGAGAAGTTGGCATACATCACGGCTGCCCGGTCGTGAAGGCCCATCTTGCGATAGGCCAAGATGCCGTGTTTCAAGGCGATATCTGATGTGGGCTCGATGAGCAGGAGAGAGTTAGCGAGTCGGAGAGTGTCGGTGAAGCGACCTTCGCGATAATACTTTTCTGTCATGCCCGAGAGATAGCGCACCATGAATTGCTCCACCTCTTGCTTGAAGTTGTCGAATTCGGGTTCGTCGGTGGCGAGCAGGAATTTGCCTTGATAGAGTATGGGAGCTATTTCATGAGCGGCCTCATTGCTGAGATTGATATCCTTGAATCCTGATGTGAGGCGGCGCAGGAGGCTGTAGTCGCAGAAACATCCGGGGGCAATGGAGAGGAAGAACATACCTTTGTTGTAGGTGAGTTCTATGCCTTCCATTTCCGTCAGTATCTTGCGCAGTTTGTTGAGAGTTACGTTTCGAAGGTTTTTGACCTTGTCGGCTGGTTTGTCGGGCCAGAAGATAGCGTTGAGGTCGGAAGATTGCACGCCCCCCTTGCTCTCTGTGGCGAGGAGGATGTAGAGGAATATGGCTTTGAGTTTGGGGCTGAACATGTAGGCGATGTCGGAGCCTTTGGCATCGAGTACGGTAAATGTGCCGAACAGCGAGATGCGGTTGCTTGCCGGAAGCGCATAAAGATTGGGCTTTGGTTCCTCTATCGGATCTGGGATAATCGGAGCCGGATCGAATTCTACGGGTTCAGGCTCTTTGGGTGTGGGCTCGGAGTCTTGGGGAGAGTACTCAGAGTCTTTGGGTGTGGCGGCGCGTTTCTTCTTGGGATAGAAGCAGATGAGGGCCACTACGGCGGCTACGAGGAGGCCGCCAAGTATCCACCAGAGCGCACGGTGTCGTTTTGCCGGCACCACTCCGATTTGCGACTCGGCCACGGGAGGATAGGCGATGGTGTAGACGCGGGTTGAGGTGGCTCCCTCTTTCTCAAATTCCTGAATCACACAGAAAAGGTTGCCGAAGTTGGGATTGGGATAGAGAGCCACGTTTGTGGCAATCTCTTCCGACACCATCGGTATGGAATCGCCTACAGCGATTGCCGCGCCGTCGGCAAGGCTGATCTGATAGAGCTGAAGCGAGCTATGAGGGCGATATTCGGGATACATCATGGCGTAGAAGCCCTTGCCGTCGCGGTCGGGCACGAGGGTTCGGGCTGGCACTTTGTCGATAGCCGGCGGAGTCTGCTCCCAGAGCTTTTTCGCTTTAAGAGAGTTTAAATCTACGAGATAGCAATCGTAGTAGTAGCGCACGCCCAAATCCTGGTTGCCGTCGAGATTGCCCTTGCCTCCGTAGATGTAGAGCGAATCGCCAGAAGGCGATGTCATCATGGATGCATAGAAGCGCGGAGGTATTCTGTCGCCAGCTAATTTGAGAGTGTCCCAACGGTTTTCGTTGAAGTCGTAGCGGAGAAGCTTGTCGGAATATGAGCGGTTGCCGTAGCCGCCGAAGATAAGCAAAGAGTTGTCTTTCTTGCGATAAGCGGCGGCGTGATGATGCAGAGCCATTCGCAGCTCGGTGGTGGCCAATTCGTTGCTGGTGGCTTCAGCGGGGTTGATTTCGCCGAATGTAGAGAAATGGGCTATTTCGTAAGGTAGGATCTTCTGCTTCTCCTCGTCGAAGATGTTCATACCGAGTTTTACGGGAAGGTTGGAGCCTTTTAGTTTAGAGGAGGTAAGCTCCCGCGAGAAGAGGTCGTAGGAGCGCAGCGAGTCGGTATTGAAGGAGAAGAATCGCTGCTGCGCCTCGGAGAAGGCGAATCCGGTGGGAGAGGGGGAGGAGAGGGAGATAATTGGTTGCCAGCGATAGGAATAGCTTATGAGCCATTGCGGATTGTTGGCCTCGCCGATCACATTTCCTTCGGCATCGTGCACGGCTGTGCCCTGACTCTCGCAGAGCGGGATGCGGGTTGAGTGGTGAGAGTCTGACAGCACTACGTCGCGTATGGAGAAGGAGGCCGATTCAACGATATTCTGGGTCATGCCGAAGGTCAATTCCGGCTCGAAAGCGTCGGCGTTGATACCGAAATTGACTATTTCGGCCTCATTGTCGCCCACTTTGATGCTCCCCTTGTTGGCTTTGGCATCGATTTTCAGAGAGACGGCGATCGGCTTTTCCCTCAGTTTGTCAGTGGGATAAGTGGTGGTGAAGAGAGCTTTCTCGCCGTTTTTCGACAACGAGAGAGTAGCTTTCTTTTCCCATGAATTATACGACACGATGAAGTTCCAGGCTTCCGATCCTTTCTTATTGCGGAGATAGAAGATATAGCCCGGGCTTTCGATATTATGGATTCTTAAGTTGAAATCAAGCTGATAGTTATCAATGGGGTTGCCATCGCCTGCGGGATTATATAGCAGGAGAGAGGAACGCTCAGGGATATGTTTTTCGTTGCCCGAAAAGCGTAATCCTTGGGCGTAGAGGGAGTGTCCGCACGCCAGTGCGAGACACTGCGCCACCAATATAAGCTTTAGGACGGTAAGGTTATGTTTTTGCATTTCTTTGAGTTAAGCCAGTTTGATTGGTTGACTTGGAGAGAAGACTGTGCAAATATATATAAATTTTTCCGAAAAGCAAAAAATTTGTAACTTTGCGGAGGTTTGGTGGCTGCGGCTGCCATTTGTATGATTGATTAAAGTAGATGTTATGAGAAGATTTGATATAGGAAGATTTTGTATCGGAAGATTTAGGATCGGAAGATTTGGTATCGGAAGATTTGATATAGCGAGGAGAGTGATGGCGTTGGCTGTGGGGCTGATGGCGTGGGGGAGCGCGTTGGGATGGACGGCGTTTGCGGAGAAGGTGTGCGGGGCCGCCCCGGGCGATACGGTGGCCGTGGTGCCGAAGGGCACTGTGGCTCTGCCGGATTATGCGTTTGCCGATTGTGAGTCGCTGCGGCGGGTCGTGATTCCGGCTTCTGTGAAGAAGATCGGTGATTATGCGTTTTTGGGATGCTCGGAGTTGAGGGAGCTGAAGCTCCCGGCGGGGCTCACGAAGATCGGGGAGGGTGCTTTCAGGGAGTGCAGCTCGCTTGAGGAGCTCGTGATTCCGGCGGGGGTGACGGTGATTCCGCGTTATATGTGCGCTTGGGATGAGCGGCTGGAGCGGGTGACGCTGCCTCGCGGGCTGAAGGATATCGGAAGCCATGCGTTTGCGTATTGCTCACAGCTGGAGACAGCACTGCCGATGCGTGGCATCGGCCACGGGACCGAAACCGGGCAAACACCCGATGATGGGGCGAAAGGGGTGGTTTTGCCCGTGGGGGTGGAGCATGTGGGGAGCAATGCGTTTAGCTTTTGCCGGAGCCTGAGGGAGGTGAAGCTGCCGGCTTCGATCAAGGAATTGGAATCGTATGCGTTTTCGGATTGCTCGGCGTTGGAAAGGATTGAATTGCCGGCGAATGACCGGATGCTCGGGGAGTATATTCTTACGGGATGCAAGGCGTTGAAGGTGGTAGAATGTAAGAGTCGCAACCGACCTACATTCGATTGCGACTCTCCGTTGTTTGATCCGTCAGAAGGGATAAAGCCTGTTTATGTTACTCCAGGATGGAAATTTTGAATTTAGAAGGTGGCGGTGAGGGAGAGGGGACGATAGGCGAAGGGGAATTTGACGGTGAGGATACGCGTGGCGGCATCATACGACCAGCCGTATTGGCGTATCATCTTCGCACTTGCCATCTCCTGGAGCGGGGTGCCGTCGCTCAGATGAAGCGATTTCGGCTTCTTGACGTCGACGATCTCGAATGTGAGGAGGCGCATCTCTGGCATGCCTACGTAGCTGCCGCCGTTGGTGCGCATGGAGATTTCGAGGTCGCGGCCTTTCATCTGGCCCGTAAAGTAAGTGAGCTGATAAGCCTTGTCGGTCAGCGATGTGGGCGATTTACGATCGTCGTCAAAGAGAGTGTAAGTGGTTTCTTTCGACGAGGGGTAATAGCGCACGGTGAGCAACTGCGGGTTATACTGCGTCACATTCTCGATAGGTTGGTCATACTGAGGTATGAAGGAACCGCTGCGAACGAACATCGGGAGCTCGTCGAGAGGAGCTTTCACAACTGCCTCCGTGCCACCTTTGTAGGTGAGCGAAGGATTGTTCCAGTTGACCCAATCGCCGGCGGGGAAGACCACCTTGCGCTCACGTGCGCCAGCCTCCATTACGGGAGCTACGAGCACTTCGTCGCCCCAGAGATATTCGTCGTCGATGTCGGCATACTTCGAGTCGGGGTTATCACCACGGAAGTTGAGCGGACGCGCCAGAGGCAGACCCTGCGAAGCATTCTCATAGGCGAGAGTATAGTTGTAGGGGAGCCACTGATAGCGCATACGGATAAACTTCTTGAGAATCTCCTCACTGTCGGGATAATGGTATGGCTCAGGCTGTTGCTGAGCGTGGGTGCGCATCATCGGAGTGAAGGCACCGGCCTGCACCCAGCGCACGTAAAGCTCCTCGTCGCGCGGATTTTCGGGATCTACGGCGAAGCCACCGAGGTCGCTGCCCATGTAGGCGAGGCCCGAGAGGCCAGAGCTGAGCAGGAGGTTGACCTGCGGACCGAAGCCGCCCCAGGAGCGGGAAACGTCGGTGGTCCAGGGGAATACGCTGTAACGCTGCAATCCGGCTGTGCCGCCGCGCATCATCAGGAGGGGACGCATATCGGGGAAATCTTTGCGGAGGCCTTCGTAGATGAGACGGCTCCACTCGTTGCCATATACATTATGATACTGCGGACCGGTCTCGCCGTTGGCGTGTACCATCGAACGGGGGTGCACTTCCGGTTCGCCGAGGTCGCCCCACCAGCCGGCCACACCCTCTTCGGTGAGACCGCTGAGACGGTTCCAGAGCCACTCGCGAGTCCTCGGATTGCTGACGTCAATCATTCCGGCGTCTCCTACCCAGGTGGTTACGTCGTGAGTGTTGCCGAGCGAATCCTTTACAAGCATGCCTCTGTGTGACAGATAGTTGTAATTATCGATAGCTCCGTTCTTATTGATATATGGCTGAGAGATGAGCACCATGTTTACACCCTGATCCTTAAGATCGGAGAGCATCTTGCGATGGTCAGGCCACTGCTTCGGATCCCATTCGAGGCGACCCATATCTGTCTCGACGCCATACCAGTAGAGGTCGAGCACGATACCGTCGACGGGATAGCCGCGAGTCTTGAGAGAGTCGATCGCTCCTACGGCCTCCTTCTGGTTGTGATAACCATATTTCGAGGTGACGTAGCCGAGGCTCCAGAATGGGGGAAGATCCTGACGGCCGGTAAGTTTGGTGTAGCGTTCGGTGGTTCCGGCGAGAGTGCCGTTGCCATTAATGAAATAGTAGGCGAGGGCTTTCGGAGTTTCAGACGTATAAGTAATTGTGTCGCCGAGTACGAGCTTAGCCTCATTGTAATCGTCGAAGAGCACACCGTAGCCGAGGTCGGACACGAAGTAAGGCACCGAGATGCCCATCTGCGAGATGCGCGGGTCGCCCTTGGTGTAGCCGTAGTTCTGACGGTTGTACATCGTCAGGGTGTCGCCGTTGAGGTTGAGATGGTGTCCACGCTCGCCTGCGCCGTAGATCACCTCTTCGGGGCTGCCCTCGAAAGAGATAGTCTTGACTGCCCCGGAGTTGTCGACGCCTCCGATCTCGGAGAGGATGAGGTCGCCCTGAGCGTTATGGAATGTCACCGCGCCGGTGGCTTTGTCAACTCTCACCGTAGTGGTAGGCGAGGAGATGAAGATGGCGTCGGGAGTTTCGTGCTTGTTTACTTTGATACCCTTTTGAGGGGTCAGTACAGCAGATTTTGAGGGCGTGTAGGGGAGTTGCGAGCCAGTCGGAAGGGTTGTAACACGGAAAATATCTTCCGTGAAGGGATGCACAGCCACCTTTCCTTTGGGAGTTTCTACCACGTACACATCGCCTTTTACTCCATACAGAAGCTCCTCAGCAGTCTGCGGGGCGGCGCTCATGTGGGCCACGGCGAAAGCGCCGAGGCCCAGCATGGCTGCACATATTAGGATTGGTCTGCGTGTCATAACTCAATATCCTCGTCGGTGATTACGTGCCAGGGGAGGCCTGACTCAGCGAGTTTCTCCAGGAATGGATCGGGATCGAACTCCTCTACGTTGTGGACGCCGGGCATAACCCACTTTCCGGTGAGGAACATGTAGGCCCCCACCATCGCGGGCACGCCTGTGGTGTAGCTTACGGCCTGAGCGCCAGTCTCCTTGTAAGCGGCCTCGTGCGAGCAGTTGTTGTAGATATAATAGGTAGATTCCTTACCCTCCTTGTCGAGGCCAC
>CAZGJH010000120.1:0-5274 GCA_964525735.1 uncultured Sangeribacter sp.
AAAATGAATTTTACCCTATGTGCGCAAGTAGGAAACGCAGCGTAGTTGCGAAAATCCTGAAAATACTCGGCTGGAGCGTGCTTACAATCGTAGTGGTTGTGAGTATCCTTCTGTTTTGCGTCGTGAAATATCTCGACACCAAAAACTTGTCGCCGCTCGTGGAGCGCGTGGCCAACGATTATATCGACGGACACCTCAAAGTGGGCTCCCTCAAAATCGGCTTCAATCCGCGATTCCCGATACTCGGCGTCGAGGTGAAAGACCTCTCCGTGATCTCACACGCCTTTCAGCAGCTCACACCCGAGGAGCGTGGCCTATTGCCGAATTATGCCGACTCCCTGATCACTCTCGATGCCATGAGTGGCTCGCTCGACCTCAAACGACTGGTGATCGACAACGAGCTCGCCTTGCGCGACGTGGTCTTGAACGGCCTGAGCGTCAACGTCGTGATAGCCCACAACGGCAAAGCCAACTATGAAGTGATGAAGGCTCCGGCCGACACCACGAAGGCCTCAAAAAGCAAAATGCCCGGGTTCCGCATCAATAAATTTGCCCTCGAAAAGCCCCGCGAAATACGATTCTACAACGCGGCCGACTCCACATCGGCCTCGGTGCTCCTGCTCACCGACGCGGCCGTAGATGGCGAGCAAATGCCCACCTACCGTCTCAAAATGAGCGGAAACGTCACCTCTCCCAAGGCCACTCTCATCACCAATCTGGAGCAGATCGACTTCGGCCTCAACGGCAAAGTGTTCTGGGATCCAGCACGGCCAGGACTCGTGGCCGTCGACGAGATGGAGCTGCAGGGAGCCTTCATAAAAGCCATCGTGGCCGGCGAGATCGACTTGCAAAACGACCCCATAGCCCGCAATGTCACCATCGACCTCAAGCCTGTGGCCGTTACTGATCTTCTTACGGTGTTGCCAGATTCCGTGCGCCGCCAGCATCGCCTCTATCCCCCGTATTTCACTACCGATGCCACGATAGGCGGTCGCTTGGAGTTGCTCAAGCCGATGAATCTCACTACCGACACTATCCCTGCCGCGCGCCTCAACATCGTGATTCCCCCCTCCACACTCCATTACGGCCAGGCCTGCTTTGAAGAGTTGGCCCTCGACGTGGCTATCAGTACCCTTACCAATCAGCCCGACAGCACGCTGATCGATATATCGCGCTGTGTGATAGCAGGCCCAGCCACTCGTTTCGAGGCCTCGGCGCGTCTGGCCACACCCGTTTCCGATATGGCTTTCGAGGCAGATCTGCAGGGGGATATCGATTTGGCCAACCTGCCGCCTATCCTCCACGAGAAGATAGCCGGTTATCTCTCAGGCATCGTCACCACCGACCTGCGCGCCAACGGACGCGCCTCGATGCTGAAGGCGGCACATCTGCATGAGCTCGTGGCCGACGGGGCCGTCGATGCCAAGAACGTCTACTTCCTCACGGGCGATCTCGACAAGATGGTGGAGGTGAAAAATGCGAAGATACGCTTCGACTCCGACCGCCTCGCCGGAAATCTGCCGCTCCTGCATACGACGGTAGACGTAGACACGGCCAATCTTCTTATGGGTGGAGTGGATATCGCCTTCAGTGATCTGAATTTGAATGCCGGGGTCACCGACGGGACACAACTCCGCGATACGACCCTGCTGCCTCCCATAGAGGGGCGCCTCAGCGTAGATCGCCTCAATATCATCTCGATAACCGACAGCGCGGGAGGACGCATACGCGATATCTCGGGCAATCTCACTCTGCGCCGCTTCAAGAGAGAGGATAATGTGCTGGAGCTGCTGCCCAATCTGCTTACGCGTAATGTGTCGGCCGGTAGTCTCTCCGACCGTATTCTGCTCAACGACACCAAGATTCACGCCTCGCTGTTTAAGTTGCCTTCGGCAGGGAAGAAGAAGCACGAGGAGAAGAAAAAAGCCCCGGCCATGGCCCGCGACTATCGCTACGTGCGCCCCGATTCCGTATTCCGGCTCGCTTACCTCAAGCGGCATCACAAACCGGGCGAGAAGCGCAAGCGAAGAGTTTACGGCAAGCTCTCGGCCGACAATCAGGAGGTGCTTGAATGGGATCTCACCAAAGGTTTCGATAAATTTCTCAGGGAATGGCGCTTGCAAGGCACCGTCAACACCAACCAGGGCCGCCTCCTGACTCCGGTGTTTCCGCTACATAACCATTTCTCGCGCATCGACCTGCGATTTAACAACGACACCGTGCGCATCAACGATATCATGCTTCGCGTCGGGAAATCTGACCTCGCTATCTCTGGACTCGTCTCAAACGTGAGCCGCGCCATGACGGCGAAAACCGACAACACCCTGAAGGTGAATCTCGCTTTGATGAGCGACACTATCGACATCAACGAACTCTCTATCGGAGCCTTTACCGGTGCCACCTATTCGGCACATCGTCGCAAAGGGAAGACGCATGCGATGGCCACAGCCGACGATGCGAAGTTGGCCTCTCGCCTCGACGACCTCGCGAAGAAGGGCCCCGGCAAGGCGTCGCCGTTGCTGATACCCGTCAACGTAGAGGGGAACGTGAAAATCGGGGCCGACCACGTGCTTTACAGCGATCTCGCCCTGCGCAATATGGGAGGCGATATTCTCGTTTACGATGGCGGCGTGAACTTACACGACATCAAAGCCAGCTCCGATGCCGGCAACATCTCTCTCTCGGCCCTCTATTCGGCTCCCAAACCGGAGAAGATGCAGTTTGGATTCGGCTTGGAACTCGACGATTTCAATATCGGCAAATTCGTGAAACTCGTGCCGGCCATCGATTCTATCGTGCCGCTGATGCATGATTTCTCCGGTTTGGTTAGCGCGGATATCGCCGCTACTTGCCGCATCGATTCGGGCATGAATCTCGAACTCCCCACGCTCAATGCCGCCATCCGAATCAGCGGCGACGATCTGGCCTTTATCGACCCCGAGAAATATCGCACGCTCGGCAAATGGCTCGGTTTCAAGAATAAATCAGACAACACCATCAAAAGCATGAATGTGCAGATGACGGTGGCCGACGGCCTGATGCGCGTATATCCCTTCGCTTTCAATATCGACCGTTATCGCTTGGGCGTGTCGGGCTTCAACGACATCGCGATGAATTTCGACTATCATATTTCGGTGTTGAAGTCGCCCATACCGTTTAAGTTCGGCATCAACATTTCGGGCAGTCCGAAGAAATATAAGGTGCGATTCGGCGGTGCGAAATATAAGGAGGATAAGGCTATTGAGAGCGTGAATATCGTCGACAATGCCCGCATAAATCTCATCGACCAGATCGAGAACGTATTCAAGCGCGGCGTGCAGAATTCACGCTTCGCGAAGGTGCAGGTGGCCACACCTCCCGACTTCGATTTCAGTTCGCTCGATTCCGGCCTCACCCCGGCCGACTCCCTGCGCCTCATTCAGGAAGGGCTGCTCCCGGATCCAGCCGGCGCCTCTTCAACGCCCGACGACCCCCAGCCCCCTGTCAAGAAAGATAAGAAGAAGCGTAAGAAGTTCCTCTTCTTCTGACACAGAAAGAGAAGCCTCGTCTCTTTTACGCGTTTGGTCTCTTTTAATAGAGGGTTTGTCTCAAAAACGGAAAGAGCATAGTTTGTTTTGGTAATTTCGCGGCAAGAAATTAAAACTTAAACAAAACGACTATGTTCAAACGATTTTTGTTTCAGACGCTCTCGTCGTTTACGGGAGCTGTGGTGGCCTTGGTGATAGGAGGCGTGGTGTTGGCCGCGATCGTCGGCGGCATGATGGCCAGTTTGTCGGGCGGTTCCGAGCAGGAGGAGCCGAAAATGAAGAAGGGGAGTGTGCTCATGCTCAAACTCGAAGGTGATATCCAGGAGTGCGAGAAACCCTTCTCGCCCGATTTCACTATGCTCGCGAGCGGCAACTTCGACGCCCCTCAAAGTCTGAAGGAGCTCACGGCTTCGCTTCGTGAAGCGGCCGTAAACAAGGATATCGTGGCCATCTATCTGAAATGCGGCAGCCTGATAGCCGCGCCTGCCACTCTCGACGCGCTGCGCGATCAATTGATTGAGTTCAAGAAGACTACGAAAGGGGAGAAGCCCCTTTACGCTTATGCCGACGATTTCAGTCAGGGCAGCTACTATGTGGCCAGTGTGGCCGACAGCATCTTCATGAATCCCGAGGGTTCTTTCGCTCTTCGCGGCATGGCCACTCAGAATTTCTATTTCAAGAATCTGCTCGACAAGGTGGGTGTGAAGATACAGATCGCGAAAGTGGGCACCTACAAATCGGCCGTGGAGCCCTTCATCCTCGATCATATGAGTGAACCGGCGCGTGCGCAACTCGACACGATGCTCACTAATATGTGGGGCTACATCACCGACAAGATCTGCTCGTCGCGAGCAGGGCTGACGCGCGAGGTGATCGATTCGCTGATCTGTCGCGACCATATCTCGTTTGCGCGTGCCGACTTGGCCGCCCGGGCCAATCTCGTCGACGGTTTGCTCTACGACCGTGAGATCAAGACCAAACTCTCACACGCATCCGGATGCAAGGTGGAGCACCTTAACCTTGTGCCGACAGCCACTCTGATGGCAAAGGTGAAACCGGCCGACAAGAATTACGACGCGAAACGACAGATTGCCGTATTGTATGCCGTAGGCAGCATCGATGATGGCAACGAGAGCGAGATCGATTACAACAAGTTTGTACCTATCATCGATCGCCTGGCCACCGACAAGCGGGTAAAGGCCCTCGTGCTGCGCGTTAATTCTCCCGGCGGGTCGGTCTACGGCAGCGCACAGATTGGTGAGGCGCTCGACTTTTTCGCTGCGCAGGGTAAACCGGTAATCGTGTCGATGGGCGACTATGCGGCCTCCGGCGGCTATTGGATTTCGGCCAAGGCCAAGAGAATCTTCGCCGACCCTTTGACGCTGACTGGTTCGATCGGAATCTTCGGTATGTTCCCTTGCGTGGAGGAGACGGCCAAGATGCTTGGAGTGAACGTCGACATGGTAGCCACCGACCCCGAGGCCACATTCCCCAATCTCTTCGCGCCGCTTACAGCCGAGCAGCAAGGAGTGCTTCAAGAGGCCGTAAATCGCGGTTATGATCAGTTTGTGGCTCGTGTTGCCGAGGGGCGTCATATGTCGGAGGCGCATGTGCGGCAGATAGCCGAGGGACGTGTGTGGGATGGCCAGAAGGCCCTTCAGATCGGTTTGGTCGACGAGCTCGGCAGCCTGCAGCAGGCGATAGCTTACGCGGCGAAAGCGGCCGCCGTAGACGATGATTACGAGTT
>CAZGJH010000120.1:5374-7780 GCA_964525735.1 uncultured Sangeribacter sp.
GGCGGCGATATTTTGTAGGGCAATGTGGCGGAAAATGATTAATTTTGCAGTTATGAAAAAGCTGTTGGCCTACATAATATTGCCGCTGATTCTGTTGGCTCTGTCGCCTGGGGTCGACACGATGCAGATGCTTCTCGATGAGGGAGGCGATCCGGCTCGTGCCTGGGTTATGTTTGTGCCCTCCACGTTGGTGTATCTGGCCTTGATCTTCCTTTTCAATGATAAGTTGCTGATTCCTAAACTGCTTTTGAAAGGGAGATTCGCCCGATATATCTTGGCGGCGAGCGGGGTGGTGGTTATCTTGTCGCTGCTTGTGGCCGGGAGTGAGACGTGGGTGAGAGGGCATTTCGATCTGCCGAGCCGGGTGGAGAGCGATTCGTTGGTGTGGATTGTGGTAGACGTAGCGAGCAACCTCCTCTTCTGGGTGCCGCTGATGGTAGCGATTGCTCTCCTCCGATTGTATGGTCGATGGAAGGAGGATATGGCAAGTGAGGAGCGCCTTTCAGCTGAGCTTGAGCGATATATGGCCAATGTGCGCGAGTGTCTTAATCCCGAAGTGATCTTCGAGAGCTTGCGGCAGATTGCCGAGGCTATCCGCAGCGATGCCGAGGAGGCTTCGGAGCGAATCGGGCAGCTTTCGGAATACCTGCGGGCCCAGTTGGCTGCCATCGTGCCCCCTCCGATGATTGCGGCCGTGGCTTACGATGCCTCCCTGTTTTCACGCCTGACAGCTGTTTTGGTCGACCGTCGCTATCGTTGGTTGCGCCATTTGTTGCTCATCATGGAGTTGGTGGCTGTGTCGTTTATCGCTTACAGTCATGAATATCTGGTAGATGTCGGGAGCGGTCTGCTGCAATCGGCTTGGCTTGTAGTATACTTGGGCGCGCTGACGTATATCGATCTGTTGCTCTTCAAGAGGTATGAGCGCCATGGCAGCATGAGAAAGCTGGTGGTTGGAGTGGCGCTTCTGTTTGTGGTGTTCGTCTCCCCCGTAGTGGTAGGCGTGGCGGCGTTGATTGATGAGATTGGCGTGTTTTGGCCCGCTGTGATCGAGGTGGCGGCCATAGGAGCCGGGGTAGTAGGTATCGGGCTCTATTTGTGTGGCGTAAATGCCTTGCTGCTCTTTCAGAATTGGATCAGGGCACAGCGGCATATCACGCTTCTGCGGGCCGAGACCTTGCGGCAGGAGTATCTCTTCTTGCGCAAGCAGATTAATCCCCACTTCCTCTTCAACGTGCTCAACAGTATCGAGATATCTGCCTACGATTCGCCTGATTTGGCCTCCGATTTGCTGCAAGATCTGGTGAAGCTTCTGCGCTACCAGTTTGAGGAAGGCCGAAGGGATACAACCTCGCTACGCGATGAGGTGGAATTTCTTCGCAGCTACCTTGCCCTTGAGGAATCGCGGCGCGATCAGTTTGCCTACGAGATAGAGCTGCGAGATGCGGTGGAGGCGACGGTCCCGACGCTGCTGTTCCTGCCGATTGTGGAGAATGCCGCGAAGTATTCGCCACGGCATCGTGTGGAGGGAGTGAACGTGAAGGTGGCCTTCAGGGTAGAGGAGGGGTGGTTGAGGTTTGAGTGTCGCAACCCCTACGACGCGGAGCTTGTGGCGCATGCCTCTCACCATGGAATCGGCTTGGAGAATACCCGCCGACGCTTGGAACTGATCTACGAGGGACGCGCCCGACTGACAGCCCGGCAGACCGACAGAGAGTTTTGCGTGGAGATTGCTTTACCCATTTAATACGTGGAGATTGCTTAATGCGTGGAGATTGCTTTACCCATTTAATGTGATGATATTGAGATGAAATGTATAATAATAGATGATGAACCGATAGCCCGAAAGGGAATGAAGCGGCTGGTGGATGCGCATCCCGATTTGGAGTTGGCCGAGATGTTTGAGAGTGCTGTCAAAGCTTCGAAATGGCTCCAGGAACACACGGCCGACCTTATCTTTCTCGACATCGAGATGCCCGGAATCAACGGCATTGAATTCGCCCGGCAGTTGCCAAAGAGCAGCCTTGTGGTGTTCACTACGGCCTACTCCGATTATGCTCTCGACAGCTACGAGGTGGAGGCGATCGACTATCTCGTGAAGCCGATTCGAAGGGAGCGGTTTGAGAAAGCCGTGGAGCGTGCCGCTACCTATCGCTCGCTGCTCGCTGCGGCTGCCGAGGTGGCTCCGGCTCCCGATTTGGAGTTTATCATCGTGAAATCGGAGCGCAAATACGTGCGCGTAAAGCTCGACGACATCCTCTACGTCGAGGGGTTGAAAGACTACGTCATAATCCACCTTCCCGATCGACGCGTCGTGACGCGAATGATAGTCAAGGCGATGGAAGACATGTTGCCCGCAGAGCGCTTCCTACGCATCAGCAAATCCTACATCGTCAACAAATCGAA
>CAZGJH010000121.1:0-7739 GCA_964525735.1 uncultured Sangeribacter sp.
CCCTCACCTCTATCTTCGACGCTAACGCCGGTGTTTACCTCACCGACAACTTCGTAAAAGTTATCTCTTGGTACGACAATGAGATCGGCTACTCCAACAAGGTTCTCGACCTCATCGCAGTTATGAAGAAATACAACGGCTAATCAGCCCACCCCCAACAAAAAGCCCGCACTGATATCAGCGCGGGCTTTTTTATTTCCCAGTCATCGTAATGTCATGCCTACCGAACCATCGTAATGTAATGCCTACCGAATCATCGTAATGTCATGCCTACCGAATCATCGTAGGGACATGCCTTTGGCATGTAGCGGAGCGTGCAGTAAGTAGCAGAGCCAGAGCGTGCCAGAGCCCTCAATCATAAAGCCCCTTCTTCAATTCCCTCTCTCTCCTCCGAATAGCCTTAGTCAGCAAAATATTCCCCCCAGTCCAAACCACCACATCAATCGCCAACAAAACAGTAGGATTCACATACGGCGAAAGCAACACATTCAGCCCTATAAACCCAGCCGAAGCCGCCAAAATCGACAGCAAAGCCTGAGCCTGGTTAAATCCCAACGCCAACAGCTTATGATGTATATGACACTTATCAGGCAAAAACGGATTCCTACCCCTGCGAACACGATGAAAATACACCCTGAACACATCGAAACAAGGTATCACCAACGGCGACAACGCCACCATGGCCGGGTTGTAATCTACACTCAACGCCTCCGGCTTGCCACACATCACAGCCACGGCGCAAAACACAAGCACCATACCCGTGGTCAGCGCACCCGTGTCGCCCATGAAGATCTTCTTCTGCTTCTTCGCGTCGCCAAACACATTATAATAAAAGAAAGGGAAAAGCGTGCCCGCTGCCGTCACCGCAAACATCGAGTAGAGATACTCCCCGCCGCGGAAGAACACCACGGCATAAAACGCCAACGCGATCATGCTCAGGCCCGAAGCCAAGCCATCGATGCCGTCGATCAAATTAATCGCGTTCACCACATACACCACGATAAACAGTGTGAAGATCGCCGATAGCCATACCGGCATCTCGTAGATCCAGAGAATACCGTAAAAATCATGGATATACATCCCGCCGCACACCAAAAGAATAGCGGCGATTATCTGCACCACAAACTTCGCAAGATAGCGCACCCCGATAAGATCGTCGGCGATACCCACCAAATACAACAGAATAATGGCACAAAACTCAAAATAAAACGGCACAGTGCGCGAAAACACCATCTCCTCTATATAAGGAGACCCCATACGCAGGTTCAAGGCCACCACAAACGCCATCGAGAACAGAATCGCC
Source organism: uncultured Sangeribacter sp. (assembly GCA_964525735.1). Classification (GTDB taxonomy): domain Bacteria; phylum Bacteroidota; class Bacteroidia; order Bacteroidales; family Muribaculaceae; genus Lepagella. The sequence continues at coordinate 1,304 of CAZGJH010000121.1, forward strand.
GGGAAAAAAGCGATGCCTCCAAGACGTGGCACCACCCCGCGATGAATCTTGCGCGCGTCTACCTCGTCAAAAAGCTGCTTCCGAAAAGCGATCAGGATTATCTTCGGGATGATGATACCCGTCAGCAGCACCGCGATCGCCAAAGCGAGGAAATTGTTTTCAAGCCAAAAATAAAAGACTTCCTGTGATATCATTGTGTAGTAATTCTAAGGTTAAAGGCCCCAAAGAGCCAAATTACGAAAAGCCCCAATCGGAGCCCCAAAAGCCCCGTCGGTAAAGCCAACGGCAAAGGTAATAATAATTTTTGACATTTCCACACATCTCTTCACATTTCTTCCAAATTCACCTCCAAACACCATCCAAGACGTTCCCCCCTCAATCCCTCAATTTGTCAAATTGTCATTCCCTCAATTTGTCAAAATCCCTCTCCCCCCAATCCAAACCCCAAGAACCCAATTTCATTTTGCGCATATTCCCTGCATATTCCAACCATATGCCCTATAACCCTCTTGACAAATGCAAATATTAATTAATTTTAAGTTTTTCATTAACTTTTATTAACTATGTTCTACAACATAGTTTTAGAATAATATCCTAAATTTGCGTCCGATAATTCCGTCGAATCGTGCGAAAAATCAACTAAAACAAGCTTGAAGCTTCGCAATTGTGCAATAATTGGTAAGTCCTTAGCAGTTATCAATCTTCACAAGGGGAAATATCGTTAACTATCCTGTTGCCAATTTTAAATAAAATTAAGACAACACCAGTTAACACACAACCCGCCATCGCCCCTCCGCCCTGGCAACACAAAAAACCTCAGTCAGACTGACAGAAAACAACAATATATACAACTTTATCTCTAAATTTAAAAGTATGAGAAAACTGTTATTAGTTCTGATGACGCTCTTGGCGTGCTCCTGGTCAGCGATTGCCCAGCAGCTCACCTATAGCGGCTCAGTGGTGGACGCTTCCACCAACGAACCGTTGATCGGCGTGACTGTCATGCCTGTCGGCGGTGGCCAAGGCACTGTGACTGACATCGACGGAAACTTCAAGCTTACCGTCCCCCCAAACGTCACTACGGCCACATTCTCCTATGTGGGCTACACTTCTCAGACGCTCAAACTCGCTTCCGGTATGGTGGTGAAGATGACTTCTTCCTCTGCCAACCTCGACGAGGTGATCGTAGTGGCCTATGGCACAGCTAAAAAGTCTGCCTACACCGGTTCTGCTTCCGTCGTGAAGGCCGACCAGCTCGAGAATGCCCTCGTTTCTAACGCCACCGATGCCATGAACGGTAAAATCGCCGGCGTACAGATCCAGAGCTTCAACGGCCAGCCCGGTACCGACCCCACTGTCCTCATCCGCGGTGTCGGCTCTATCAACGCTTCTACAGAACCTCTCTACGTCGTAGACGGTATCCCCTACGACGGCTCTATCTCTTCGATCAATACTCTCGACATCGAGTCGATGACTGTCCTCAAAGACGCTGCCGCCGCTGCCCTCTACGGTGCCCGCGGTGCAAACGGTGTCATCCTCATCACCACCAAGAAAGGTGGCAACGGAAATGCCAAGATCACTGTCGACGCTCGCTGGGGTGGCAACTCACGCGCTATTCCTCGCTACGATATGATCAAGAGCACTGCCGAGTATACACAGCTCACTTATCAGGCTCTCCGCAACGGCTACTATTACAACCTCTCCAGTTCGGCTGCTGATGCCCACGCCCTTGCAAACGCCAACATCGCTTCCTCTCTCGGCTATCAGGTCTACACCCTTCCCAACGGTGAAAGCCTCATCGGCGCCAACGGTCTCATCAACCCCAACGCTAAGCTCGGCTATTCTGATGGCCGCTTCTATTACACGCCCGACGACTGGTATAAGGAGCAGTTCCGCAACGGCTTCCGTCAGGAATACAACGTCAGCATCACTGGCGGCACCGACAAATTCAACTACTACCTCTCCGGCACATATCTGGGCGACGAGGGCCTCATCCAAGACTCTCACTTCAAACGCCTCGGCACACGTGCCACTGTAGATTACCAGGTGAAAGAATGGCTCAAGATCGGAACCAACCTCTCTTACACCTACACCAACAGCGGTAACCCCGGCGACCAGACAAGAGACGATGCCACTTCTACGATGAATGCGTTCTTCGTAGGCGACCAGATGGCCCCCTATTATCCGATGTATGTCCGCGACGCTTCCGGCAAGATCATGCACAACGAAGCAACTGGCCTCCCCATCTACGACTACGGTGACGGCAAAATCACTCCCTACACCCGTAACTTCATGAATATGGCCAACCCCGCCGGCCAGCTCGCATATGATACAACCGATTACCTTTCCGACGTATTCGACGGCAAGTGGTATGCCATCATCACACCTATCGAAGGCCTTACCCTTACCGGCACGCTCGGTTACTACTACGACACTACCCGCTACCACGATATAGGCAACCCCTTCTATGGCCAGAGCGCTGAGTCAGGCGGTTCGGCTTATCAGATGTTCCAGCGCACACGCGCCATCAACATCCAGGGTCTCGCTCAATATCGTCACACATTCGCTGAGAAGCACGACATCGACGTCCTCCTCGGTTACGAAAGCTACGACCTCAACATGGAGGATCTCCAGGGTGTAGGTTACAATCTCTACCTCCCCGATAGCTTCGTAATGAACAACACCATCGACCAAAAGATGCCTTACGGCTCTGTAATCACTTACGCTACTCGCGGTATCTTCGGTCGCGTAAACTACGCTTTCGACAACCGTTACTTCTTCTCAGCTTCTGTTCGTCGCGACGCTTCCTCTTGCTTCGCTCCCGACAACCGCTGGGGTACGTTCTGGTCGCTCTCCGCTGCTTGGGACCTCGCTCAGGAATACTTCATGGAGTCTTCCAAGACTTGGCTCGACCAGTTTAAGGTGAAAGCTTCTTTCGGCCAGCAGGGTAACGACAACCTCGGCCGTAACGGCGACTCCGCAACGGCTGCATGCTTCTACTACGCTTACGCCGACCAGTATCGCATCCAGGGTGCCGACGGTGTTTGGAGCGACGGCACACTCTCTTTCAAAGGTAACCACGACATCACTTGGGAGACCTCTAACAACTTCAACGTCGGTATCGACTTCAGCTTCCTCCAGGGCAAGGTGAGCGGCTCTATCGAGTATTTCTCTCGTCAGACTTCCGACATGCTCTACAACAAGCCTGTGGCTCCCTCCAACGGCTACTCTTACATCCCGATGAACATCGGCTCTATGCGCAACAATGGTCTTGAGGTCGAACTCAACTATCGTCCCATCCAGACTCGCAACGTAACTTGGGACATCGCTGCCAACATCACTACTGTTCGCAACAAGGTGCTCAAGCTTCACCCCGATCTCGGCGGCGAGCTCATCAATGGTTCTATCCTCTACCGTGAGGGCGACTCAATGTATCAGCGTTACCTCGTGAAGTATGCCGGCGTCGACCCTGCTACCGGTCTGGCTCTCTACTGGGATGGCACTCCCCGCACTGATGAAAAGGGCAACGTAATCAAAGACAAGTGGGGCCACCCCGTTGTTGACGAATTCGTCACTACCGACTGGAGCAGCGCTTACTCTAACAACCGTCAGGCCACCGGCAACCTCATGCCTAAGGCTTACGGTGGTTTCTCTACCAGCGTTCGTTTCTTCGGCTTCGATTTCAGCGCTGCCTTCGCTTATCAGTTCGGCGGCAAAGTGATCGACGAGACTTATCAGGCTATCATGCATGCCGGCGACTCTTATGGCCTCGGCCAGAACTGGCACACCGATATCCGCAACGCCTGGACTCCCGAGAACCGCTACACCAACGTGCCCCGTCTCGACGGCCAGGATCTCTACACCAACAGCGCTTCTACCCGCTGGCTCACTTCAAGCAACTATCTCTCGCTCCAGAACGTGACCCTCGGCTACACTCTTCCCGACAACATCGTAAGAAAGCTCGCCCTCTCAAAGATTCGCGTTTATGCAGCTGGCGAGAACCTCTTCCTCCTCACTGCGCGCAAGGGTATGGACCCCCGTCAGGGATACGCTACTGCTAACGCCGCTACTTATGGCGCAATCCGCGCTATCTCCGGCGGTATCCGTATCGAGTTCTAAGCACGCTTTCCCCAAATCAACTCAATTGTAAATTCACAATGAAAAGAAACTATAAATATTTCGCCGCCGTAATTCTGGGGTCTGCCGCTCTTGCTTCCTGCAACGATCTCGACACCGCCCCGCAGAACTATTACGTCACGACCGACCAGAAGGCTGATGCTATTAATGCTAATGCCGATCTCGCAAAGGCTGGTGTGGTGGGTATCTCTGCCACCTACAACCAGTATATGACCATCTACAGCAATCACTTCGATTTCGGATGGCCCGCCGTACTCTTCGGCATGGATTCAATGACTCCCGACATGGTGTCAGACAATACCGGCTACAATCACTTCGCAAGATGGGCCCAGTATAACCTCGGCACCACCGACAACGTCATGAACAACATGTCGTGGTTTACGGCCTACAAGGTAATCCTTTCGGCCAACGCTGTCATCGCCAACACTGGTGGCGCCCGCCCCGAAAACGATGAGCTCAAGCTTTTCGCAGCCCAGGGCCTCGCAAACCGTGCTTACGCCTACTTCTGCCTTATCCAGCTCTTCCAGCAGACTTACAAAGGCCATGAGGATATGCTCGGTGTGCCTATCATCACTGAAGAGAATGCCGACGTGGTGGGTGTAGAAGGCGCTCCCCGTGCCACTGTGCAGGAGGTATACGACCAGATTCTTTCCGACCTCAACGATGCTATCGCCGACCTCGAAGAGTGCGGCATGGGCGTAAACTCTATCGCATCCGTTGGTTCGAAGCGTTTCGTTTCGCTCGGTGCCGCCTACGGCCTGCGTGCCCGTGTCAACCTCGTAATGAACAAGTGGGCCGAGGCTGCTGCCGATGCTCAGAAGGCTATCCAGGTTTCAGGCGCTACCCCCTACTCTATCGCCGAGGCTTCTAAGCCCGCGTTTATCGATTGCGCCGACCACAACTGGCTCTGGGGTATCTACATCCAGGAGAGCGACCGTGTCGTGACTTCGGGCATCGTAAACTGGCCCTCTCACATGGGTTCTATGAACTACGGCTATGCTTCGGTAGGCGCTTGGCGTAAGGTAAACATCGCCCTCTATAATTCAATCCCTGCGACCGACTGTCGTAAAGGCTGGTGGCTCAACGCCGACAAGTATAGCCCTAACCTCGATGAGGATCAGGCTTGGATAGTTGGTCCCGACACTGAGAACGATGCTTACAACTGCGAAGCTTACACTCAGGTGAAATTCGCACCCTATCAGAATAAAATCGGAACCACTGTCAACGCTTCCGACATCATCCTGATGCGTGTCGAGGAGATGTATCTCATCAACGCTGAGGCTACCGCTATGGCTGGAAACGCAGCCGAAGGCAAGACTATTCTTGAAAACTTCGTGAAGACCTACCGCGATCCCTCCTACACTTGCACAGCTACAGATGCTGCCGGAGTGCAGGATGCCGTTTGGAAACAGCGTCGTATCGAGCTCTGGGGCGAGGGTCAGGCCTACTTCGACCTTCTACGTCTCAACAAGCCTCTCGACCGTCGCGGTGGCGGTTGGCAGTCAGAATGGTGCTACAATGTGCCCGCTCCTCTGAAGCCCTTCCTCATCCCGCAGCGTGAGATGAACGCCAACAAGGCTATCCAGTCAAACAACCCCACCTGGACAATGCCTAACCCCGTTGACGATGTTCAGTAATTCTTACCTTTCACATTTTCATAATTGAACAGACCAATGAAACATAATATATTTGTTGCTGCCCTCGGCTCCGCGCTCCTCTTCCTTGGAGCTTGTTCCGAAGGCCAGTATTGGGATGAGCCCAGCGACTTCGGGTCGAATCCGGTTTTCATCAAAGCCGCTCAGACCATGACTATCAATGTCAACGATGAAATTCCCTCGACGGTCACCGTAACTCTTTCACGTCCTGAGGCTGGGGCCGCTCTCACCATTCCTGTGACAGTTACCCCTGCTGACAACGCTTCCGCTCAGATATTCTCTGGGCCTGAAGAGATTACATTTGAAGCCGGTTCATACTCTGTGGAGTATCCCATCACCGTTGTACCCGAAAACTTCACACTCGGAGAAAACTATACCGTTTCTCTCGAACTCGCCAAGCCCGAGGAAGCTCTCGTTCAACGTCCTGCCGGTAATTACAAGTTCACCCTCAAAATGATGCAAGATTATACATGGGTCGACGCTGGCGAAGCTATGTGTGAATCTGCATGGGTGGATAATATAGAGGATCCAATCCCAGTTCCTGTTCAGGAAGCCGTCGAATATGCCGAAGCTGGTCAGCGTCTCTTCCGCCTCGTTAGTCCCTACTACGAAATGGAACCCGAGGCTGCTGAAGAAGGCTACAA
>CAZGJH010000122.1:0-7735 GCA_964525735.1 uncultured Sangeribacter sp.
TTAATACGTTCAGCTCACTCTATGCAAAGCAACTGATAAGAGGGCTCTTCGTCGAGCATGAAAGGGTCGCAGAAAATCCGTTCACGATCGAAAGATGAGAAGCATGGATGCTGCGCCAACCCCGGATTCGCCTCGTAAAGAGCCGGATTCACCACCTTCAGGAAGCTGGGATAGTCGATATACTCACCGCCCATGCTCTCAAGATGCTCGGTGCGTATCTGAAGGTCGATAAGCCCCTCCCCTTTTGTGCGCAACCATTGCGCCAAACCGATCAGGGCCACCTTGCTGGCCGACGGCACGAGCGAGAACATACTGTCGCCCATGAAGCTGTCGTTGACCAGCACGCCGTAGAGTCCGCCCACGAGTCGCCACGTCTTTTCGGGCATCACCCCTTCGGGCTCCTTCTCGCTGCGGTCGTGCTCGTCGAGAGCCTCCTCGGCCGTCGGGCAGGCTTCGGAAGCAGCATCGGGACGGCTGTCCCACACCTCTACCGACACCGCGCGTCCCCGGCGATACAACTCGGTGAATACCGTGATCAACTCCTCGCCGAGCCAGTAGCCCTCCTGCTTATTGCGGCCGTCGACTTCGCTGCAATTCCGGATTACGGCCGGGAAGGCCCGGTTGATGCTCACGAGGTAACGCCCTTTGTTGAGCATCGTGCGCATCGAATGAGAGATGTGCACGCGCTCCGGAAAGAGCACAAACCGCATGAGCGGAGCGTGCCAGCATTTTTCGGGGTCGTCGGCCTCGCCCCACGGGAAATACCCGTGTGAATAAGCCACTTCGAGTCGTTCGGGTGAGAGACTGCCACCTACAGCCACCAACGTGTCAAAGTCGACAGTATCTTCCGGATTCTCCCCCTCTGCGGGCACGATTGCCATGCGCGGATCGGGAAACCAGCAGTCGTCGTCGCTCAGTTCGTAGCAGAATATATCCGGGTGAATCTCCCACCGCAAACGTTCGCGGTGGCGGTCAAGATTCTCCTCCTGTGTCATTCGTCGTCCCCCTTTCCCGGCGTAATCTCGATCTTGCCATCTTTCACGTCTACTGAGACATGGCCGCCGCGTGTGAGGCTGCCGAAGAGGATCTCATGACTGATCGGTTTCTTGAGATGTGCCGAAATGACGCGTTCCAATTCACGCGCACCGTATTGCCGCGTGAAGCCCTTGTCGAGGAGCCATTCCTTAGCCTCCTCCGAAAGAGAGAGCTTGATTTTCTTGCGTTTGAGCATCTCGTGAAGCTCGCGAAGGGCCTTTTCGAGGATGAGACGCGCCATCTTGCGATCCATGTCGTTGAAGACCTCGATGCCCGTAAGACGATTGAGGAACTCCGGCTTGAACACCCGCTTCACCTCCTTCATCATGGCTTCGCCCGACGAAACGCTGCTGCCGAATCCGACACGTGCCTGCGAGGCGTATTGCGCTCCGGCGTTGCTCGTCATGATGAGAATCACGTTCGAGAAGTCGGCCGCGCGCCCTTGATTGTCGGTGAGCGTAGCATAGTCCATCACCTGCAGCAAGATGTTGTAGATGTCGGGATGAGCCTTCTCCAGCTCGTCGAGGAGGAGCACACAGTTGGGGGTCTTGCGAATGGCGTCGGTGAGCAAGCCGCCGTCGTCGTAGCCCACGTAGCCGGCCGGCGAACCGATCAGTTTGGCCACGGTGTGCTTCTCGGCATATTCGCTCATGTCGAAGCGCACGAGGCCGATGCCGAGCTCCTTGGCGAGAGTCTTGGCGAGCTCCGTCTTGCCCACGCCCGTTGGGCCCACGAAGAGGAAGCTGCCCATCGGCTTATGCTCAGCAATCAGTCCGGCCTGCGACATGAGTACGGCTTCGGCCACATTGCGCACGGCCTTGTCCTGGCCGTAGACATGGCTGAGGAGGCGCTCCGTGAGCGTGACGCAGAACTCCCGCGCCTCGGCCTTCATGGCGAGAGCATCTACCTTGCAGACGCGGGCCAAGACCTCGGCTATCAGGTCGGTATCGACCGTGCGCGAGCCGTCGTCGGCGGGATGCAGTTCGCGGTAGGCTCCGGCCTCGTCGATAAGGTCGATCGCTTTGTCGGGGAGATAGCGTCCGTGGATATGGCGTCGGCTCATGCGCACGGCAAATTCCTCTACCCCAGCCTTATAGTCGACGTTATGATACTCTGCGTAATATGGCAGGAGCTGGGCGATGATTCCAATCGCTTCCCACTCCGAGGGTTCGGCCACGTCGATCTCCTGGAAACGTCGGGATACAGCCTTGTCTTTCTGCACGGTGCGCTTGAATTCGTCGTAGGTCGTGGCCCCGATGAAGCGGATGCGATCGTCTTCGAGGTATTTCTTGAGCATGTTGGAGGCGTCGAGCGAACCGTTGCCCACAGCTCCGGCACCCATAAGGGTGTGAATCTCGTCGATGTATATTATGGCGTTGCCCTCCTTCACGGCACCTTCGAGCACAGCCTTGATCTTCTCTTCGAAATCGCCGCGATATTGTGTGCCTGCAATCATCGAGCCCATGTCCATCTCGTAGATCTTGGCGCCTTTGAGGCGTTCGGGCACCCGCCCCTCCTCTATCATACGGGCCAGACCGTAGATGAGGGCCGTCTTGCCCACACCCGGTTCGCCGAGATGAAGAGGATTGTTCTTGTCTTTGCGGCAGAGCACCTGGATAGTGCGCTCCAATTCAGCCTCGCGCCCCACGAGAGGGTTGCGACCTTCGAGGCGATTGTTGATGCACACGACGTGGTTTTTCCAGCCCTCCGAACGATCGGCCGAACCCATTCCCGGACCACGGTAAGAGTTGTGCCATTCCTGGGAGGCCGAGTCATCGTCATTCTCATCATTGAGGCTTGCCACGAGACCCTCTACGGAGAGATGCTCCACGCCGAGCGATTTATCGACATCGGTGAGAGAAATGGCCGCGGCCATGAATTTGCCCGGACGTTGGTCGAACACGGTGTTCATCACCTCGCCGCCGTAGATGCCTTCGGTGTCGAGCAGGGCCTTGAGCCAGTGGAGCAACGTGAGGTCGGTTTTGCCGGCCCCTTCCATGGCGAGCAGTGCGTTTTCCATCACCTTTCCGAAGTCGGCGCTCTGTTCAAGAGGCTGATCTTCTGCGGGGCGATCGTATTCGGGCAGAGCCGGGAGGTCTTTTGCGATATACCATCTGAGGGCGTTGTAAGGCTCCCCCTCCATTACGGAGTAGAGTCTGACCTCCTCCCTCATGGCAGGGAGCATAACTATTACGTAAAGGAGATGTTCGGGAGTGAGGAGCCAGTTGCCCTGTGCGCGGGCCAGACCTTGCGCGAGGGCGATACATTTGCCCAGGGGCGACACCATCCTTATCTCTTTCTCCATAAGCTATATCTATATAGGATATTGGATTTTTTGTTTTGTTTGTAGAATTTTGAAGCTATCGGCTGCGTCGGGGGGTGAACGTCAGAAAGGAAGCTCTTCCTCCTCCCTGACGGTGACTCTGAGAGGATACCCTTCTTCGCGGGCCATCTCTGTGGCGCGAGCCTGAAGCGTCAGAGCGATATCGCGCACGTAGACACCCACGACGGCATATTCGCAGTTGTGAATATGGAGCATGAGTTCAAGAGCATGATTTTCATCTTTATGAAACACCTCCATCAACACCAGGGTAACGAAATCCATGGGCGTGAAGTCGTCGTTATGCATCAAAACCTCATATTTTTTCGGCCGGCGCACTTGGGTGCGCTCCATGAAAGAGAACTCAGAGTCGTGACGTGGCATATATCGCTTTAATTATTAATAATATAGTGAGAAAGCCAAGCCTTACACTTCGCTTCCTCACTACAAAATTAATCATTTGTTTGAAATAATACAAATATTCTGCTCAATCAGCTGCCCAAGGGACCGAAGTTGCTGAGCGGGTTGCCCGGTTTGCCGGCCTCCATGAGCTTCTCGGAGAAGCTGAACGATGCAGCGTCAGTGTCGGTGACTACAGACAGCAGGGCCGAACCCTCCGCGCTCAACCAGCGCTTCATGGCATCCTTGAGGAGGGCGGGATCGGCCACCGTCTCAGCCTGGAAACCAATCACCTCGGCCATTTTGCCGAAGTCGGGGTTGACGAGGTCGGTTTCATACGGAGTGATACCGGCCATCTCCATCTCCCATTTCACGAAGGCGAGGCTGCGGTTGTCGGCCACGAGCAGTTTTACGGGGAGTTTGTATTGTATGATTGTGAGCAGTTCGCCCATCAACATCGAGAAACCGCCGTCGCCGCAGATGGCAATCACCTGACGGTCGGGGCAAGCAAACTTCGCGCCAATCGCCATAGGCATAGCGTTGGCCATAGATCCGTGGGAGAAAGAGCCAACCATGCTACGCCCCTTCTTCGGGGTGAGGTAGTGGGAGGTCCAAACGTTGTTCATGCCGGTATCTACGGTGAAAATTGCGTTGTCGTCGGCAAGCTCGTCGAGCAGACTCAGCATGTATTCCGGACGAATTGCATCCTTCTTGCCTTGACCCTTGACGGGTTCGGCAAATTTCTCCTTGATCTGGGCGTAATCTGAAAGAGCCTGGTGGAGGAAGGCGGTGTCGGTCTTTGCATTCACTTTGGGCAGGAGAGCCTTGAGGAATGTGGCGGCATCGGCCCTTACACCAACGTCGACTTTCGATTTGCGACCCAAGCGTTCGGCTCTGACGTCTACCTGGATTATCTTCTTGTCGGTGGGGAAGAAACCGGGATATGGGAAGTTCATACCGATGAGAATCAGCACGTCGGCAGAAGCAATGGCCTGTTCGGCCGACCACATTCCGAGGTAACCCATATGGCCTACGTAGTTCTTGCAGGCGCCCATGAGTTCGAGCTGGCTCTTGTAGGTAGTGCCCACGGGGGCATTCACCTTCTCCGAGAGCTCGTTGACCAACTCAGCGGCTCCTTTCGCGCCCGACCCGGCGAAAATAGCCACAGTCTCGGCTCCGTTGATGAGCGCGGCGGCTGCCTCTACTTCTTCGTCGGAGGGTTCTGGAACTCGCTCCGTATAGAGGGGCTTCGTGGCCGCATAAGATTCGACGGCTTCTTGACCGATAACGTCGGCGGGTAAACCTATGATGCCTACGCCGCCGCGACCGATAGCCTCCTGCATGGCAGCCTGAAGCATGTGGGGCACTTGTGTCGGAGTTGTGGCCATTTCATTGTAGACGTTGCAGTTGGAGAAGAGCAACGTAGGATTGGTTTCCTGGAAGTATTCTGTGCCGAACACGGCCGAGGCACAAGTGGAAGCGATTGCCAATACAGGGGCGTTGCTTCGCTGGGCGTCGTAAAGGCCGTTGATGAGGTGTACGTGGCCCGGGCCGCTACTTCCGGCACAGGCGGCCAGTTTGCCGGTGAGCTGCGCTTCTGCACTCGCGGCAAACGCGCCCGACTCCTCATGACGCATGTGTACGAACTTGACGCGGCCGTCTTTCACGAGGGCCTCCGTAAGGTCGTTGAGACTATCGCCTGTTATGGCGTAAAGATGTTTCACGCCGGCATCGGCTATCATTTCAGCAACTTGATCAGCTACTTTCTTCGTTTGTTGTGTATTTTCCATAATATAAGTTGTATACGATTATAACGCTTCAACTCTACGTTTTTCTTTTTCGACCGGACTTTTTGGCGTGGAAAAGATAGAGGCGAGCCATATGACTCGCCTCTATCGGTTATTTTTCAGAGTGTTTACTGATCAGTTTCTTTTGATCACCTTGTATGTCTTGGTAGTGCCGTCGTCGAAGGTAACCATCTTGACAGAGATGCCGTTGGCGGGTTTGCGGATTTCGCGGCCCTGAAGATCGAAGTACTTCTCGGCTACGATCTGCTTGCCGGCGTTGACGTCTTTTACGCCAGTCTCGCTGTATACCGACATTTCGCTCGGGATCGACTCGCCGTTTTCGTTGATGTAGATGCTGCGGACGCTGAAGCTATCCTGGACCCAATCATAGAGATAGATGGTGTGCTCCATGCCGTCAACCCAAATGTCATACCAGTCGTTGTAGGCGTAAGGCACGAGGCTTGACTCGGTTTCGTTCCAGTAGTCGTCAACGAGGATGAACACCTGGATTTCGCCGTCTACGTATACCTCATAATAGAGGTTGGCCTCGTTGAGGAGGTTGCCGTCGACGTCAGTGTTGGGGATGTAGAAGAGGAGTGAAGTCTCCCATTCATCCTGGAAGAGCTGGAGATCGAAGGGAGCAGCGGGAGGCGTGTTGACGTCGCGGTTCTGAGCGCCAACGGTTACCTGGTCGTAAGCGTAGAGGGGATAGAGCTTGTTGGCGGAAGCGTTGATCACGTAGCCGCGCTCTGTGGTAAGCTTCTTAGCCTCAGCGTCGTAGTTGAAGATAGCGCTTTCAGCGAGCGATGACATGAGCACCTCGTTGCCGTCCTCATCGATTTCTGTTGTGAAGTCGGCGCCGCAGAAGTAAGAATAGTAGAAGATATCCATATCTACACCGAGATACTGGCCGGAGGGGAACTCAACCTTGCCGTCGCTGATCTGGCCCTTAATCCAAGCGTCAGGGAGCGAGCGGTTCATACCGTTGATGTAGAAATCTTCGCCGTCGATGGCTACGTTTACGAAAGCTGTGTCATACTGGTCGCTCCATACCCAGCTTTCAGTAGCGAGTCCGTCGGGGAGCTCTACGAGCTGCGAAACGGCAGGGCTCATTGTGATGTTGCGATCTCCGTAACCGCTCCAGAGGTATACGTCATTGCCGTCGGCATCGGGGTTGAGGCCGCGCACGCAAACGCCGAGAAGCAGATCGGGGTCGGCAGCGGTGAGTGAGCCATCTTCCTCGATGTTGAAGACAAATTTCGCATTATCGGGCACAACGAAAGTGCCCATCATATTTTCGTCGATTTGAATCTCCATCGGAGCGAGGAATATTGGAAGCTCCTCTTCGAGGTCATAATCATACTCCAGGTAGATTGCCTGTATGCCGTTGATAACGATAGTGTTGTCGACCTTCTCGCCACGGATCCAGGTGTTTACAGGATACTCGGAAGCCATGTGGCTGAGGTATACTACACCCTCCTCGTTCTCATCTTCTACCATCTGGACTACAGAACCCAACACGGGACCGTGAACGGCATTATAAGCCTCGACTCTGAAGCCGTCGCAAGAGCGATCGAGCCATTTCATTTCACCGTCGGGAGCGTCCCAAATCACATCTTCGTTGACAGCCACCGAATGCATAACCGGCATCTGTACCTTCTTCTGGTAGTCGAACGCTACCCCACTCTTTTTCACCGGCACGGCAAAAGCGCCGGAGGCAGCCAATGAAGCGACTGCGACAAAAGTAAATACTTTCTTCATTAGTTATCAGGTTGTTGAAATTTTAAGGAAAAATTTTTCCAGATATAATTTTGCTGCAAATATACGAAAAAATTTCCATTTTCACGCAAAAAAATCGCCAATTCCTGCTGAGGGCTGAGGTGAGAGATGACATTTTGAGCAGTCTTTTCTTGGCTTGGCTCTCTGGGCGTTCTTTCTTGGATTGGCTTACTTGGATTGGCGTGGTTTGCTTGGATTGGCATGGATTTGCATGATTTTTGATGACGGTGAACGAAACTTGATTTTTGATGACGGAGAACGAAAAAAGGCCGCCGATGTGATTGGGAGTCACATCGACGGCCTCGGGGCTCTTTTAGAGAGCGTTATCATTAAGCTTGTATCGGAGCTTTATGATTAAAGTAGGAGGTGCCTTCACCTCCCTCGATCTTACGGAAACCCTGATATTTATGAGCTC
>CAZGJH010000123.1:0-7657 GCA_964525735.1 uncultured Sangeribacter sp.
CCATAGAGTGAAGGTCGGTAGTGAAGTCGACAGATGCAGGGAAGATACCCTTGCCATCCTTACCCTCGCTCTCGCCATAGAGCTGCTTCCACCACTCTGCGAAATAATGGAGCTTCGGATTGTAGTTTACGAGAATCTCGATCTTCTTGCCGCTCTGATAGAGAGCGTTGCGCAGGCGTGCATAGATCTCGGCAGGATTCTCAGCACCGGGGTGCTTCGTAGTCTCCTCCATCTCAGCCGCACCGGCCACGAGCTTCTTGATGTCGAAACCGGCACAAGCGATCGGCAGCAGACCAACCGGAGTGAGCACAGAGAAACGTCCGCCCACATTGTCGGGAATTACGTAAGTCTCATAGCCCTCCTGAGTAGCAAGAGTGCGGAGCGCGCCCTTCTTCTCGTCGGTCACGGCCACGATAAGATCTTTGGCTGCATCCTTGCCGGCCTGCTTCTCCAGAAGCTCCTTGAGGATACGGAAAGCGATGGCGGGCTCGGTAGTGGTGCCGCTCTTCGAGATCACGATGATACCGAATTTCTTCCCCTCGAGCAGCTTCTCAAGCTCGGCGGTATACTCCTCGCCGATGTTCTGGCCGGCATAGAGCACTTTCGGATTCTTCGGCTGCGGGCCATAGAAATCTGCAAAGTTGTCGGAGAGAGCCGAAATCACGGCCTTCGCGCCGAGATAGCTGCCGCCGATGCCTACGCACACCACATACTCGCAGTTTTCGCGCAGACGCTCTGCCGTTTTGTTGATACGGTCGAGAAGATCGGCCGGAGTGGTAGATGGGAGATTGAGCCATCCGAGGAAGTCGGCACCTTCGCCCGAACCGTTTTCGAGTTTCGACATGGCGTCGACAGCCTGAGCCTGATTAGCCTCATACTGCTTCTCTGCGAAGTAGACGGCATCCTGAATGTTGATTTCAATAGATTTCATTTGTCTATAATTTTTTAGGTTATAACCATTATCTATAATGCCTTTGAGAGGCAAAAAGTTTCTTAAATTATGTAAACGTGTCGGTTATGGCCTGGAATGCCTTGCGCGGATTGCGGTTCTGATACAGAATCGAATAAACGCAATCCAAGATAGGCATCTCCACACGCACCGTGTTGCCGTTGATGTCGTGTATGCAGGCCGTGCCGTAATAGCCCTCGGCCACCATCTCCATCTCCATCTTGGCCGCCTTCACGCTATGGCCCTTGCCGATCATCGCGCCGAAATTGTGATTGCGCGAGAAGAGGCTGTAACACGTCACGAGCAGGTCGCCCAAATAAGCCGAGCGGCAGATGTCGCGGTCGGGCATCGGCGCTATCGCGTCTACGAAACGGCGCATCTCGCGTATGGCGTTGCACACGAGCATCGCGCGGAAATTGTCGCCCGCCTTCAAGCCTCCCACCATACCGGAAGCGATGGCATAGACGTTTTTCAGCACCGCGCCATATTCTATGCCGGCCACATCGCTCGAGACGATCGTCTTGAGCCTCGGGCCCGCTATCGCACGGCAGAAAAGCGCGCTCTTATCGGTGTCGTGGCAGCCGATCGTGAGATAGCTCAGATGATCGAGCGCAACCTCCTCGGCGTGGCAAGGGCCGCCTATCACCAGCAGATTGCTGTCTTTGCAGCCGAAACGGCGCGAAAACCACTCCGTAACGATCATATCTTCGCCCGGCACGATACCCTTCACCGCCGACACGATATTCTTCCCGGAGATATCCTCCGTGATACGGTCGGCCTCGCTCTTCACGTAAGGCGACGGCACAGCCACAACCAGCGTGCCCGCATCGCGCACGGCTTCGTTGATATCGGCCGTGAAGTCGATACGAGCCGTGTCGAAAGTCACATCGGAGAGATACACCGGATTACGCCGGTATTTGATAAACTCCTCGATCCGCTCCGGGCGCCTGATATACCAGCTGATACGGTCGTTGTTGAGGAGCAGGAGCTTGGCCAATGCCGTGGCCCAGCTGCCTGATCCTATAACGGCTATTTTACCGAGGGCATCCATTGTCACTCAGCCTCTTTGTCGGAGTTATCCTCCTTGTTCTGCTTCTTCTCGGGGCGCATCTGCGGGAAGAGAAGCACCTCCTGAATGGCCTCCTGGCCCGTCATGAGCATCGTCAGACGGTCCATGCCGATACCCATACCCGCCGTGGGGGGCATACCGTATTCGAGCGCACGGATAAAGTCGCCGTCTATGATCATGGCTTCGTCATCCCCCTTGTCGGCAAGGCGCATCTGCTCCACGAATCGCTCATACTGGTCGATCGGGTCGTTGAGCTCTGAATATGAATTGGCGAGCTCCTTGCCGTTTACCATCAGCTCGAAACGCTCCGTGAGCTCCGGATTGTCGCGGTGACGCTTCGTGAGAGGCGACATCTCTATCGGATAGTCGATGATGAAGGTAGGCTGTATGTAGCTTCCCTCACACTTCTCGCCGAAGATCTCGTCGATCAGCTTACCCTTGCCCCAAGAATCCTCCACCTCGATACCGTTGCTCTTGCAGAAAGCGCGGAGCTCCTCCTCGCTCTTGCCGGTGATGTCGAAGCCGGTCTTCTCAAGGATAGCCTCCGTCATCGTCACGCGCGGGAAGGGAGCCTTGAACGACACCGTATGGTCGCCGATCTGCACCTCCGTCGAGCCGTTCACAGCCATGCAGATGCGCTCCAGCATCTTCTCCGTAAACGTCATCATCCAGCGGTAATCCTTGTAGGAAACGTAAATCTCCATGCAGGTAAACTCGGGATTGTGCGTGCGGTCCATACCCTCGTTGCGGAAATCTTTCGCAAACTCATACACACCCTCGAAACCGCCCACGATAAGGCGCTTCAGATAAAGCTCGTTGGCGATACGCAGGTAGAGAGGTATGTCGAGGGCATTGTGATGCGTGATGAAGGGGCGGGCCGACGCGCCGCCAGGTATAGCCTGCAAGATGGGCGTCTCCACCTCCACGAAACCATGCTCGTTGAAATACTGGCGCATCGTGTTGAAGATCTTCGTGCGCTTCATGAAAATGTCCTTGATACCCTTGTTTACGACCAGGTCGACGTAACGCTGGCGGTAGCGCTGCTCAGGGTCGGTGAAGGCGTCGTAGGCCTTGCCATCTTTCATCTTCACCACGGGGAGCGGACGGAGGCTCTTGGAGAGCACCGTGATCTCCTCGGCGTGGATCGAGATCTCGCCCATCTGCGTGCGGAACACGTAGCCCTTCACGCCGATGAAGTCGCCGATATCGAGCAGCTTCTTGAACACCACGTTATACATATCCTTATCCTCGCCCGGGCAGAGGTCGTCGCGGCTCACATACACCTGGATGCGTCCGTCAGCATCCTGCAGCTCCATGAAAGAGGCCTTGCCCATGATGCGGCGGCTCATGATACGCCCTGCCACAGTCACTTCGCGGCGCTGCTCCTCATCATCTTTGAAATTCTCCTTGATTTCTGCGGAATGCCCCGTGACGTTATATTCCGCGGCGGGATAGGGCTCTATACCACGGTCGCGGAGCGCCTGCATGCTTTTGCGGCGCACTAATTCCTGTTCTGAAAGTTCTTGATTTGCCATAATTGCCGAAATTTCGTTTTAAAACACAAAATTACAAAAAAAATCCCCATTCACCAAACCAAAACCACCCGACTGCTATCAAGCACGCTCCTCCGTGCGTCAGCAGCTGACTGGGAAGAGGCGCGCCCCCGCGCCTCCCAGAAGCACCTGTTAGGTGGAAAGCATTGTCCCAATGCGTCAGCGCGCCTCTAAACTAACCTCAAAAACCGAAGCAAAGACAAAACTTACTATTGTAGTGCATCAAAATTTTTTGTAACTTTACCGCTTCGAAGTCGGAGAGGCCTTAATAACACCTCTCCTAAATTACTAATTCATAAATGTAACCTTATCATGAATCCTCTTTTTTGGATAGTACCTGCATCTTCGGTGCTCGCTCTCATCTTGGCGTGGTTTTTCTTCACGCAGATGAAGAAAGAGAGCGAAGGCACCCCCCTGATGCAGAAGATCGCAGCCCACGTCAGAACGGGCGCGATGTCGTATCTGCGTCAGCAGTACAAAGTTGTCACCGCAGTGTTTGTGGTACTCGTGATCATCTTCTCTATTATGGCCTACGGATTTGGCGTGCAGAACCAATGGGTGCCCGTAGCCTTCCTCACAGGCGGTTTCTTCAGCGGATTGGCTGGTTATCTCGGCATGAAGACAGCCACTTACGCCTCGGCGCGCACAGCCAACGCTGCCCGTGAGAGCCTCAACTCAGGCTTGCGCGTGGCATTCCGTTCGGGAGCCGTGATGGGTCTGGTGGTAGTAGGTCTCGGCCTGCTCGACATCTCCTTCTGGTATCTGCTGCTCAACTGGATCGAGCCCGACGAGGGCACTCACAAGCTTACCATGATCACCACAACGATGCTTACCTTCGGCATGGGCGCCAGCACACAGGCCCTCTTCGCACGTGTGGGAGGCGGCATCTATACGAAGGCAGCCGACGTGGGCGCCGACCTTGTAGGTAAGGTGGAAGCCGGAATCCCAGAAGACGATCCCCGTAACCCTGCTACTATCGCCGACAACGTAGGCGACAATGTGGGCGACGTGGCCGGTATGGGCGCCGACCTCTACGAGAGCTATTGCGGCTCTGTGCTCGCAACAGCCGCTCTCGGAGCCGCCGCAGGAGCCGGAGCCGTGGCCACACTCGGTGTAGACGGTGCCGTCGAGCTCCAGATCAAGGCTGTGCTCGCCCCGATGCTCATCGCAGCCGTGGGCATCATACTCTCCATCATCGGCATTTTCGCAGTGAAGACCAAAGAGAACGCCTCGATCAAGAACCTGCTCGACTCTCTTGCCGTGGGCACCAACCTCAGCTCGCTGCTGATCGTGGGCGCCACCTTCCTTCTGCTTTGGCTTCTACAGATTCCCAACTGGGTGAATCTTTCGCTCGCAGTGGTAGTGGGTCTCGTGGTTGGTATCATAATCGGACGTGCCACAGAGTATTACACCTCACAATCTTACACCCCAACAAAGAAACTTTCGGAGAGCGGACAGACGGGCCCGGCCACAGTGATTATCTCCGGTATCGGTCTGGGCATGGTGTCAACAGCTATTCCTGTCATCACCGTAGTTGCGGGTATCATTCTCTCTTATTGGCTTGCTTCGGGCTATGATTTCACCAACATCTCTTGGGGTCTCTACGGCATCGGCATCGCCGCCGTAGGTATGCTCTCCACACTCGGAATCACCTTGGCCACTGACGCTTACGGCCCCATCGCCGACAATGCCGGCGGCAATGCCGAGATGAGCGGCCTGGGCGAACAGGTGCGCAAGCGTACCGACGCACTCGACTCGCTCGGCAACACTACAGCCGCCACGGGCAAGGGCTTCGCCATCGGTTCGGCAGCCCTCACTGGTCTGGCTCTGCTCGCATCTTACGTAGAGGAGATTCGCATCGGTCTGCATCGTATCGGCCACGAGTTCATACAGATAGGCACGTCGATCGACCAGCCCGACATCCAGATTCCACTCGAAGCAGCCACATTCACCGATTTCATGATGGCTTACAACGTCAATCTCATGAACCCGATGGTGCTTTCAGGTATGTTTATCGGAGCCATGATGGCCTTCCTTTTCTGTGGCCTTACGATGAACGCCGTGGGTCGCGCGGCCGCTCACATGGTAGAGGAGGTGCGCCGTCAGTTCCGCGAGATCAAGGGTATTCTCACGGGCGATGCAGAACCCGATTATGCGCGTTGCGTGCAGATTTCTACAAAGGGCGCGCAGCGTGAGATGGTGTTCCCCTCGATGTTGGCCATAGCCGTGCCTATCCTCGTAGGCCTCATCTTCGGCGTGCCGGGTGTGGTAGGTCTGCTGGTAGGCGGCCTCTCGGCTGGCTTCGTCCTGGCCGTGTTCATGGCCAATGCAGGCGGCGCGTGGGACAACGCCAAGAAATACGTAGAAGAGGGCAATTTCGGCGGCAAGGGTAGCGACGTGCACAAAGCAACCGTAGTGGGCGACACCGTGGGTGATCCCTTCAAGGATACATCTGGCCCGAGCCTCAACATCCTCATCAAACTGATGTCGATGGTGGCGATCGTGATGGCCGGTCTCACCGTGACCTGGAGCCTCTTCGGGTAATGTGCGGTTTTGACTCGGGAATGCAGTGTGTATGAACTTTGCGGGCCGACGTGGCGTTTTAATAGCAGAATCAATTATTAAACACCAAAGGTTATGAAAAGCAAACTTTATATTGTAAGCTTCGGCGACAGCGCCAAGTTTCGCGTCTCCTCCGACGATACACGTGAGGATTTCGAGAAGTCAAAACTGATCGTAGATCTCGAAAACGAGCTCAACGACTATCTGAAGTCGAAGCTTCCCGAGAGCAACTACACCTACTACACCACTCCGGCTGTCCACGAGGTAGAGCCGGAAGATATGGACAAATACACCGATTATCCCGAGCTTGATGCGAAGGCAATCGAGGCCATCAAGGCCGCGCTCCTTGTAGAGGTGCAGAACATGCAAGCCAATCGTCTTGACAACTCCGACGCTCCCTACTCCAACGTCAACTAAGCAAAGCAAAATTAGCGTAAGCAAAGCAAAATTAGCGTAAGCAAAGCAAAATTAAAGCGAATAAATAAGGAACAAGCTCAGAGCGGGCCTTCGGCAATCCGGAGGCCCGCTCTATTTTGTTTGCATAGTTCGGAGATTATGACTAACTTCGCGGTGTCGAATCGTAATGATACCTGACAGCATGAAAATAGCTTGAAAAACAGTAAAAGTTAGCATGAAAACAGAAAAAGTCTCACTCGTGAGCCGGCAATACCTCGTGCCGTTCATCCTCGTCACCTCCCTCTTCTTCATCTGGGGCTTCGCCCGCTCTATCCTCGATGTGCTCAACAAACACTTCCAGGATACGCTCGAAATCTCTATCGCTCAGTCGTCGATGGTGCAGCTCACCACCTACTGCGGCTACTTCCTCATGGCCATACCCGCCGGCCTCTTCCTCACCCGCTGGGGCTATCGCCGAGGCGTCGTGCTCGGTCTGCTCCTCTTCGCCCTCGGCGCATTCCTCTTCATCCCGGCCGCCGGCGTAGCCTCTTTCGCCTTCTTCCTCGTGGCCCTCTTCATCATCGGCTGCGGACTCGTGGTGCTCGAAACAGCCGCCAACCCTTACATCACCGAACTCGGCGACCGCTCCACAGGCGCAAGCCGCCTCAACCTGGCCCAGTCGTTCAACGGCCTCGGCTGCCTCATAGCCCCGGCCCTCGTGGCCCCGCTCATCTTCGGCGAAAACGGCGACGGCGACGTAGCCCTCCCCTACACCATCATGGGAGCCGTGGTGGTATGCGTGGCCCTCATCTTCTCCCGCGTCAAGCTGCCTGAAATCGGCGGCGACGGCACAGAGAAAGGCATGGCCGCCGGAGCTGCCCTGCGATCGCTCCTCAGCAACCGCCATTTCATGACCGGCGTCGGTGCTCTCTTCTTCTACGAAATTGCCGAAATCTCTATCAACAGCCTATTTATCAATTATGTAACTTACGACGGTTGGCTCGACGCCCGCACGGCCGCCGTTGTGCTCTCGTTTGGCGGCCTCGGCCTCTTCATGTGCGCCCGCGTGGCCGGCAGCGCCATCATGAGCAAGGTGAAAGCGGAGAAGGTGCTCTGCATCTGCGCCGT